>JAEZCS010000067.1 GCA_023433445.1 Pseudomonadota bacterium | reverse complement strand
CGCGCCCCCTCCCGGCACACAGCCCCCCCATCCGCCCCCCCGGGCCCCGCCCCGGGACTCGCCTCCTCTCCCGACAGCGGCGCGGCCTGCCAGGGGAAACGCATCCCGTGAGAACCGTCCAGCTTCGCGTAGGCACGGGCGGCATCGACATGCCCGGCACGGAAATCCAGCAAGCTCTGCGCCGCGTCGGGCTGTATCAGCAGAAGCGGGGGGACGCAGAAGGCATCAACGTCCCACATCACATGGCCGTAATAATAATTATAATCAGGCCAGCTCGCCAGACCGAACATGGATGTCGCGGCCGGCGAGGACCGATGGGCCGAACTGTTGAGGTAGAAAAAGCCGGCGTCGATCAGCCGCTGATGTTCGCTGCTCGCTCCTTCGACGACTATGCGTCCTTGCCACAGCTGCGACCAGCTGCCGCGATTGAGCGCCCGCAGTCTGTCGAAACCCAGATCAACGCCCTTCGCCAGTCGGCGGACCGCTTCCTCGTCGGGCCTATGATGCGCAACGGATGGAACCATGGCGGCAATCTGCTGCATCCGCGCCGGCGTGCCGGGCTTAAGCTTTATACGAAATTCCTTTGTCAGCGCGCCCGATCCATGCTTCTGCCGGAATTGCGGTTCACCCTCCGCCGCTGGACATTCGCTATGGAACGCGATGCCGCAACAACTCATTGCGCCTTCGGGTATCCAGAGCAGGACGCCGTCGGCGCCCTGAGCATTTTCTCCCAGCTGCCGCTTCGCGGCGTGACCGCGCACGTCTGCCGTCGCCACCATCGCTCGCAGCCTGACCTCGCAGAGCGTTTCGGACCGCAATTCCACCTCCTGCAAGGCGAGCGCGGGATCGCTGCGGCTGACGAAGGTCGTGATCTGCGCCCGCACGGCTGCATCGCCGACGCAGAAAAGAAAGCTGCTGACCAGTTCGCCCGTTCCGAAATCGTAGCCCTGCTCCATTTCGCTGACCGACCAGGGCTGCTCCGACAGCCAAGCTTCCTGGAGACCGATATCGCCCGATAAGGGATAGGGGACCGAAATGGCCGCCTCTATGGGGTCCTCGCTGTGCAGGCCAATGACGCCGTTCAGGATCGTAGACCCCGGCAGAAGCGGGACTTCGCGCACCCGCAGGCCGATGACCCCATTACCAACATAGGCGGGGAGTTGGTTCCCTCGCGGGCCTTGCACCGGAATAGGAACGAGCGGCCCGACCATTGACGTTTACCTCCAAGCCATGACCGTCAAGCGTCACGCAGGGATTTGGTTCCGGCTCACGATGAGTGAGCTTCGATTAACATGGCTTCTCGTGCACGTCCTCGTACGGGAGCAACAGCCCTACCGGTATCATCGGCAACCCGGTTGCCCTGATGAATGTTGCTTGGTCGGGCCTTAGGTGCGAAAAATCATACATGGACACCGATAACGGCTCTGTCAGAGCAAATTGGCACGTCCCTCCGGCCGCTGCTAAAGTGGAGGCATGAACCGCCCCGAGGCTGATAATCCCTTCCGCTACTTCAACTCGTCGCCCGAGGTGATCCGGCTGACAGCGACGATGTACGTGCGCTTCCCGCTAAGTCTCAGGAACGTGGAAGACCTGGTCTTCGAGCGTGGCATCGATATCAGCTATGAAACGCTGCGCTACGGGTGGAACCGGTTCAGCCCGCTGTTTGCCGGCGACATGCGCCGGCAGCGGATCAACCGAATGCAAGGGTTCCGGCACTGGCGCTGGCACCTTGATAAGATGTTCGTCAAGGTGAATGGCGAGGTTGTCTATCTCTGGCGCGGGCCGTCGATCAGAAGGCGCGATCCTGGTAAGCTACGTCACGAATCCCGGGACAAGGCGGCTGCGCTCTCCTTCATAAAGAGGGCCCTCAAGCGTCATGGATCACCAGAGGCAATCATTGCTGACGGCCTGCGTTTCTACGGCGCGGCAATGGATGAGCTCGGCAACCGGACGAAGCGTGAAATCGGTCGGTGGTCGAACGATCTGGTCGAGAACAGTCTCCCCCTTGACTACGGGAGCGGGTCATGCGGCGCTTCACGGAAATAAGGTCGCTACAGAAATTCGCATCGGTTGACGTCACAACCACTTCGCACAGGAACGCCGCCTCGTCGATCGACAGACCTATAGGGATAGACGCTCAGCTGATTTGGCTGAGTGGCCGTCTCTCATGAACTGATCCCCTAGCCCCTATTCCCAGTCCATCGCGTGGAGAGTAATTCGCCCTTGTCTGACAGCACCGGCTGAAGCGATCATGCCCCGCCTAAAGCGATGGACGAAGGTCCGCAGTCGCGTTTCTCTTATGCCGGGTGAAAACCCGTCGCGCGGTTTCCGCTTCCCTCGGCCTTGATCTTCTCTGTGGGGAGATTTCCACCTCAGTTCCCAAATTGCCGTTGTACCTGAATTGCTCAGAGTACTCGTCACTGATGCGGATGTGGATCAAGGTGTGGGCTTCCGGTCCTGCTGTTCTATCTCGTCCAGCACCGCTGCGGGCGCCACATACCGCGTAGATCCTCCATCGCCGGATCATTAGCCGTTCGAAGCCCCAGATGCTCCGCCAGCTCCAGGTTCAGTTGAGCCAGTTTATACAAATCGCAAGCTGCCGGTAAACCGGGTTATTGCTTCAGCGATCTTCTCCTGTGTGCTCGCCTGATGCTCCTCGTTGCGGCGCCGATCCTCAAGCGCCGCAATATTTCGCTTTAAAGCATCGGACAGGCCGGGCGGCCCGGGAGGCGGTATCGTGACCGCCGGTTCACGTTCACAAGGCGATGACCTGCTCATGACAGCTCATCTGTCTGTACTGGCTTGCCGGGCTTCATGCGCGAAGTTCCTCAAACCTGTTTGCAGTCTGCAGGCTCGGTTCGGTGGAGTTCGGTTGGACGGAGGTGGCGGCACAAGGAGCAAGCAGGGCCGAAACTGTCCTACCGTATGGCGGCCGCACATCCTGCCAGAGCGGGTGACCTGGTGATGAAGAGGGCGCCCGATCGGTAAAGCGTGCTTTTCGCGTCATCTGGGACAGACGCGATCATGATACCTCTTCTGCCATCGACCAAGCTGATGCTACCATTTGCCGCAAGGACCGCATTGTAGGCTGCGGCCAAGGGAATATCGGCCCTGAATATGATGAGCGAACTGTCGGAGCCCGGCTGTGGGCGCGCTGCCAAAATGGCGCCGCTCAGAACCAGAAACAGCAGAATTGCTGCGGCCGGACGGCCGTCACCCGGCCCGCTTGCTCCAGATTCTCGCGCCAGCCACCACCCTGCCAGCACGGGGACAATGCCCAGGATGCCCAGCCAGAGCAGGTCGTAAGCCATGGGATTGGGCACGGCCACCCTGACGCGATGGATCTCAAGCACCCAATGGACAAGACCTATATCGATGATATTCCATAGCCCGAAGCCGAGCAGCGTGCCGCCTGCGACGGCGCGCGCGCCGTGATGGCGTAAAGCCGATCTTCGTCGCCACAGCAGCCAGAGGCCAAACACCACCACCGCATACATCAAGATGTGGAATATGCCGTCGGCGAGGATCTGGTTTGTCACGGCGCGAAGCCGCTCATCCTGCACCAAACTGAGCAGATGATGCCACTGGAGGATCTGGTGCAACAATATACCGTCGAAGAAGCCGCTCAGGCCCACTCCGATGACCAGCGTCGCGGTGACGAGGCCGCGTGCCGCGGGAAGGGATGGCTGACCCAAATTATCACCGCGTCGTCGGTTGCCGGGTTTCGAGGTCATCTTCTTGTGTGACTGTCAGCGCTGAGGAATAAGGTTCAACTATGATGTTCGATGAACAGTGTTGTTTCGCGCGCGATCGCATTGACGAAGTAGACGTCAGCGCTTCCGCCGTTCACCTGTTCATGATGCTAATCAGGTGCTCCGTCCTGATCGTCATCCTTGTTGGCCTTCTTTTTGGATGCGGCTTGTTTCCCCCGAGCGTTATTACCTCCGCCTCGGCCTGTGCCGGTGCTACCTCTCGCGCCATCGCCACCCTTGGCAGTGATCGCCCCAGGATTTCCGCCTGCGCCTTTCTGAGCCATGATCATCTCCTTGCTGAGGAGCGACCAACTCGCTGCGGAAGAGGCGCGTTCCATAATCCATGAACAGGGATTAGGCCGCACCAACCTAAGTGATGCATCCTGCCGCTTATCTGCTCGTTGCTGCCTTGTGGCGCTAACATAGCATGGTCGTTTTCAGGATCGGCTGGAACGCTGAGGAGGCAGTTGGATCTCCACCGCATGATCGGGAGAGAGCATTCTTTTGCTGATCGGGGCGGCGGGCTGGCCCCGTCCGACCAAACGGATTCGGGCACGCGACTTTCGCACCCACCTACATGACGACGGGCACGGTGCCGGACGGGCTCCCAGGCGAGGGGCGGGCAGCGCCATGACGGATGGTGAAACGAGCACGCGCGGAGCCGTATCGGCAGCCTATAGCCCGACGGTGGCGCAGGGATCTTCTACGACCGGAATCGGCCACCTAGAGAGGTTCGGGCAGATAGCGGGGAACCGGCACCGTTTCCTTAACTCTTGCCGATGAATTGATCGCCGATCTTTCCCGACTGCGCTGGCTGTAGTGATCGCGCGCGCGGCTCAAGGACATAATGCCAGGCGGATCAAGGACAACATCAACAAGCCGCCTCGATTCCATCTGGTGGAATGAGAAGCAGCCTGGTGCACATTTGTTCCTGCTCGATATGGAGCCACAACTTCATCGATCAGTGCGATTTTCGCCTGGCCTGCCGCTTACATGAAAAAGCGGAGCGTGATCCGATCAGAGAGAAATCGGATCACGCTCCGGCCGCGTCATCGGCAACAGCAGCGAGGACGCGATTAAGCAGCGCCGGAAGCAGGACGCGACGCGAGAGTGGCTGGCCCTGGGACCTGCTCACGCACACGCCGCTGCGTCATCTTCCGATAGGTGGCGAGCGCCTGTCCCACCACCTGGTCCATGTTATAGTAGCGGTAGGTAGCCAGCCGCCCAACAAAGCTCACGTCCGGCTGCACCATCGCCAGCGCTTCATAGCGTTTAAACAGCGCCTGGTTTTCCGCGCGCGGGATCGGATAATAGGGATCACCCTCAGCCGTCGGATATTCATAGGTAATGCTCGTCCGGGGCGCCTTCTGGCCCGTGAGATGCTTATACTCCGTAATGCGGGTGTAAGGCACGTCCGGCGAAGGATAGTTGACGACCGCAACCGGTTGGAATTGCTCCAAATCCAGTTGCGCATGGTCGAACTGCAAGGAGCGGTAGGGCAGCTTGCCGAAGCGGTAGCCGAAATATTCGTCGATCGGGCCGGTAAAGACCAGATGATCGTGGGGATAGGCATCGCGCGCCTCGCAATAATCGACGCCCAGAAGTACGTCGATATTGGGGTGATCGAGCATCCGTTCAAACATCCGGGCATAGCCGTCCAGCGGCATTGCCTGGAACTTGTCGGTAAAATAACGGTCATCGGCATTGGTACGGGTCGGCACCCGCGATGTGACTGCTTTGTCCAGTTCCGAGGGGTCAAGGCCCCACTGCTTGCGCGTGTAGCCCTGGAAGAACTTCTCATAAAGTTCGCGGCCGACGGCCGAAATCACCACATCTTCCGATGTCCGCACAACCGAGACAGGCTCTGCCTGGGCGGCCAGAAACTCAGCCGCCTGCTCCTCGGTCTTCAGGTCGACCTTGTAGAGCAGATTGATCGTGGTGCGGTTGATTGGCATCGGCACCAACAGGTCGTTTACGGCCGCAAGCACCCGATGTTCATAGGGCCGCCATTTGGTAAAGCGCGACAGATAGGTGAAAATCTCCTCGCTGTTCGTGTGGAAGATGTGCGGACCGTAGCGATGGATCAGGACACCGTTTGCATCATATTCATCAAAGGCATTGCCCGCGATATGAGGGCGGCGATCGACCACCAGCACCCTCTTGCCCCCGTCAGCGGCAAGGCGCTCGGCCATTACCGCCCCGGCAAAGCCCGCACCCACGACCATGACATCATAATGGTGGGACCGGCTACTGTTCCATGATGTGGGCGACACGATTGGGTGCGCATGCGCGCCGCGCGACAAGGCGCCCTTAATCAGCCGGTCCATCTGCTGGAAGCTCTTGTCCCACGACATGCCGGCAAGCAGTTGGTCCGCTTCCTTCAGCCATTGCCCGCCCCCTTGCGCCAGCGCCAGCGCCTGATCGCAGGCAGCGATGAAGGCTTCTCCTGCCGGTGCGATCTTCACGGCCTGGATCCCGCCATAGTGGCGCACGACGTCCGCGATGGGCGTAGATACGACCGGCTTCCCCGCCGCCAGATATTCAGGCGTCTTGGTGGGACTGATGAAACGCGTCGCATCGTTGATGGCGAAGGGCATCAGCGCCACGTCCCAATCCGAGATACAGGCCGGCAAATCTTCATAAGATCGACCACCAAGGAAATGGAGGTTGGCTCGCCGGGGCAGGTCATCCTCGCTGATCTTCACGACCGGCCCAATAATCTCCAGCACCCAGTCGGGCCGCGCATCGGCAAGTGCGGCGAGCAGATCGACGTCCATTCGCTCATCGACGACACCGTAAAATCCTAGCCTCGGCCGCCCATCCGGCTCGCTCTTCCCTAGATTGAAACGCGCCTGCGCGAAATGTCCGGCATCGACACTTGAGGGGAAAGGGAAGACGATGGGATGCTTGTCCCGTTTTGCTTCGTAAAGGCTGTAGCCGCCGGTGAACACAAGGTCGGACTGCGATAACAGGCGCTGTTCCAGCGGGAGTAATTCGGGCGGCGCGCCTTTGAAATTGGCGAGCTCGTCCATGCAGTCATAGACGATGCAGTCAGCCATGACATGCTCCGAAAAGGGCAGCATCATCGGCGTGTAATACCAGCGGATGAAAGGCCCTGCTTCTCCGGCCAGATATAAGTCCAACAGCTGTTTCAGCACTTCGCCCTCCTGCTCTCGCGGCAAAGCAGCGGGCAGTTGGGGCGTGATGACGATAACCCCTGTCAGCGGACAGGTTTCGACACAAAGGTCGGGGCCCTCCAACTCAGCGACATGGCAGGGCTCCTCCCAAAAAACGACGCGGGACTGCCTGGCAAAACGGCTCATCAAATGCTGCGGACGTTGAAAAACGAAGTTCCAACGTAAATGACTAAAACAAACTACGGTGTGCGCGTCAGGTTTCGGGTCCGATCCAGTTCCGTGCCAAGACGACGAGTGGGGCGGAACCATAAGCGCATACCTTTCTACTTTGTGAACGACAGTCAAACCAATGGTGTCCGAACCCTGTTCCCGGACCGCCGCTGATCTAAGTTGGCTGATCGGCGCTATTGTGCTGTGCCCCCTTGAGGCCTGGATCTGTTTCGACCAAGTCGGAGGCACGATCATCGACGCTCCCTCTTTATAAAACCGACATGGAGGATCGAAATGGCCGAGAAGATGCAGCTGTGGGGCGGGGTGGAATGCACCGTCAATCGCGTGCATGAGCGCTATGGCGATCAGATCCGCCTCAGCGGTCATGAGGACCGGCTGGAAGATATCGATCGTTTCCCCGAGCTCGGCATCAGCGCCGTTCGTTACCCGATATTGTGGGAAAGGGTCAGTCCGGAGCGGCCGGAAAAATGCGAATGGGAATGGACCGATCGAAGGCTCGCCCGGCTGCGCGAACACGGCATCCGCGTCATCGCGGGCCTCATCCATCATGGCAGCGGACCGCATTACACCAGCCTGGTGGACGACGGCTTTGCGGCGGGGCTGGCGAGGCATGCGCAGAATGTCGCGGAGCGCTATCCGTGGATCACCGACTGGACCCCGGTGAACGAGCCGCTGACCACCGCACGCTTTTCCGCCCTTTACGGCCACTGGTATCCACATTTGCGCTCCGAACGAGATTTCTGGCGAGCGCTGCTCAACCAGGTCGACGCGACGCGGCTATCGATGCGCGCCATCAGGCAGGTCAATCCCGCCGCGCGTCTGATCCAGACCGACGATCTGGGAAGAACCTACGCCACCGCCGCGCTTCGGGAACAGGCGACCTTCGACAATATGCGCCGCTGGGCGGGATGGGACTTGTTGTGCGGGAAGGTCGATCGCGATCATCCCTTCTGGGCCCGCATTGCTGGCTTCGGTTTCGAGCAGCGGCTGCGGACGATCCTGGACAATCCCTGTCCGCCGGACGTCATCGGCATCAATCATTATCTCACCAGCGACCGCTTCCTCGATCACCGGCTGCAGCGTTATCCCCAACATCTGCATGGCGGCAGCGAAACGCAGCTTTACGCCGACGTAGAGGCCGTGCGCGTGCTGTCGCCATCCTCGCAGGGCCTGGAGGGCGCACTGGGCGAGGCATGGGAACGATATCGCCTGCCGTTGGCGATTACCGAGGTGCACAATGGCTGCACCCGCGAAGAGCAGCTCCGCTGGATGGCGCAGGCATGGGACATTGCGAGCCGCCTCAACAGCCGGGGCGTACCGGTAGAGGCAGTCACGGTCTGGTCACTGCTGGGCAGCAGCGGATGGGACACGCTTCTTACCCGGCCCGGGCTCTATGAGACGGGCGTCTGGGATGTCAGCAGCGGCAATCCTCGCCCTACCGCTATGGTCCCACTCTTGAAGGCCCTGTCGGGCGAAAGCAGCCGTCCCTTAATGGCGGAGGGCGCCGGCTGGTGGCAGCGGCCGACGCGCTTCGCGCATCCCGCAGTCGCCCGTCCTGCACCGATCGCCCAGCATATCGGCCCGCTCCGCCGGCCTGATTATCGCCAGCCGCTGTTGATCAGCGGCGCAACCGGCACGCTTGGGCAAGCAACGGCGCGCGCCTGCTCGCTGCGCAACATTCCCTTCATACTGACCAGCCGCCAGGACATGGACCTTACGGATCGCCCCTGCGTCGAAGCGATCCTGGACAAAATCCGCCCGTGGGCTGTCGTCAACACGGCCGGCTGGGTGCGCGTCGATGAGGCGGAGGCAGAACAAGACGCCTGCCTGCTTGCCAACACGCATGGCGCCATTGCGCTGGCGGAGGCATGCGACAGTCGCGGTATTCCCACCCTCTCCTTTTCCAGCGACCTTGTCTTTGACGGGACCAAAGGCGCCCCCTATGTCGAAACCGACTCCGTCGCGCCGCGCAACAGCTACGGCCGCAGCAAGGCGGAGATGGAGGCTGGCATCGGTCAGTTACCAGGCGGTCATCTCATCATCCGCACGGCGGCTTTCTTCTCGCCCCATGATGGTTTCAACTTCGCCACCGCCGTCATCCGGTCACTCCAACGTGGCGAAGCCGTGCTCGCGCCCGACGATCTTATCGTGACGCCCACCTATGTTCCGCATCTGGTCACAGCGTCACTCGACCTGTTGATCGACGGCGAAACCGGCATCTGGCATCTTGCCAATGACGAGGCGCTTTCTTGGGCGGATTTCGCCAAACGCATCGCCACGAGTTGCGGTCACGACGTCGCGAAGGTGCATGCCGTGCCCCATCAGACATTGGGCTGGGCCGCCCCTCGCCCGAGCAATGTCGCCCTCGGGACCGGCCGAGGCCCGCAGCTTCCCTCGCTCCTTTCGGCAATAGAACATTTTGCCCAGCATTTCCGGGCGGAATTGCTGCAAAACGCAGCATGATTTCCGCACGCAATCGATCGGAAATTCCACTTACTCAGAGCCCGTTAAGCCCCGTGTTCTAAACTGTGCCGGTCCGTAGTGGCGCGCCAGAAGAGCCGTCGACCTGGACGAGGTCGCGAGCGGGAAAATGATGAACAACGTCGGACGCCGGAGGCGGCGCATGCTTGGCTCAAGGCTCGGCCTTGGCTGATAGGATGCAATCTCACGCTTTAACGCAATGAACCAACTGGAGATGTAGCAGGAGAGCACTTTCGACCTGCCGACCGTCGATCGCGAGTTCGCGCTGGCCGCGTCAGTGGGCATGAACTCGGTTCGTCTATCTGCACGACCTGCTATGGCTGGAGGATAGCCAGGGTTTTCTCACCGCATCGTTGGCATTTGGAACCCGCGCTGGGGCCGCAGCCGGAGCGGCGCGAAGGCGTGCATAACAGCGGCTGGGTGCAATCGTCCGGCATGTCCGCGCTTCAAAATGCGGACGAGCATCACCGTCTGCAGGATTATGTCCGCGGCATCCTCGGTCGCTTCGGTCTGGAGCCGCGCATGCTGGCATGGGACATCTGAAACGAACCCGATAACGATCCGGGTCGCGCTGTGCGATCCGGTGAAGCGAAGGCGGACCTCATCGTGCCGCTGCTTGTCGATGCGTTCGGCTGGCACGTGATATGAAGCCGATGCAGCCGCCTGCCAGCGGCATTTGGCTCGGCGACTGGCCGGCGCCCGATCTGCTGAGCCCCATCCAGCGTGCTCAGACGGGCAATTCGGACATCATCTGCTTCCACAATTACGGCATCGCCGAAGATTTCGCGCAGCGCCTCAAATGGCTCAAAGCCATGGACCGTCCCCTGATGTGCACTGAATATATGGCGCGTCCTGCGGGCAGCACTTCTTGGCGATCCGGCCCGTGGCCAAGGAGCATGAGGTCGGCACCTTCTGCTGGACGTGGTCAAGGGCAAGACGCAGACACACCTATTCTGGGACAAGTCGGAAAATCCGAAGATCGAAGGGCTGAAGGAACGCTGGCTCCATAATATCTTCCATGAAGATGGCACACCTCATGACCAAACAAAGGTGGAGTTCCTCCGCTTGATCAGCGAGTGGAAAAGATCGCCGCCTGGTCACGGGCGGCCCATCTCCCGCCTTGCAATCTGGGTTAGCGCAACCTCCTTTTCAAAACGGATGCCGGAACCCTCCGGACCTCGATGCGATTGCTGAATTGCCGGTCCATGCGTGAACGGGATGGGCCGATCCGATCAGCAAAAGGAGCATATAATGTCTGTCCTCGACAGGATCGTTGCGGCGGTCACTCCGCCAGAAAGTGAAGAAGACCGCGCCAAGGCCCGGCAAAAGGCCCGCGCCGCCGCCGCGCCCGGCGATTGGCTGGACCAGATCCTCCAGCATCATGAGCAGATCGAAGCGGCCTTCGCCGAGGCGCAAGCGGCCGCCGATGCGCCAAGCCGCACACGCTCCCATCGCAAGCTCGCCGCCCTGCTGACCAGCCACTCCAGTGCGGAAGAGGCGGTCATCTATCCGCAACTGTCGCACGATCACAAAACGCACATGGCCATGACATATGAGGAACAGCAGGCCGCCAAGGTGCAGCTGGCCATGTTGGAGGCGATCGATCCCCTCAGCCAGGATTGGCGCGAAAAACTCGAACATATTCGCGGCGCTGTCGCCCACCACGTGTATGAAGAGGAAAATGACCGTTTCCTCCACCTCAAGGAGGAACTCCCTCCCGCAGATCAGGACCGGATGACGGCGCGGTATCGCGAGGAAATGTCCCGCTACGACAGCAGCCTGTAGCAGGATCGCCAGCGCCGCCGCAGGCTGGCGCTGGCCGCTCCGCCTTCAGCCGCCCGTCTTGGAGAGGATGAAGGCCAGAAGGAAGCCGCCACGGGGGACGCAAGCGATCGGAATTCATGGGATCCCGAATATTCTTGTCAGTGCGAATGTTCTGGCGAGCTGGACCACCTTGGCCACTTTGATGGTGAGCGACGCGTCTCAATGCTGATCTCCGTGCAGGTGAGTCAACTCGTCGAGACCGCCGGAACGGAACCATCGGTATCCGTGCGCCTCAATCATGATATGATGCCGGCCATCGCCCTCCTTTTCACTCGACCGTGCAGTTTGGAGGCAGATCAATGGCCGGGACTCGGTCTCTTCCTCAAGAGCATCGAGCGCGAACTCGATCGCCTCGTTAGTGAAGTTATGAACATAGACCGAGGCTTCGCCCTGCCAGTCGTAACGCAGCGCCAGGATGCTGGGCGGGCTATCCAGGATCGTCCATTTACCCCGGCCCAGCTCGGGCAATTCCTTGCGCAATCGGATGGCGCGCTCCGTCCAGTTGAGCAGGGAATCACGGTCGCTGCGTTGCGTGGACACATTGACGCGGTGAAATCCATAGGGACCGGAATCGATTGGGGGTCTTGTCGGAGTATCGGAAACGGTAAAGCCGCCATTGGGGGCCGCCGACCATTGCATCGGCGTGCGCGCCGCGTCCCGTTCGGGCAGGTCCAGATCGTCACCCATGCCGATCTCGTCACCATAGCGCAGCACAGGTGTACCAGGCAGGGTTAGCATCAGGCTGTACGCCAGTTCAAGCCGCGCTCGGTCGCCTCCCAGCATTGGCGCAAGGCGGCGCCGGATGCCGCGGTCATAGACCTGCATGTCGGGCTCCGGGCCGAAGGCGGCAAAAACAGTTGCGCGCTGCTCTTCGGTCAGACGGCCCAGGTCGAGTTCATCATGGTTGCGCAGGAAATTGGCCCATTGCGCGGTTTCAGGCAGCCCGCTGGAGGCAGCGATAGCCTTCTTCAACAAAGTTGTGTCGCCAGTTGCCAGCGCATGGAAAAGAGCCTGATTGACCGGGAAATTGAAGATCATGTGCATCCGGTCGCCACTGGCTCCGAAATATTCCATCGCTTCTTCAGGTGGAATGTTCGCCTCGGCCAACAGTACGGCATCACCCTTGCGCCACTGCGCCATAGCGCGGATCTCGCGCAGCAGGTCATAGGCGGGTTCAGGATCATCCACATTGATACCATCGGCAACGATCAGGAAAGGCACGGCGTCCATGCGAAAACCTGACACGCCCAGTTGCAGCCAGAAGCCGACGATCTTCATGATCTCTGCCTGCACATCGGGATTGGCGATATTGAGGTCGGGCTGAAACTGGAAGAAGCGGTGGAAATACCAGGCTTTTGCCTTGCGATGATAGGTCCAGGTCGATTTCTGAACACCGGGGAAGACGACGCCTTTGTGGGCGTCCTTGGGCTTTTTGTCGGTCCAGATGAAATAGTCGCGAAAGCGGGACTTGGGATCGGCCACTGCGGCCTGGAACCAGGGATGCTGATCGGAACAGTGATTGACCACCAAGTCCATGATGACCCGCATGCCACGTTCGTGGCAGGCGTTCACGAACTCCACGAAATCGCCCGGAGAGCCGTAGCGTGAATCGACGCCGTAATAGTCAGCCACGTCATAGCCGTGATCCCGATGCGGTGATGGCTGGAAGGGCGCAAGCCAGACCGCAGTGACGCCAAGGCCATGAAGATAATCGAGCCGTCGCATGGCGCCGCGAAAGTCGCCTATCCCGTCCCCGTTTGCGTCCAGGAAGCCGTCGAGCGACAGGCTGTAGATGATAGCATTCTTGTACCAGAGGTCCGGGATCATGCCGCATCCCCGACACGCAAGATCAGGCCTTCGCCACCTTCGAGCCTCTGAGGCAGGCTTGGCAAGGGTGCTGCTTCGCGCGTGGAAAGCAACACGCTGGCGCCGCGCCATTCATCGGGAAAGACGATCGGTGCGCTTTGCGCCGAAAGGTTGAGAATGACGCCGATCCTTTCACCACGTTGATAGACAAGGAGAGGACCCTCTGCACTCAGTCGGCGATAGGAGCCGGTCAGCAGGTCCGGTTCGGCGCAACGCAGGCGTAGCAGGGCGCGGTGAAGGTTCAGCATCGATGCCGCCTCCTCGCGCTGCACTGCTGCATTGCGCTGCTTCCAATCGGCCGTCAGCGGCAACCATGGCTTCACAGGTGAAAAGCCGGCGAAGTCATCGCCAGACCATTGCATGGGAGAACGTGAACGGTCCCGGTTGAAGCTGATCCCCGGTTCGTTGATCGCGGCAGGATCGAGCACTGTCTCTTGCGACATGTCGATGTCGGCGATGCCGATTTCGTCACCATAATAGAGCGTAGGGGTTCCGCGCAGCGTCAGCAGCAGCATGGCAGCGACGCGTGCCTGCCTCTCTCCAACCCGCGCGGCAATGCGGGGCTGGTCATGATTGCTCAGCACCCAATTGGGCCAGCCTCCTTCCGGCAGGGCGCTTTCATATTCGTCAATCAGGGCACCAATCGCTTCGGCATGCCAGGGGCAGTGGATGAGCTGGAAGTTGAAGGGCAAGTGCACGCCTTGATTGTCATGGCCATAATAGGTCATCAGCCGCTCGATCGGCAGATAGATTTCGCCAATCAAGAGCCGGTCGGGATAGCTTTCGATCACGCCGCGCAATTCGGCGATGACATCATGGACCTCCGGCTGGTCGGCGGAGTGGACCTGAAGATTGCGTTCAATGGCGGGCTGACCCGGCGCATAGGCGGGATTAGGCGGGTTATCGCGAAACTGTTCGTCCTTGATCAGGTGCCAGATCACATCGACGCGGAAGCCGTCCACGCCTTTTTCCAGCCAGAAACGCAATACGTCGTGCATCGCCGCGCGTACTTCAGGATTGCGCCAGTTCAGGTCAGGTTGTTCGGCCAGGAAAGCGTGATAATAATATTGCCCGGTTGCTTCGTCCCAGGTCCAGGCGCTGCCACCGAAATTGCTCATCCAGTTATTCGGCGGGCCGCCATCCGGTGCCGGGTCGCGCCAGATATACCAGTCGCGCATCGGATTGTCGCGGCTCGACCGGCTCTCCCTGAACCAGGGATGCTGGTCGGAGCTATGGTTCGGCACGAAATCGAGCAGGAGTTTGAGCCCACGCGCATGAACCTCCTCCAGCAGCCGGTCAAAAGCGGCCATGTTGCCGAACAATGGATCGATGTCGCGATAATCCGATACGTCATAGCCAAAGTCGGCCATGGGTGATCTGAAGACGGGTGATAGCCAGATCGCCCCGACACCAAGATCCTCGATATGGTCGAGCCGACGGCGGATGCCCTCAAGGTCGCCCACGCCATCACCGTCGCTGTCCTGAAAGGAACGGGGATAGATTTGATATAGTGCTGCGTCGCGCCACCAGCGGCTCATTATGCTCTCCTCTTCAGAAAAAGCACGCTTCCCGCTGCTGCGATCAATGCGCCCGCTGTTCCAAGCGCCGCGCGATGCTTGCTCATCCACCAGTGCGGACTGCGCGTGCGGGCGATGGCATCGAACCGGCCATGAGCGCCATGATCGCCGGGCACCGGTTCATATAGATTGTCGCGATAGCCGGGCTCGATCAGTTCGTCGTCCTGCTGGCTCGCGACGCCCGTGGCGCCCAGATAATGATCGAGCGCTGACGAGGCGAAGCGATCGCCCCATATCGCTTCCAAAGCGGGGAAGCCGACAATGACCTGCTTGCGTCGGTGATGCGCGGCGAAATGGATCGCGTCCGCCGCGATTTCGGGTTGATAAGGTGGGCTTGCGGGTCGCGCCTTCCTGGGGAAGGCAGTGCGTATCCAGTCGAACTGCGGCGTGTTGACGCCGGGCAACTGCACCATCGACACATGGACCCGGCTCTTGGCGTGCAGCAGCTCGGCCCGGATCGAGTCCTGAAAACCCTGAAGAGCGTGCTTGGCACCGCAATAGGCCGATTGGAGCGGAATGCCGCGATAGGCGAGAGCCGAGCCTACGAGCACGATGCTGCCTCTGTTTCGAGGAACCATCCGCTTCAGCGCGGCCATCGCGCCATGCACTTGGCCATGATAGGTGACATCCGTGACACGGCGATAGTCGGCGAGGTCCATGTCGAGGAAGCGGGACATCACGCCTGCGAAGGCGGCATTGATCCAGATGTCGATCGGACCGAAGCGCGCTTCGGTCGCTTCGGCTGCCGCTTCTACCGCGTCTGCATCAGCCACATCGAGCGCAAGCACCAGCGCCTTGCCACCGGCCTCCTCCACTTCGCGCGCCGTTGCTTCCAAGCCGTCCTTGCCGCGAGCGATCAGCGCGATGCGCGCTCCATCCTGAGCAAAGCGGCGCGCGACCGCCCGCCCGACACCGGCGGAAGCGCCAGTAATCACGATGGTTGACGGGTCGTTCTTCATAACTCTCCCCTTCTCGCAAGAGTGGCTATCCGGTCAGCGGTGCGGCAGGCGATGGCCTGAATGGTGAGCGACGGGTTCACCCCGCCAACAGTGGGAAAGACGGACCCGTCGCAGATCCAAAGATTGGGAATGTCCCAACTGCGGCAATCGGCATTGACGACGCTAGTCGCTGGATCATCGCCCATGCGCGCGGTGCCATTAAGGTGGCAGGTGTCCTCGTCCTCACGCCAGATTTCGCGCGCATCCACAGCTTCCAACGCCTGACCCATGAAGGGCAGCGCATGTGCCAGCATGGCGCGCTCATTGTCGCCGTAGGAAAAGCTGATGCGGGGGATGCGCAGTCCGTAGGCATCGACTTCATCGGCTAGCGTGACGCGATTGGCGGGGGACGGCAAGACTTCGCCCACCATCTTGAGACCGACCGAATGATTGGCCCGGTTCATCTCGTCGACCAGGGCCTGGCCCCACAGGCGCCGCCCGCCTGCGAGTGTCTGGGCCCAGCCGATCGGCAAAGGCCCCTGGCTCATATAGCACCAGCCTCCATGGTAATCCTTGCCTCGATCCTCATAATTCCAGTGTTCGGTGAGGCCGAGGCTCGGCGGGGCCTTGTAGGAGCGAACGTCCTGATCCACCTGTCCCCAGACCGACTGATTGAGCTGGACCATCAAGTTGCGCCCCACAAGTCCCGAGGAGTTGGCAAGGCCATCGGGGAAGAGCGCGCTCGCCGAATTGAGGAGCAGCCGAGGCGTCTCGATCGCATAGCCGGCGACCACGACATTGCGCGCCTTCTGGAAGCGCCACGCGCCCTCGCGATGATAATGGACGCCCCTCGCCAACCCTCGCGCATCCGTTTCGACCCGACCGACCATGGCGAGGTCGCGGATTTCGGCCCCCGCGCTGAGCGCGCGGGGCAGCCATGTGTTGAGCACCGACTGTTTCGCGTTGGTCGAGCAGCCGATGGTGCACATGCCGCGATAGACGCAGGGATGCGCCTTGCCGCGCGGCGAGGAGAGCGTGGCGACAGGCGTCTCGCTCCAGCCGATGCCCAGTGCCTCGGCTCCGCGAGCGAGCAGCGCGGCAGATGCGTTCAGGGGATGCGCCCGTCGGGGATAGCGAGGCCGCTTCGGACCCCAAGGATAGTTTACCGGCCCGGCGATGGCGAGCGCCTGCCCCACCTCGTCATAATAGGACCACATCTCGCGCCAGTGGATCGGCCAGTCGGCGCCATATCCGAGTAGGCTGCGGCTCTTGAACCATTCGGGACGAAAGCGCAGCGAGACCATGGCATAATGGACCGTCGAACCGCCAACCCCCTTGCCGCTGTTGTTGGCACCCAGCTTGAGCGGGTTCGCGCCTTCCACGATGCGATCGTCGTTCCAGTAGAGCTGGGATTGATGCCGTTCATCTGAGGCGAAATCCTCCAGAGGCCGCCAATAGGGGCCTGCGTCGAAGGCCACCACGGAAAAGCCTGCTTCTGCAAGGCGGCAGGCAAGTGTCCCGCCGCCAGCCCCGGTGCCGATAATCGCAAAATCGACTGCTTCTGTTTCCTGATGCTCTCGCATCGGCACCCAGCCGCCTGGAACGAACACATCGGGCGCGCGCCCTGCCCTTGCTCGCGCCTCACCTTGCATCTTCAGCGCCTTCCCACGGATCGAGCCGATCCGCGTCCAGCCGCACATATCCGCGCGGACTGGCCGGACCGCCAAATCCCATCGCGCTCCATGCCGAAGGATGCGACCAATAGGCTGCGACGATGTCAGGTATGAGGCGCCAGATGAAGAAAATGTCGGGCGGCATATCGGACCAAGCCGGATCATGGGCCTCGCCAGCTTCGATCATGCGCAGAAGCTCGTCCTGCTGCTCCCCATCAAGTGTATCGAAAGCGCGACCGTGACGAGCACGGGCCTCCGCTTCGATGGCATCGAGCCCGCGCGGCCAGGCGACGTGCAAAGGCGGGAGCCGGTGGTGCCGGTAGCCGTCACCTTCCTCGCCCGCGATCTTGTCGAGCAATATGGCAGCCGCATTGACCGGCGGCCGCCCCTTGGGCTGCGGCGTGATGCGGTCGATGACGGCGCGAAGCGTCAGCCGCTGCCGATCCGTCAGCACGTCCCGCCGCTCGGCAAGCGTGATCCGTTCTGCGATGACGCGGCGAGTGATTGCGTCCCAGCTCTCGCTCTCCGCTTTGGCCAGCACATCATATCCGGGAAAGCGATCAGCCATGACGGCGGCCGATCATAAGGAGAGCGCCGAGACCAGCCACCGCGAGACCGGTGAAGGCCGCAGGGGCGGGAAGCGGCGGACCGGCGAAGAGATTTTGCCGCCAGTTGCGCCAGCCACCCATGCGCCGTGACACACCATAAGCATGGAAGGCAGCGCCAGCGAGGCCGAGCGCAGCTGTTATGGCCAGAAGGGCCGCGGTCGCTGGCCGGGCCCGCCCCAGCGCCACATCCGCGGCGAGCATCAAAGCTGCGATCGGCGGGACAGTGACTGGAAGCCACATGGCCGGGTTCTGAAACGCGCCTCGGAAATGGAGCAGCGTTGCCTCTGCCGAGGTACC
This sequence comes from Pseudomonadota bacterium, assembly GCA_023433445.1. Taxonomy (GTDB): domain Bacteria; phylum Pseudomonadota; class Alphaproteobacteria; order Sphingomonadales; family Sphingomonadaceae; genus Sphingobium. The sequence goes on along the minus strand of JAEZCS010000067.1, from coordinate 22,750 downwards.
AAGGATGCCGATGGAGCATAGAGCGCCAAATGCACGCCCATTGGAAACAGATGGTTGCTCTGCCTGATCAGCCGCCAGCCCTAGCGCACCCGCAAGGACAAGAGCGGCGGGGGCACCGAGCGGTGCCGCATGGAACAGGTTGCTCCAACCAAAACCGCCAGGACGCTTGCCGATATTGAACAGGTGGAAGCCCATTCCGAGCAGCCCTACGGCCACGGCACTGCCTTGACCCACCAGGCGCGGGCCTGATTCAGCTGCGCCGCGCCCCGCTATAAGCCGGGCACTGTCTATTCCGATGTTCACGCTGGAAGCTGCCAGCGGCAACAGCATCGCCGGGTTGCGAAAGGATCCGCGATAATGTTCAAGGCCGCTGTCGAGCAGCACTGCGGAATGCACCAATCCCGCCCCGGCCGACAGCAGCCGGATGGCGGAGTCGGGCACTTGTCTCGCCTCAATACTCAATGCGCTCAATCCTTCGGCAGGATGCTGGCCATGACCTGACGCGCGGTGTTCTTGATCATCGAACCCTGTTCGGGGTCGCCCTTGAATAGCAGTGAGGTGAACGCCTTCGCCTGATCCAGGCTGATGTGCGGCGGCAGGGGCGGCACATTAGGATCCGTCTTCATCTCCAGCACGACTGGCCGCCGCGCGGCGAGCGCGCGATCCCACGCCGCGCCTACCTGCTCCGGATCGTCGCAGAATATGCCTTCCAGGCCGATCAGCTCAGCGAACTTATGATAGGGCACGTCCGGGATCTGCTGGGTCGCCTCGAACTTGGGATTGCCCTCCATGGCCCGCTGCTCCCAGGTGACCTGATTGAGGTCTTCATTATTGAGTACCATGACGATCAGGCGCGGGTCTGCCCATTGCCGCCAATATTTCTGGACAGTGATGAGTTCGGCCATGTTGCTCATCTGCATGGCGCCGTCCCCAATCATAGCGATCACCGGGCGATCGGGATGGGCGAATTTTCCCGCGATCGCATAGGGCACGGCCGCACCCATGGAGGCCAAGCCGCCAGAGTGCGACGCCATCATGCCGCGCCTGATCTTGAGATCCCGAGCATACCAGTTGGCGCAGGAACCGCTGTCGCTCGTGAGGATCACGCGCTCAGGCAGACGCGGGCTCAACTCCGTGAATACGCGCTGCGGATTGACCTTCTCCGCCTTGGCATGGGCGCGATCAAGGAGGGTCTGCTGCCAATCCTCGTTCCATTCGGCGATGGTATCGCGCCAATTACTGTCCGTCTTGCGTTCAAGGAGCGGCAGTAGAGCCTCGACTGTGGTCTTCACGTCTCCTGTAAGGTTCACCTCCATCGGGTAACGGATCGACAGCATGCCGGGATCAATGTCGACCTGCACGCCGCGCGCCTGTCCTTCCTTGGGCAGGAACTCCGAATATGGAAAGCCCGAGCCGAGCATCAGGAGCGTGTCGCACTCCATCATCAGCTCATAGGAAGGCTTGGTTCCCAGGAGGCCGATAGAGCCGGTGACCCACGGGAGGTCATCGGGCAGCACCTGTTTGCCCAGCAGCGCCTTGGCGCAACCGGCCTGCAGCATGTCCGCAATGGCGATCACTTCGTCCGTCGCCTCGCGGGCGCCCGCGCCGACCAGGATGGCGACCTTGCTGCCCGCATTCAGCACTTCGGCCGCGCGCTGCAGATCCGCCTGCTGCGGGATGACGCGCGGTGGCGTCCAGCCGACCCCGGAAAAGACCGCGCCATGCTTGCGGGGCGGCTCCTCCATCTTCACGTCCTGAAGATCATTGGGGAAGATAAGCGCCGTCACCCGCCGTTCGGCCATGGCAATGCGCACTGCCCTGTCGGTTAGGTGGCGCACCTGTGCTGGAACCGTGGCGTAGCCGGTAAAGGCCCCCGCCACATCCTTGAACATCGACACCAAATCCAGTTCCTGCTGATAATGGGCGCCAACAGCAGTGCGCGCTTGCTGTCCGACAATCGCCAACACCGGCATATGGTCCAGCCGCGCGTCGTAGAGGCCGGTCAACAGATGAGAAGCACCCGGACCAGAGGTGGCGAGGCAGACGCCCAGCTCACCCGTGAACTTGGCATGTGCCGACGCCATGAATGCCGCCATCTCTTCATGACGCACCTGCACGAATTCGAACTTGTCAGGGATTTTCTGCAAAGCGCCGAGCAGGCCGTTGATCCCATCTCCGGGATAGCCGAAGATGCGGCGGACGCCCCATTGGTGAAGCCGGTCCCAAAAATATTCGCCGACGGTCTGCGCCATGTGCAGCCTCCTCAGTCACTGATTTCGAGTGTGAAGGGGTAACGGGCCGTAACGGTGACTGTTCCGATCTTGGCGAAAAGACGCGGGCCGCGTAAACAGACTATTGCTCGGCCATGTCAGGCTGATGGCCGGAAGCCCTCCTGCGCGCATACCAGCAGTTTCGGTGTCAGGTCGGCGCGGCTGGCGACGCCCAGTTGGCCCATCTCGGCCAGCGCTTCCTCGTGGAGCAGTTCGAGTGCGCGGGCCACGCCCTCTGCGCCTGCTGCGCAGAGGCCATAGAGCGGGGCGCGGCCTGCGAGCGCGGCATCGGCTCCAAGCGCGAGAGCTTTGAGCAAGTCTGTGCCGCGGCGTATGCCGCCCGACATCATCAGCGCGATGCGATCTCCCACGATGGCGCGCGCCTGCGGCAGGATGTCGAGTGCCGAAATCGCCCAGTCCGCCTGCCTGCCGCCATGGCTTCCCAGGATCACGCCATCAACGCCGCTGTCGATCGCGCGGCGGACATCCTCCAGGTGAGCAGGCCCTTCAGCAGAAACTGGCCGCGCCACCGCTGCCGGATGCGCGCGACGTCGCTCCATGACAGTGATTTGCTCATCTGCTCCCTGATCCAGAAGGCGCTGTCGAAGAAGCTGCGCCGTTCCCTGGGAACAAAGCGGATCACGTTGCGGAAGACTGGCATGCCATGGCTCAGGGTCGCGGCCGCCCAGCGCGGATGGCGCATGGCATCGAATAAGGTTGCTGCGCTGGGCATGGACCGATTGATGCGGGTACGGGCTTCCCACTCCCTGTCGCCAAAAATCTGCGCATTGGTCGTCAGGACCAGCGCCTCGACATTGGATGCTTCCGCTCGTCGAAGCAGTTCCTGCCAGATCTCGTCCGGCCCGAACATATAAAGCTGCCACCAGTGCCGAAGGCCGGGTATCGACGCGACCTCTTCCATGCAGTCATTGGACATGGTGCTCTGGATGAAGGGAACCCCCGCTGCAGCGGCCCCTTGCGCCAGCATCATGTCGCCATGTCGGCGGAAAAGACCGTTCAGCCCGGTCGGCGCGACTGCCAGCGGCAGCGACGCATTCCTCTCGAGTATCGGGCCCTCCAGCGTCCGACCAGTCACATCGATCAACTGGCGGGGCATGAATCGCCAGTCGGCGAAAGCCGCACGCTCGCGCGACAGCGTCGCCTCGTCCTCCGCGCCGCCTTCCAGATATTCCAGGACGAACCGGGGCATCAGCTTGTACGCTCGCGCGCGCAGATCGCCAACCGACCGCATGCGAGAAAGATTGGCGCCCGTGTAGAAGCGGCGATGAAGCGCTTGGCTGAGTGCGAGCCCCTCCCGCCGTGCTGACGTAAAGTCACCCATGCGTTGCTAGCGACCCAGCGGCTGATGGGTTCCGCCTCCGGGATCCCGGAGGGAACATCGCCGCGCTTTAGTGCATTTGCCGACATGCCGTTTGACATATCGCAATGGCCACTCTGGGCCGTCGGAGCGATGTTTCTCTGTGCCGCAATCATTGTGTGGGGCGCAGGAAGCAGCCTTTCTTCATATGTCGATGCGATTGCCAAGAAGCTGCAGATCGGTCCTGCCTTTGCCGGCATGCTGCTTCTTGGCGGGATCACCTCCCTGCCAGAGCTCGCGACGGTCACCACATCATCCTTGACGGGCAATGCGCCGCTTGCGGTGAACAATCTGCTTGGCAGCGCGGCCGTCAATGTCTTGCTGCTTGCAGTCGCAGACATAGTATACGGCCGGGGCGCATTGACCAGTGTCGTCGCCAAACCGGCCACCCTGATGCAGGGCGTGCTGGGCATGATGCTGCTGAGCTTGGTTGCGATCGTTGTCGTGAGCGGCGACTATCCGTTGTTCGGCGTCGGCGCGGGAAGCATTGTGATTGCGTTGGGCGCATTGTTGGCGATCCGCGTCGCCGCGGTTTTCGAGCAGCGACGGGTCTGGCGGCCCGCTCAGGGCGCTGAGGGCGACGACGATGAGGGCCGCAAGGAAGAGGAGGAAGAGAAAACCCAGCCGCTGCGCCGCCTGATTTCTGCCACGGTGGGCCTGGGACTTCTGATCCTTCTCGCAGGCGTCGCCCTGTCGCAGTCGGCAGATGCGATTGCGACCAAGACGGGCATTTCTTCCGGCATGGTCGGCTTCGTACTCGTGGCCTTCGCAACGTCCCTTCCCGAAATCAGCTCCATTATCGCTGCGGTGCGGGCTAAACGATATGAACTCGCCGTCGGCGATATTTTCGGCACCAATCTCTTCAACCTCATGCTGCTGCTGGTGGCCGACGCTTTTGCCTCGGGCGAACCGGTGCTTGGCAGTGCGGGGACATTCGAGGCGCTGGGCGCGCTCTTAGCTCTTCTGATGACAGGTTGTTTCACCGTCGGCCTGCTGGAGCGCAGAAACCGAACGGTGTGGCGCATGGGCTATGACGCAACGGGATCTCTTCTCCTGTTCTGCGGAGGACTGCTCGTAATGGCGCAATTTGTGCCATAAGGATGCGCGGCCGTTGGGCCGGCTGCGCTACGTCAGTGCACATGATGAGGAACCGACGCCCTCTTTCGCAAGTTGGGCAAGAGTCGACTTGGGTCACGGGGAATGAAGCTTGCCTGACAGCAATGCCTGGCTGCCATATTGCGGGGCAGCGCCTGTGCCAGCTGAATGGCTCGGCCGCTGGAACCTCGACCCTATTCTCCTGCTCGCACTTGCGCTGGCGATCATTCTCTTCCTTCGCCAGCCCGGGATAGGGGCGCGTGAACGTCGAGGGATTGCCGCTGCCGCCGGCTTTGCGCTGCTGCTGTTCGTATCGCCATTCTGCGCTTTGACCTCTGCGCTTTTCTCTGCCCGCGCAGTGCATCATTTGCTTTTGACCGCAGTGCTACCCCCACTTGTAGTGGCGGCTTGCCAGCTGCGGTTTCCAGGTGGAGCCCTGTCGTGGACGGCCGCCCATGCCCTCATCTTCTGGAGTTGGCATGTGCCGCAGGCCTACGGTTGGGCGCTTTCAAGCGACAGTGCCTATTGGCTGATGCAGACGAGCCTGTTGCTGAGCGCAGTGGGCCTGTGGGGCGCCGTAAGCAAGGCATCAGTGACGAACGCCCTTGCCGCACTGCTTGGCACGATGGTGCAGATGGGACTGCTCGGTGCCTTGCTCACCTTCGCCGGTGCCGCGCTCTATGCTCCGCACTTTATTGCGCCCGTAGCATGGGGACTGTCGCCGCTGGAGGACCAGCAATTGGCCGGTCTCATCATGTGGGCGCCAGGCGCAGGCATCTACCTGGCCGCAGCGCTCGCGTTGCTGGCGCGCTGGTTCGCCCGCGAGCGGGCGTCGGCGCTGACAGGATGATCGAGGCGCTTCGCAAATGGGCGCGCGGACATACCGATCGCAGCCGCTACTCACCGGTTGGCATCGCCTTTCATTGGATCATGGCCGTCCTCGTCATGTTCCAGATCGGCTGGGGCTATTATACTAGCTGGCTGCCTGCGGGCGGTGACAAATTGCGCGGCTATGAAGTGCACAGCATGATCGGCTTGCCTATCCTGTTGCTTGCGCTGGGGCGCCTCGGCTGGCGCCTGATGATCCCCGGGCCCGTCAACGATGCTGACAGGCAAGGCTGGCAGACGAAGGTCGCCTACGCGATGCACTACGTCTTCTATATCGCCTTTTTCGGCCTGCCCCTGAGTGGCTGGGCGATGTGGTCGGCAGTCGCCAAACCGGGGCCGCTCTATCTGGCTGGACTGGTGCCTTGGCCGCAGCTGCCCTTTGAGCAACTACCGCTGACGATGCGCTGGCAGATCATGGATTTGGCCGAAGATGTGCATCATGTGCTGGTGATCACATTGCTGCTGATCATTCCGGTGCACGTGGCGGCTGCGTTGAAACATCATTTCTGGGACCGTCATGACGTGTTGCGGGGGATGCTGCCGGAAATTCCCGATTGGGAGGACCCCCAGGGAGGCGAGCGGCATAAGCGGCGAGAGCGGCGGACTCCGGGGGAGAGAGCGCCTGGCTGATCTGCAGCATGATGTTTTGCGGATCGCTGCGCCGCTTCCCGGCCCGCCAGAGGTCGAGCTGCTGCGTCAGATAGGCGGCGGGCTGCGCGCCCAGCGGCGGATTGGCCGCACCTAGTCCCTCACCGCGCGCGCCATGGCAGGATGCGCAGGACGCAATGCCGCGCGCCGGATCGCCGCGATGGTAGAGGATTGCCGCCTGGCCCGCGGGCGTGTCGCTGCTCGCCGCGCCGGGGGTGAAGGGTTTGGCCGCATAATAAGCCGATACCGCGTCCTGCTGATCGGGGGTAAGCTTGCTCGCGATCCAGGCCATTTCCGCATGTTGACGCCTTCCGCCTGCGTAGGCCTCTAGCTGCGCCGCCATGTAGCCGCGATCCAGACCGGCAAGGCGCGGCGCGCCGGCGCCGTTTCCGTGACCGTCGATAGCATGGCAAGTAACGCAAGCGTTGGACGCACCAGCATCCCCGCCGCTCAAGGCGATGATTTCGCCGGTCGCGGTGAATTGATCAGCCGCGCCGCGCGCGACCTCCTTGCATGCTGACAGCGCTATTGCCACCGCGCCGATCATTACCATACGAGCCAAGACCATCGTGTAATGGGAACCGCTGCCCATCGTAACGGTTCCGTACTGTAGTTGCGAATGCTGGCGGCAGAGAAAGGGGGAGGATTGCTGACGATACGCGCCCTTTTGCCGCTACTGCTCACTACCGCATGCAAGCCGCCGCCGGAGGAGGTGCATCACATGCCCCAAGCGAGCGCCGCGCGCGGGCTGGAGGCGATTGCCCGTTCGGGCTGCGGGGCCTGCCATGTAATACCAGGTCTCCGCTGGCCGCAGGGTGCGAGCGGTCCTTCGCTGAAGGGCTTCGCCGATCAGGGCCTTATCGCGGGAAGGCTGCCTAACCGCCCCGACACTCTTGCAGCCTTCGTTCGCAATGCGCCAGCGGTACTGCCGGGCGCGACCATGCCCGCGATGCCGCTGACCGAGGTGGAGGCGCGCGACGTGGCTGCCTATCTCTACCAAGGTGGCGCACGCTGATATGTTCGATGCATCCATCATCCCGGTCTTCGACCCTGCGGGTCCCTATGCTGGGTCGATCACGACGTTGAGCTGGATCCTGCTGGCGATGGCGGCGGCAGTATTGGCGATCGTGTTGGCGGCGCTCTGGGTAGCGCTGTTCGGGAGCGGGCGGCTCAAGAAAAAACTTGGCGGGACAAAGGCGGTCTGGATCGGCGGTATCGCGTTTCCCGTGATAGTCCTGACGCTGTTGCTCGTTTACGGGCTCAGCCTCACCCGCAACCTCACCGCTCCTGTGCCGACCGATGCGATGCGGGTACGCATCACTGGCGAGATGTGGTGGTGGCGGGTCGCCTATCTCGATGGGCAAGGCCAGCCCTATATGCTCGACGCCAACGAGTTGCATATCCCGGCAGGCCGCCCTGTCGTGCTGGAACTGGAATCCAGTGACGTGATCCACAGTTTCTGGGTTCCCCGCCTGTCCGGCAAGCTCGATATGATACCGGGGCGGCGGAATATATTGCCGATCCAGGCCGACACTCCCGGGGTATTTGGCGGACAATGTGCGGAATATTGCGGAGGCCCCCATGCGTTGATGGGCTTTGTCGTTATCGCGCATGAGCCCGCCGCTTTCGACGCGCTCATGGCCCGGCGCCGCGCCGTCCTCCCCCCGGAAGGCGGGCAAGGCGCGGCGCTATTCCGAACAGCCGGATGCGCCGCATGCCACCGGATCGGCGGGACGGACGCCAATGGAACCGCCGGCCCGGACCTCACTTACGTCGGCGCTCGCCGGTCGCTTGGCGCCGGAATTCTTCCCAACAATCGCGGCACGATGATGGGCTGGATCGGCGACAGCCAATCGATCAAGCCTGGAAATCGCATGCCGCCCTACAAGACGCTATCTGCCGCGGAACTGCAAACCTTGGCCGATTATCTGGGCGGGCAGAAATGACGTCCGAGACGGGCTTCGATCCGGCGCTTTACGATCGCTTCCCAACCAAGGAAGACCGCCCGCCCGACGAGTTGAAGGAATTGGAGCGCATCTGGTGCGCGCCGAAAGGCTGGCAACTGCTGACGGCGGTCAACAACAATTATGTCGGCTTCTTCTATGTTACGACGGCCTTCCTCTTCTTCCTCCTGGCGGGCATTCTCGCGCTGGTAATGCGGGTACAGCTCGCGCTGCCGCTCCAGGGCATCCTGCCGCAAGAAACCTACAACCAGTTCTTCACCATGCATGGCACGGTGATGATGTTCCTGTTCGCCGTGCCCATGGTGGAAGCGATCGGCGTGCTGCTGCTGCCCCAAATGCTGGCGGCGCGCGACCTGCCGTTTCCGCGTCTGTCAGCCTATGCCTTCTGGGCCTATTTTGTCGGGGGCCTGTGCTTCTTCGCGTCGATTTTCGTAGGCCTCGCGCCCGATGGCGGATGGTTCATGTATCCGCCCTATACCAGCCTCACCTATTCCCCCGGCATCAACGTGGATTTTTGGCTGCTTGGCATCGGGTTCATCGAAATCAGCGCGATCGCGGGGGCGATCGAGATCATCATAGGGGTGCTGCGGACCCGTGCGCCGGGCATGACGCTCGACAAAATGCCCGTCTATGCCTGGGCAATGCTGGTGTTAGGCGTGATGATCGTTGTGGGATTTCCCTCAGTTATCCTGGGCACGCTGCTGCTGGAGCTTGAGCGGGCGTTCAACTGGCCCTTTTTCGATCCCACGCGTGGCGGCGACGCGTTGCTCTGGCAGCATCTCTTCTGGTTCTTCGGCCATCCCGAAGTCTATATCATCTTCCTGCCCGCGTCCGGGCTCGTGTCGATGATGGTCGCGACGCTCGCCCGAACCCGGCTTGTCGGTCATCACCTCATCGTCCTGGCCTTCCTGGCGACTGGCTTCATCAGCTTTGGCGTCTGGGCGCACCATATGTGCACGACCGGGATGCCGAACCTGTCGGTGGGCTTTTTCTCGGCCGCGAGCATGGCGGTCAGCGTACCAGCAGGTGTTCAGGTCTTCTCCTGGATTGCAACCTTTGCGGTGGGCAAGCCGCGCTACAACGTGCCCACCCTTTTCGTGCTGGGCGGTCTTATCACCTTTGTGATCGGCGGGCTCACCGGTGTGATGGTGGCGATGGTGCCGTTCGACTGGCAGGTGCACGACAGCTACTTCATCGTCGCCCATCTTCACTATGTGCTGATCGGCGGGATGGTATTTCCGATGTTCGCCGCCTTCTATTACTGGGCTCCGATGACGAGCAGCCGAGCGTTGTCCGAGCGGATCGGCAAATGGGCGTTCTGGCTGATGTTCACAGGCATGCAGGTGACCTTCTGGCCGATGCACATTGCCGGGTTCATGGGAATGCCGCGCCGCGTCTACACCTATCTGCCCGGCCGTGACTGGGAAATAGTCAACATGATTTCTACCGCTGGCGCATTCCTGCTCGGGGCTGGCGTGCTGCTATCCCTTGTCGACATTGCGCGTAATTTCCGGTTCACGACCGACAATGACGCCGGTAACGTCTATGGAGGCGGAACGCTGGAATGGTTGCCCACCGGCCTATATTCCACGCGCAGCATTCCGGTCGTGAAAAGCCGCGAGCCCCTGTGGGACGACCCCAACCTTGCGAATGATGTCAAGGAGGGCCGCTATCTCCTTCCCGGCTCGGCGACTGGCCTGCGCGAAACGATCATCACCAGCCCGCTGCGCGCCGAGCCACAATATCTTCAGATCATGCCGGGGCCGTCGGTCTGGCCTTTCTTGGCCGCCGTGTTCACGGCCGGATTTTTCCTTTTGCTCACTGTCCAAGCCTATACACCGTCCTTCGCATGCGGCCTGTTGGCGATCATCTGTGTCCTGCGATGGCTCTGGGATACCGATCGGCTGTTCAAGGAAGACCATGTGGATGTCGGCGCAGGCATCAGGTTGCCGACCTATGTGACCGGGCCAAGCAGCCATGGCTGGTGGGCGATGGTGATCCTGCTTGTGGTGGTCGTCATGATCTTCGTCATGGCGCTGTTCAGCTTCTTCTATCTCTATGGGGTCCAGCCACGCTTCTGGGTTGCTCCGGCGGGGCTCGCCTGGCTCGCTGCCATCGTGCCCGCTTATGCCTTGGCCGCCGGCTTGGCGCTGCTTGCGCGCTACATGCTCGCGCGGGAAAAGACGCAGTTGTGGACTCCCGGGGTTCTGTTCCTATGCGCAACGCTTGCGCTGGCGGCTGGCACGGGCGTCGATCTTTGGAGTTGGATTGCTTTAGGGCTGCGGCCCGACGCAAGCGGCCAAGGTGCGACCGTCTATGCACTGCTGTCGCTCGACAGCACCCTGGCGGCGATCGGGCTGCTGATGGCCGCCTATATTGCGGCTCGCAACAGCCGTGCGATGATCGTGCGGCCGCGCAACAACAGCCTTGATCTCTGCGTCCTCTGGGTGGTCTATGCGGCAGGCCAGGGCACGGTCACGGCCATTGTTACCCGTGCTTTCGGCGGAGGCTGATCCGATGCGCGGCTGGATGTCTCTACTTGGAGGACTGATCCTGTGGGCCGTTCACTTCTTCGTCCTATATGCGATCGCCAGCATTTTTCTAACGACGCCGCTGGCCCGCGGACTCACCGTAATGGCAACTTGTGCGTGCTTGGCGGCCAGCGGACTGTTGTTTACCCGGATGCTCCGAAGCGATCCGCCGACCGCGATGGACGCATGGATGCGCGCTGTGGCACTCTGCGGCGTTGGCCTGGCCGCCGTCGCCATCATCTGGCAGGGGCTGCCAGCGCTCCTCGTCTGAACTTTACAGCGTCCTCACCTCGGCCGCCGGTCCTTAATGGATGTGAGAAGCATTTTTTTCGCATAGTGGAGTTTATGACGGTTCAAGAAAGGCGTGTTCGTCATCGGTTCGGCTGCGGGCTACGCGTTGGGGCTGCCGATGGCGGAAAACAAATTGGGAGAAGATCATGCACTTAGGTCGCGCTCGTCTGCTGGCAGGTTTGTCGTCATTCAGCTTGTTTTACGCGGTTCCCGACGCGGCGCAGAGCGGCCCTGCGGCCAATGATCGCACGACCCTGCCTGTTCCTGCGGCGCCCTACACGGGCGCCGTGGGCATGACATATCGCGATTCGAAGCCAGCTTATGCTCCGCCGGTCCAGGCTCCGGCCGGCGCACCGAACATCCTGGTCGTGTTGACCGATGATGTGGGATTCGGCGCGGCGAGCACTTTCGGGGGGCCGGTGCCCACACCCAATCTCGACAGGCTGGCCGCGCGTGGGCTTCGATATACGCGCTTTCATACGACGGCGATGTGTTCACCCACCCGAGCGTCTCTGCTTACGGGCCGTAACCATCATGCGGTTGGCACGGGCATCGTCACCGACACGGCCAGCGGCTATCCGGGATACACAGGCGAGATGCCTGCATCGGCAGCGACCATCGCCCGGATCCTGCGATATAATGGCTATGGCACGGCTATGGTGGGCAAGCACCATAATGTGCCGGGACATGAAAATAGTCCCGCCGGGCCTTTCACCCACTGGCCGACCGGCTTGGGATTCGACCATTTCTTTGGCTTCATCGGTGGTGACGCCGACCAATGGAAGCCCAATCTGTATCGGGGAACCGACCCGGCAGCGGATCAGCCCCCACCCGGCGAAACGCTGGATCGGATCCTGTTCGACGATGCGATCAACTGGGTTCATACGCAGAAGGCGGCAGCGCCTGATCAGCCCTTCTTCCTCTATGTCGCTCCGGGCAGCGCGCATGCGCCGCATCAGGCTCCGCCGGAGTGGATCGCAAAATTCAAGGGCAAGTTCGACACGGGGTGGGACGCGCTGCGCGTGGAAACGCTGCGGCGGCAGATAAAGGCTGGTATCGCTCCCAGGAACACCAGCCTCACGCCGCGCCCGGAAGCCATTCCGGCCTGGTCGTCCTTGTCCGCTGATGAGCGTGCCGCTGATGCACGGATGATGGAAGTGTTCGCGGCCATGCTCGCCTATCAGGACGCTCAGTTCGGGCGCTTGTTGGATGAGCTCGACCGGATGGGCCAAAGCGAAAACACGCTGATCATCTTCATCGAAGGCGACAATGGCGGTAGCTCAGAAGGCGGCGTGGAGGGCACGATGAACGAAATCGGGCGGTTGGCCAATTTCGTGAGGACCAGTGCAGTTGAAAAGAAGGCTGCGATGGATCGCATGGGTGGACCGGGCACCTCGCAGCTTTATCCCGTCGGCTGGTCCTGGGCGACGAACAGCCCATTTCAGTGGACCAAGCAGGTCGGCTCTCATCTCGGCGGAACGCGCAACGGCATGGTCGTCGCCTGGCCGCAGAAGATTGCCGACAAGGGCGGCATTCGAACGAACTTTGCCCATGTGGTCGACATCATGCCGACCATTTTGGAAGCTGTGGGATTGCCGCAGCCGGTTCAGGTCGATGGAGTTCAGCAGCAGCCGGTCGATGGCGTGAGCATCAAATACAGCTTCGATAAGAATGTGCCGGAAAAGCCGCGCACCCAATATTTCGAGTTGATTGGCAATCGCGCCATCTACAAGGATGGCTGGCTGGCGAATACGACCCCTGCGCGGCTTCCCTGGACGATGGGCGGTTCAGGCATTTCGCCGCTCGATTATAAGTGGGAACTTTACGACCTTCGTTCCGACTTCAGCCAGTCCAAGAACCTGGCCGCGCTGGAGCCAAAGCGACTGGAGGAAATGAAAGCGCTGTGGGATGCGGAAGCGCGTCGCAATCATGTCTATCCGCTGGACGATCGGCAAGGGGACAGGTCGAACGGCGTCATGCGACCGGGCGCTCGCCGGACGCTCTTTGAATATTGGGGGGCTGGCATCAGCATCCCCCAACCCCCAGCGCCGCCGCTGGGCTTCGGCTCGTTCACGCTGGAAGCAGACGTCGTGCTGCCAGAGAGCCCAGCGAACGGAGCGCTGGCTGCAACCGGCAGCCTGCTGGGCGGCTGGAGCTTCTATCTCGATGATGGCAAGCCCACGGTCATTCACGCGGCCTCACAGCAAAACGGCGATCAGTGGATAGTGGCGGCTAAAGCCGTCATACCGGCGGGCCCGGCGCTCATTCGCTACGACTATGCAAGCAGTGGCCTGGGCCGCGGCGGGAAGATGACGATCTCCGTCAATGGTCAGCAGGTCGCTCAAGGTGAGATCAAGCGATCCGCCATGATAGTTTCGGGCCTTGGCGAAACCTTTGATACCGGCCGCGACACTGGCGAAGAGGTGACGCACTACAGTCATGGCTCTGAGTTCACCGGCACGATCCAGAAAGTGACCGTCAAATTCAAATAGGGGTTGGCAGGTTACCGCATACAAATCAGGGAGGATTATATGACTGCTATAGGGAATGGCGTATCAGCGATGGCGTTGATAGTGGCAGCGCCGCATCGATTCAGCAGCGCGCTAAGTCATTCGACTCCCGAGCCTTATGGTTGACCGGTCCGGCAAAGCAGGAGGTCGCCGTGAGCGAGGCGGCCGATGACCGACCGCTGTCGTCAGCGCCGCAGATCAATCGGCTGCGCCTCTGCCGCGGGGAGCTTCAATCCCATGAGCTGGCCGAGCGTCGGCGCAATCGCGCGCATGTCGATCTCGCCTAGATCGCTGCCGGCTGGCACGCCCTTGCCCATGATGAGGAAGGTCGACCGCAGGTTGGCGGGTCCGGGGAAATATCCATGCATGCCCTTCACCGGCGCGGGCGCGACCAGTGGCGCATCCGAACCGCGGAAAATGTCGGTTACGAACCCAGGCTTCAGATTGACATAGAAGGTCGCCTGCGGATTGCCGCCCCGGCGCTCAGTAGCCTGATTGTCGATCACCTCGGCGATCCCATTGGCGGGTTCCGCCGCGAGCCTGTCCAGCAGCGCCCTCACCCGGGTTTTCACGGCCTCGTCATCCGGCTTTGCCAGCATGATGGCCGCCGAACCGCCCGACAACCAGGGCATCGCCTGCCAGGACGCGACCTTGCTATCCTTGTCCAGCATGATCAGTCCTTCGTCGATGAAGGGACGGAACAGGTTGAGCGCGCTGTGCGTGGCCTCGAACCCGTGGTCGCTGACTATGGCGATGGCGGCATCGGGATGCGCCGCCTGCTCGGCGGCGACAAGCTTGCCGACGATCGCGTCGATCCGTTCCAGCACCGTCTTGACGGCTGGCGTATTGGGGCCTTTCTCATGCTGCTCATGGTCGAGCGCGGTCAGGTAGACGGTCATGAAGTCGGGCCGGTGCTTCCCGATCAGCGCCGTCGCGATACGGCCGCGGTTTTCGTCGCCGGACAGGCTCTCATCGATGCCGGCGGCATAAGGCTCGCCCACAGCTGCCTCCAGTTCAGCCTTGAGACCCGGCGTCGCCAACGCATCGATCAGCTTGGCGTCATCGGCATGGCCGGTGCGCCATATCTGCGGCAGGTTCCAACGCACCCCCTTGGCAGCGACGCTGACCGGCCAATGGACGTTGCCGGTGCTGAGGCCTGCGGCAGCGGCGGCCTCCCATAGCGTCGGCACCTTGATATCCTGCGCATACCAGTACCAGCCACCGTGGTTGATCTGCATGGGATCGAAGCTGTTGTTGGCGACGACACCGTGCTTCGCGGGCGACACGCCCGTGATCAAGGTGGTGTGGCTGGGATAGGTGAGCGTGGGCAACACGCCGGTAACGCCGGTTGCATGCGCGCCCTCCTTCACGAAGCGGCGCAGGTTGGGAATGGCAAGGCCACGCTTGTCCGCCTCCAGCACGTCATCAGGGTGCAGCCCGTCGATGGAGATGAGCAGGAGCGGTTCCGCTAGTGCCGCCTGCGCGCAGGAGGCAAGGAGTACCGAGAGGAAAAGCGCGGCCTTTTTCATGACGCTTAGAACCCCGCCTTGATGGTGGCAAAGAATTGCGAAGGCGCGCCCACCAGCAGCGTCTGCGCGTCGCCGCTATTGCCGAAGCCGCCCGATCCGACCGTGCTGACATAGCGTTTGTCGAGTAGGTTGGTGGCGTTCAGCTGCAACTCCAGCTTTTCGGTGAAGCGATATCCAACGGCTGCATCCACGATCACCCGACCCGGCACTGACTGGTCGTTGGTGTAGGTGTAGTAGCGGCGCGACATATAGTTGACGCCAATCCGACCGAAGGCGCCTTCATGGTCGTAGCTGAGCTCGCCCCGCGCCATGTGATTGGGGCTGTCAACCACGGTTTTGCCCTTGATGGCAGCGACCAGCGTGCCGATGGCGTCCACGACGTCGTCGCGATAGGTGGAGTCGGTGTAGCTGTAGGAGCCATAGAGACTGAAGCCCCCGCCCAGCGTCAGCGTGCCCGCCGCTTCCACGCCGATCGCGCGGACATTGCCGACATTCTGAAGCGCCGAAGCGAAGCCCTGAATGGGGCTGCCGACCTGTACCGCCAGCAGACGGTTGCGGAAATTGACCAAATAGGCGCCGAGCACGCCGTTGAAGCGGCCGCTATTGTAGCGCAGCCCCAATTCCCATGTGTCGGAGGATTCCGGCTTCAGCTCATCCCTGATCGCGTCAAATCCGACCTGGTTTGTCGAGAATGGCCCGGTGGTCGTCGCGCTGGCGAAGGCGCGGGTTGCCTGGGTGAAGCCGCCGAAGACTTCCGCTTCCGGCGACAGCTCGACTGCAAAGCCGACATGGGGCTGGAACCAGTCCTCCGCCTTGATGCGGCCTTCGGGGAAGGTCGATTGGACGATCGCCTCGGCTTTGTTGGTGACCTTGAAGCCCTTCCAGCCGAGGTTTATCGCCACCATGCCGAGATCGATCTTGTCCTGGACATGATATTGGATCGTATCGGTGGTGAAATCGAACGCCCACTGGGTGAAGAAGGGGTTCTTGGGATAATCCCGGAAGCTGAGCCCCGGTTCGCTGCGGCTGGCGAAGGCGTAGAAGCGGCGCGCCTGATTGAACTTGTTATTCTCGTACCAGCCACCGACCGTGAAGTTCTGGATACCGATAGCAAAGTCTACGCTGCCGAAAACGCCGATGCGGTCCATCTCATATTCAGTGGTGCGCATCGACATTGGTACGCCGTTCGGACTCGGCGTATAGGGCGTCGCCCACAGACCCATGCCTTTATTGTGGTGGTAATAGCCCTTGATCTTGAAGCTCGCCTGTTCGCCCAGCGGCGTAGTGAAGCCGAGAGCGCCCAGCCAATCCTTTCGCAGGCCCGCCGCGTCATAATAAGCATCGTCGGCGCTGGTCACATTGCCGGGATAGACCTGCGCACCGACCGGTGCACCGCTATAATCATAGAGCCCATCGGGAAAGGGAGATCCGCCGTTGTTGCTTACGCGGTCCACATCGTTGAGGCGGCTGGCATAGTCGATCGCGCGGGCATAGTCTGGATAGGTGTTGTCCCAGTCCCAGCCAAGGCGGCGGATCATCGACATCGACATGTCCTGATAATCCTGCTCGCGTCGGTCGGAATAGCTGAGCCAGCCATCCACCTGCGCATCGCCCACCGGAATAACTACCTTCGCGTTACCCATATGCTGGTCCTGGACGCCATTGCCCTTGAACTTGTCGGTCGACCCATAACCGTATGAGGCATATGCCCGGATGCCGTCGCGGGTGCCGAGCGCCAGACGGGCGAACGCGCGCCATGTCTCGTTGCTGCCATAGGTCAGGTTGCCCTGAGCGCCAAGATTATAGTCGGCAAGATAGTCGGCCGGGTCAGCAGAGAAAGTCTCCACCGTCCCCCCCAAGGCGTTGGTCGCCTGGGTGCCGATCGAACCAGCGCCCTGCGACACCCGTACGCTGCCGATATTCTCGCTGCTGACAGCGCGCGTAATATGCAAGCCGTTATGATTGCCATAGCTCATGTCGCCAAGCGGAATACCGTCGAAGTTGAAGCCGAGCTGGTTCTGGTTGAAGCTGCGGATGGTTACGCGCTGCGACCATTCATAACTGCCGAACGGATCGGAAGACTGGAAATTGACGCTCGGCAGTTTTTCGATGGCCTTCAGCGCATTGGTTCCGGGCGTCAGGGTTACGATGTCTTGAGCGCCGATCTCCTGCACCTGGCGGGTCTCGCCTCTCCCGAATATGACGATGGTTGCATCCACCGTCGTAGCATCAGCGGCGACTGGCTCGTTCGCGAAGGCCGGGATCGTGACCAAGGCAGTTGATGCCATCAGCATAGTCGTGGTGAAACGCATAAGATAAGTCCCCCTTTCGGACCGTTGATCCAAGGCGACCTACGCGTGCGTTGTTGCACTGCAATGAGGATTGATTGACAAGTTCAAGTCATGGCCATGACGGCAATGTAACAATTCCGAGGTCGTCCATGCTCCGCATTCTCATGCGCGTGGATCGTGACGACGCTAGGTCGCCTCCCGCTGCCAGCGCGCTGCGACCGGCCCAATCCGACTTGGGTGTATTCAGGAAGCGCGGGCCTCGGGCTCCCGTCGGAAACGCTCTGGCCAAGGCGTTGAACCGCTTGCTTGATCATCCGAATTCTTTCACAGCGCCTGCCTCCCAGATTGAGGACGAGATGCCTTTCCAAAAGCGATACACAGTTGTATTGAATCGGCTCTCCGAAGAGCAGCAAGGACGCTCGATGCCCATTTTCTTCAAGGCAGTTTTTGCCTCAACTGCGCTGGTTCTGGCCGCCACGCCCATAACTTCCGAAACCGTCGCGGCCTCTACTCCGAGCGAGGTGGCCAGCTCGGCACCGTCGCCGCGCCAGTTTATCGCGGTGCATAAAGGCGTCTTCAACGGACGGAAGCTTAGCTACCGGTCAACAGTCGAGGAATTTGTGCTGGGATCAGCCGAAGGCCCTGGGACGGCAAGCATCTTCGTCACCAGCTACGAGAGCATCTCGTCACCTGCGGGACGTCCGCGCCCTGTGATCTTCGCATTCAACGGCGGTCCAGGCTCGTCCTCGCTCTGGCTGCACATGGGTTTCCTTGGACCCCGACGGGTCGACATGGACAACAGTACGGCGCCGCGCACGACCGCACCTTTCGAGCTGGTCAATAACCCGGACAGCCCGCTCGACGCCGCCGACATCGTGCTGATCGATCCGCCAGGAACCGGATATAGCCGCATCTTGGCTACCGGCAAGCCAGAGGACTATTATGGCGTGGATGCCGACGCGCGCGCAACTGTCAGCATCATCCGCCAATGGCTGCAGCGGCACGGTCGCGAAAATGCGCCCAAATATATCATTTCCGAAAGCTACGGCACGATCAGGGCGGCTGTGGTCGCCAAACTTCTGGCGGGCGGTCCGACGGCTACTGGCGGGATGGACGGGATCACGTTGAACGGAATCATCCTTCTCGGCCAAGGGATGGAACTGCCGCGCTTCACTCCGAACGACGAAAGCACGATACAGGCTCTGCCGACCCTGGCCGCCACGGCCTGCTATCACCGCAAGATTGCGGGAGAATGCACGCCGGCCGGTCAAGCCGACAAGGCAAGGCGTTTTGTCCGCGATGTTTATCTGCGCGCGCTGTTCGAAGGAGCGGCGCTGCCGGAAGAAGAGCGGACCGCCGTCGCTCGCCAATTGAGCGCGCTGATCGGCATTTCTTCCGAAACTCTGCTTGCCAACGACCTGCGCATTTCGGCGGGGACATTCGCCGATCTACTGCTGGCCAGCGATGGACGGCGACTTGGCATGTACGATGCTCGCTATACCTTGCCTTCGAGGGCGAATGGTGGCGACCCGGTCGCCGACGATCCCGCCATGGGCCAATATGTCCCGGCCTTCGTCGGCGTATGGAACGACTATGCGCGCGATGTCCTCAAGATTGGGCTCGACCAGCGATATGAATCCATTGCGTTTGGCGCGGTTGGCGCCCGATGGGATTTCGGTTTCGGTCCCGGCGTCTGGGTCGGAAGCCGCAACTATGCGCAAGACCTCGCGGCTGCGATGACCCGGAACCCGAGCCTGCGCCTGATGGTAGGATCGGGCTATTATGATCTTGCGACTACTCTTGGGCTCGCTGAGTATACGGTCAGCCATTCCGGCATTCCGTTGAGCCGGACCGAATTTCGCTACTATGAGTCGGGTCACATGCCCTATCTGGGTGCTGCATCGCGCCACCAGTTGGCCACGGACGTACGCCGCTTTTTGCAGCATTGATGGGGTCGGCGCCCGGCCCGCGATTGGCGGCCGGGCGTCTGCTTAGCCAAAGTCTATCGTTGCGGCGCGAACACGACGGTCTTGGTCCCGTTCATGATGATGCGATGCTCCGCCTGCCAGGCGACGGCTCGGGCCAGCACCGCGCATTCGATGTCGCGGCCGACATTCACCAATTGCTCCGCGCTCAGCATGTGCGACACCTTGAGCGCATCCTGCTCGATGATCGGCCCTTCATCCAGATCGGTCGTCACATAATGCGCAGTGGCCCCGATCATCTTCACGCCGCGCGCATGGGCCTGATGATAGGGCTTCGCGCCCTTGAAGCTCGGCAGGAAGCTGTGATGGATATTGATGCACCTGCCCGACAGGAAAGCGCACAGGTCCGGTGACAGGATCTGCATGTAGCGGGCCAGGACGACAAGGTCGATCTCCAGCTCCTTTACTAGATTGATGATCCGGCTTTCCTGCTCGGCCTTCGTATCCCGAGTGACCGGCAGATGATGATAGGGAATGCCGTTCCACTCGACGAACGATCGCATATCGTCATGGTTGGAGATGACAGCGGCGATGTCGATGTTCAGAAGTCCCGCCTTCCAGCGGTGCAGAAGATCCTGCAGGCAATGGCCGAATTTCGACACGGCGAGGAGGACGCGCGGCTTCACCGATGCGTCGTGCAGTTCCCAATCCATCTCAAACTGCTGCGCGATCGGCTCCAGGCCTTCGCGCCAGGCGTTCAGCGAACCCCTCTGCTCGCCTTCAGCGCTGAAGACCGTCCGCATATAGAAGATGCCGGTCGATTCATCATGATAATGACTGGATTCAACGATCGAGGCGTCGTTGTCGAACAGATAGCCGGATACGGCGGCGACGATCCCCTTCCGATCGGGGCAACGCAGCAGATGGATGTATTTTTTTTGAACATTATCCACGATCTTGACCATCCTTAAATGGTGAATTCCTTGACGGCGTCTTCAAACCATGCCGTCAGATGATGGGCATAGCTTTTGTCGGCATAGAGGTGATAAACCGGAGCATCGGAGACTTGATCGATCAGGATACGCGTCTGCGCGAACAGGGTCTGCGCGCACCGGCCGGCCGCGAAGACACGCGGATGGAGATCGATACTGGTTCCCTTCGCCAATAATGCCCGCCCGTTCGCGCCGGACACTTCAAAGACGACGCGCCCGTCGGTTACGTCGGCGACATGGGCAAGGCCCGCCCCGTCCACCATCAGTCCCTTGCTCCAGTCCGCCGAGCCGTTGACGATCATCCAGTCCTGCGGCGCGAGCCACAGCAGCCGAGGGCGGCGTCCGACCGCGTGATTGGGCTCACGGGGAAGCGGCGCGCCCAACGCAGCCTCCACTCCAGCCAGCATGCCCTCGCTCGCCCGGCGGACGCGCAGGACTTCGATCCGGTCGAGCGCGATGCACCCGATCCGCAGTTGCGGCGCGGTGATCGGTGCGTTCAGCTCAAGCATCGAGGCGCTCCCCCGATGGATCATAGGCGGCGAGTTCCACGACTTCGGCGGGCCGCTGACCGCGATCGGTGATGACCATCACGGTCTCGCCTAACCGTCCCTGTCCGCCAACTAGCATAGCGAGCGCCACGCCGCGGCCCAGCGTCGGGCTAAAGCTGGAAGAGGTGACATAGCCGCCACTGCCCTCTTCACCCGCGCGCGGGGCGATATGGCTGCCAATCGGGAGAGCGGCGGCGCCATCGAGCGCGCGCAGCCCGACAAGTTGCAGACGGCTGCCCGACTGGTCATTGGGCCGCAGCAGCGACCGTTTGCCGACAAAGTCGTTCTTCTTCTTGAGGACATGGCCCCAGCCCACGTCGAGCGGCGATGTCGTGCCGTCGGTATCGGCGCCGACGTGCAGATAGCCCTTCTCCGTGCGCAGGACCATCCAGCCGTCAATGCCCACCGGCCGGATGCCGTCCGCTTCGCCCGCGATGATCAGCGCCTGCCAGAGTTCAGCGACGCGGGAAGCAGGGACGTTGATTTCATAGGACATTTCCCCGGTATAGCTGACGCGGAAGATGCGTGCCCGGATGCCCGCGACATGGCCTTCGCGGAAGCTCATATGCGGGAAGTCGCCGGCTTCTATGGGAAAGTCCGTGCCCGCCCGGCGCAGCACTTCGCGGGCGGCAGGGCCGCTGATCGTCAGCACACCCCAACTGGTCGACACCGGCGCAACGATAACGTCAAAGTCCAGCCATTCGCATTGCAGCCATTCTTCGAGCCAGGCGGCGATCCGATCCGCCCCGGCACCCGTCGTCCCCACCAGATAGTGATCGTCGGCCAGCTTCGCCGTCACGCCGTCGTCAATGATCACGCCCTGTTCGTTCAGCATCAGGCCGTAGCGGCAGCGCCCGGCCTTCAACGTCGACATGGTGTTGGCATAGATCAGGTCCAGGAACTTGCCCGCGTCTGGCCCCTTGACCTCGATCTTGCCGAGCGGCGAACCTTCGAACAAGCCGACTTGCGTGCGTACCAGCCGCGCTTCGCGCTGTTCGGCGGCGTGCGCCGTCTCACCGGCTAGCGGGTAATAAGCCGGTCGCAGCCAGCCGCCGAAATCCTCGAACACGGCGTCGTGAGCCTCATGGCATGCATGCCCCGGCATGCGCCGCAACGGACGGAAGAGATCGCCCGTCGCAGGCCCACGGAAGCAGCCAAGCGGCACGGGGGTGAAAGGAAAGCGATAGCGCGTGGTGCCTGTGTCCTGGATCGAGCGACCGGTCAGCGACGACATGATCGCAAGGGCGTTCACATTGGAGGTTTTGCCCTGATCCGCTGCCATGCCGAGCGTGGTGTAGCGCTTAAGATGCTCGACCGAGACAAAGCTCTCCTGCTTGGCGAGCGCGATGTCGGAAACCGCCACGTCATGCTGGAAATCAACGAAGGCCTTGCTCTTGCCGCCCGCGACATCCCACAGCGGGGCGATCGGCTGGACCCTGCGTGCTGGATCGGCCCGCGGGGCGTCCCCTGTCCCGGCAAAGCCCGCTGCGCTGGTCGAGGCGAGCGCCGCGCGATGCCCTTCAGCCAGTCCTGCCGCGAGATCGATCGTGCCAGCCGCCGCACCGGCCGGGATGACCGACTGTGTCGCTACACCGGGGCAGAACATCGCCTGCTGCTCGTCATAGCGCAGCCTGCCCCCCGACTGGGAGAAAAGATGAACTGTGGGATTGTAACCGCCAGACACGGCCAGCAGATCGCAGGCCAGCCATTGTGTCTTCCCCGAGCCGTCCCTGATCTGCACGGCGGACAGTTGCTTGTACCCCTTGGTGTCGCAGACGACCGCTTCGCCGAACAGACGCACGTTCCGGGATGTCAGCGCATCAGCGAAGTCGGCGGGGATAGGCCGGGGATCGACGACCGCCTCGATGTGCACCCCGGCATCGAGCAGGC
>JAEZCS010000059.1 GCA_023433445.1 Pseudomonadota bacterium | reverse complement strand
GTGACGGCCTGCTCGCCATCCGGGATGAACTGGCCGAAGCTTTTCGGGGGCTCTTGACCCCGCAGGACCAGGCGCGTCCTCGCCTGCACATCACTGTCCAGAACAAGGTGGACCCTGCCGTCGCCCGCGCGCTGGCCGAACAGTTGAAGGCTGATTTTCGGCCTCGTGCGCTTCAAATATCGGGCCTGGCAGCTTGGCATTATCGCGACGGTGGAACCTGGGAGCTTGCTAAAAAGACCAGCTTTCGTTCAGCCCGCGTTCTCATATAGCTCCAGCGGCAGCGCATCGGGATCGGCGAAGAATGAAAAGCGCCGCTCTGTATAGGGATCTACCCTGACAGGCTCGCAAGCGATCCCCGCGGCTTCCAGACGCGCTATTTCAGCATCCAGGTCCTGCACGCAAAAGGCCAGGTGCCGCAGCCCGCACGCTTCGGGACGCGAGGGACGGTTCGGAGGCGTGGGAAATGAGAAAAGCTCTATCTGCGCGTTGCCCGCGTCCAAATCGCACTTCCACGACTGCCGCTCGTCCCGCCACACTTCGCGAATGATGGGAAAGCCCAGTATCTCAGCATAAAAACGTCGGGACCGCTGATAGTCGGAACAGATGATGGCGATATGGTGGATGCCGCGCATAAGGCTGCGCTCTAGCATGTTCGACCGACCGTCGGAACCTTGATCCCCTCGGCCCGGCAGCCTAAACCCCGTCCATGATCCATGCTTCCTATCCGGCGCTCCGTCTGCGCCGCACGCGCGCCGCCTCCTGGACCCGCGCGCTGCACGCAGAAAACCGCCTGCACCCAAGCGACCTCATCTGGCCGCTCTTCGTCACGGAAGGTCAGGGGGTGGAGGAGCCGATCGCGTCGCTTCCCGGTGTTTCGCGCTGGTCGGTCGATGGCATCGTTGCGCGCGCCAGGGAAGCGCGCGATGCGGGCATTCCCTGTCTTGCCCTTTTCCCCAATACGCAGCCCGACCGCCGTAGCGATGACGGGGAGGAAGCCCTCAATCCCGACAACCTGATGTGCCGAGCCATCCGCGCGATCAAGGATGCGGTGCCTGACATCGGCATCCTCACCGATGTGGCGCTCGATCCTTATACCGCTCATGGCCAGGACGGCCTGCTCGATGAGCAAGGCTATGTCATCAACGACGCCACCATCGATGTGCTGATCGGCCAGTCGCTCAATCAGGCAGCGGCGGGCGCGGACATCATCGCGCCCAGCGACATGATGGATGGCCGCGTCGGCGCAATCCGTGAAGCGCTGGAGGAAGAGGGGCACGCCAATGTCCAGATCATGGCCTATGCCGCCAAATATGCGAGCGCCTTCTATGGCCCGTTCCGCGACGCGGTGGGCTCCAGTGGCTTGCTGAAGGGCGACAAGAAAAGCTACCAGATGGACCCCGCCAACAGCGAGGAAGCCCTGCGCGAAGTCGCGCTCGACCTTGCCGAGGGCGCGGACAGCGTCATGGTAAAGCCGGGCCTGCCCTATCTCGACATCATTGCGCGGGTGAAGGACAGGTTCGAAGTGCCCGTATTCGCCTATCAGGTGTCCGGCGAATATGCGATGATCGAAGCCGCCGCCGCAGTGGGAGCCGGAGATCGCGACGCGCTGGTGCTGGAAACGCTGCTCGCGTTCAAACGCGCCGGTTGCTCGGGCGTCCTCACCTACCATGCGCTCCACGCCGCGCGCCTTTTGGGAGCCTGACGCCATGCCCGACCATCCACACGCCACTCATGTCGATCATCCGGGCGCTACCATCCTGACCTTTGGCGGCAAGACCCCGGTCATCCACCCCAGCGCCTTCATCGCGCCCGGCGCGCGGATCATCGGTGATGTGGAGATCGGGCCGGACAGCAGCATCTGGTATAATTGCGTTGTGCGCGGAGATGTGAACGCAATCCGCATCGGCGCGCGCACGAATATCCAGGATGGCAGCGTCATTCACTGCGACGGCCCCGATCCTGCGCAGCCGGAAGGCTGGCCGACGATCATCGGCGATGATGTCCTGATCGGCCATATGGCGATGATTCATGGCTGCAATCTCAAGGACCGCGCCTTTGTGGGCCTGGGTGCCGTGGTGATGAACGGCTGTGTTATCGAAAGCGACGGGATGCTGGCTGCTGGTGCGCTGCTATCGCCCAACCGCACAGTGCTCCACCGCCAACTCTGGACCGGCCGCCCGGCAAAATATGTCCGCGACCTGACCGACGAAGCGCTGATCCGCATGCGGGAGGGCGTGGACCGCTATGTCCATAATGCGAAGGCGCATAAGGGCGCGCTGAAGGCGGAAGGCTAACGCCTTACGGGCGCAGCCCAATCAAGGGTGCGCCAAGCGCCCCTTCACCGCATCGATCCGGTCATTCTGCGAATCCACGATAGCCAGTGCTGCCTTGCGGGCAACGTCAATCGGCTCCACGCTCCCCTTGGCCGTACCCTCGGCCAGCGCGTTGCTCCGCTCGACATAGAGCGTGTCCAGGCTGGCGAGCGCCGACACGCTGTCGTTCCGCGCCGCCTCCAGCGCACTGATCGCGAGTTGCGCCGCGACCCACGCTTCGCTCGAAACCGCCGCGCCTGCCGCCGACCGCGTCGCGCGATCCGCGGCAGGCCAGGCCTTGTCGAAAGCTGCGCTGCCCGCCTGTGCCTGCGCTGACAGCCGATCGACCTGCGCCTGCAATGCCGGATCGACTTCCACCGGCGCGGGCGCAGCAGCCACAGGCTCTGCGACCGGCGCATTCTCGACCGCCCGCTTGGCGAGCGATGGATAGCCCGTCAGCGTCTCCGCACAGCCGGAAAGGAACAGGGCAAGCGATGGCAGCAGGCGGCGCAGGATCATGGGGCTGATCTAGGACGGGAACGCCCGCTACGCAATGGCGGCGCTTTAAAGGTCAGCGGGGCAGGGCCGCCGCCTCGCGCGCCAATGCCTCGATCTTCGCCGCATCAATTGGCCCCTTCGGCACCACCCAGCTGCCGCCAACGCATTTCACAAAGGGTTCGGCCAGCCATTTCGGTGCACTGTCCGCCGTAATCCCGCCGGTCGGGCAAAAGCGCGCGACATGCAGCGGCGCGGCAAGGGCCTTCAATGCAGGCAGCCCGCCCGAAGTCTCCGCTGGGAAGAATTTGAAATGCGTAAGGCCTAATTCCAGCCCGCGCATGATGTCGCCAGCCGTCGCCGTTCCCGGCAGAAACGGCACGCGCGCCGCAACGGCAGCCTTGCCCAGCGGCTCCGTCAGGCCGGGGCTGACGATGAACCGCGCGCCTGCCTCCATCGCCGCGTCCAGTTGAGACGGGTTGAGCACTGTGCCTGCCCCGACAACCGCGCCTTCAACCTTCGCCATCTCCCGGATCACGTCCAGCGCGGCGGCTGTGCGCAGAGTCACTTCCAGTGCGGGCAGCCCGCCCTTCACCAGCGCCTGCGCGATGGGCAGCGCGTCCTCCACCCGCTCCACCACCAGCACCGGGATTACCGGCGCCAGTTCCATGACCTGTGCAACGCTGAGCGACATCATTTCTTCTCCCGAAAGGCGGCGGCAGCGCCGTAAAGCCCGATCTCTTCATGCACGGCGAGGCGAATGGGCACCGTCGCCATCAGGCTTTCGAACCGTCCCTTGGCCGTAAATCGGCGGTGGAAACCACTCTGCTGCAACAGGCCCCGCATCCGCTGCGTCAAACCTCCGGCCAACACCACTGCATTGGGCCCCTGTGCCAGCGCCAGGTCGCCGACGACGGCGCCATAACAAAGGCAGAAGCGCTCGAACGCCGCGCGAGCGAATTCGTCGGTTCCATCGATCGCCGCCTGCCACAATTCGGCGTCTTCCATGAGCACGACGCGCTCATGGCCGATGGTTGCCATCGCCTTGTAGATATTGTTGAGGCCCGGTCCTGACACGATGCGCTCCGTCGACACGCGCAGGAACTTGTCGCGCAGATAGGCGAGGATCTTTTCCTCCAGCGTGTCGAGGGGCGCAAAGTTGAGATGGCCGCCCTCCGTTGCGATGATGTGCGGCTCGCCATCATCGAACGCGATCATCGCCACGCCCAGACCCGTGCCGGGACCGACCACGGTAACACCGCCGTCGCGCGGAAACGGCCGGTCCTCACCGAACAGCAGAGGCAGATTGTCGTTGGACAGGCGAGCCACCGCATGGGCCACCGCCTCGAAATCATTGACCAGCCGCATCTGCTTCAGGCCCAGCTCCTCGTCCAGTGTATCGGGCCGGATCATCCAGCTGCTGTTGGTCAGCTTGATGACGTCACGCCCGATCGCGGTGGCGAATGCGATGGAGGCGGCTTTGGGCAGGTCACCGCCTTCGTCCCGCACAAATGCGGCCCAGCAGGCCTGCAAGCTGGGGAAGTCCGCGACCTTGTATTTCCGCACCTTGCCCAATGTGGGCACGTTGCGCGCGTCGAGCTTCGCACGAGCGAAACGGGCATTTGTGCCGCCGATGTCAGCAGCGATGATGTCGGTCATAGGACCACTCCAGTCATGGCGTCATCCCGGTGCAATCCGGGGTTTCAGGTGAGGGGGCGCAGCCCAGCCTCACGAGATCCCAGCTTCCGCTGGGATGACGGCTAGTCAAAGTTCAGTTTCCATCGCCGCCAGCACCGGCGAAGCGCCCTGTTCCGCCAAGTCACTATGATGACGGAACAGCGCGAACAGCTCACGCCCAGTGTCATAGGGCGGCGGCGGAGGCGCAGGCATCTCCCGTGCATCCCATTCCGCCGCATCGACCAGCGCCTCGATCACGCCCTTGTCGGCACATACCCGCACCATGTCCCCATCGCGCAGCTTGGCGATCGGTCCGCCACCCAGCGCTTCAGGCGACAGATGAATGGCGGCAGGCACCTTGCCCGATGCCCCCGACATGCGTCCATCGGTCACCAGCGCCACGCGGAAACCGCGATCCTGCAAAACGCCCAGCGCCGGGGTCAGCTTGTGCAGCTCCGGCATCCCGTTCGCGCGC
>JAEZCS010000046.1 GCA_023433445.1 Pseudomonadota bacterium | reverse complement strand
AGATGCGCTTGGGTTCGAAGAAGATCACCGGATCATTATCCTCGATCGCCGCGATCAACAGCCCCTTGGCGTCATAGGGGGTCGATGGAATTACCGTCTTGATGCCCGACACATGGGTAAAGATGCCCTCGGGCGACTGGCTGTGGGTTTGCCCCCCGAAGATCCCGCCGCCAAAGGGCGACCGCACCGTCATCGGCGCAATAAACTCCCCCGCCGACCGGTAACGCAGCCGTGCCGCCTCGCTCACCAGTTGATCGAGCGCGGGGTAGATATAGTCGGCGAACTGGATTTCCGGCACCGGGCGCAAGCCATAGGCCCCCATCCCCACCGCCACGCCAATGATCCCGATCTCCGTGATCGGCGTGTCAAACACGCGGTTCTTGCCATATTTCTTCTGCAACCCCGCCGTCGCGCGGAAAACGCCGCCGAAATAGCCGACATCCTCCCCCATGACGACGACATCGGGGTCACGCTCCATCATCACGTCCAAAGCGCTGTTGATCGCCTGGATCATGCTCATCTGGCGAGCGTCAGTCATGAGAGGCATTTCTCCTCTCTCCTTCAGGGGAGAGGATAGCGAAGCTTGCCAGCCCGCTGGCTAGCGCAGCTTGGAGAGGGGACGTCGGCACACCCACCTCTCTCTTCGTCATGCCAGCGGAAGCTGGCATCTCCTCGCCACCAGGCCGAACATACAGGCACGAGATCCCAGCTTGCGCTGGGATGACGAGATCAAAAAACGCCGCCCCCCTCACAACCCAGCCGCCTTCGCTTCGTCCAGCATCTGCTGTTGCTGCTCCCTCAGATGCCAGGGCATTTCCTCGAACACATCCTCGAACATGCTCTCCATCGGCTGATGCAGGCCATGCCCCAATATGCCGTTCTTCTCCGCTTCCCGCGCCGCCTCGCGCACCTGCTCGGCCAATTCCCTGTCCATCGCCGCGTGCCGATCTTCGTCCCAAATGCCGATCGCGATGCAATGCTGTTTCAGCCGCGCGATCGGGTCGCCCAGTGGCCAGAGGCTCCCTTCATCCGCGGATCGGTAGGCGCTCGGATCGTCGGACGTGCTGTGTCCCTCCGTGCGATAGGTGAAATGCTCGATCAG
Organism: Pseudomonadota bacterium; assembly: GCA_023433445.1. GTDB lineage: Bacteria > Pseudomonadota > Alphaproteobacteria > Sphingomonadales > Sphingomonadaceae > Sphingobium. The sequence goes on along the minus strand of JAEZCS010000046.1, from coordinate 28,880 downwards.
CGTCGGTCCATGATTGGCGCGCGCCCGATCCGCTGCCCATCGCGTCGCGGCATAGACTGCCAGCGCGTCATTGCCGTCGATCCGCAGCCCGGCGATGCCATAGCCGATCGCCCGCGCCGCAAAGGTCGTCGCTTCCGCTCCTGCAAAGCCTGAAAAGCTGCTGATCGCCCACTGGTTGTTGACGACGTTCAGGATCACCGGCGCGCGATAGACGCTGGCGAATGTGCAGGCGGAATGGAAATCGCCTTCCGCCGTCGATCCTTCGCCGCACCATGTCGCCGCTATCCGCGTATCGCCTCGCGCCGCGCTCGCCATGGCCCAGCCCACCGCCTGCGGATATTGGGTGGCTAGGTTGCCGGAAATCGAAAAGAACCCGGCCTCTCGCGCCGAATACATGATCGGCAGCTGCCGCCCTTTCAGCCGATCGCCCTTGTTCGAATAGATCTGGTTCATCATGTCGACCAGTGGCCAGCCGCGTGCGATCAATATGCCCTGCTGGCGGTAGCTGGGGAAGCACATGTCGTCGCTCGCCAGCGCCGCCGCCGCGCCGATAGAGACCGCCTCTTCACCGGTCGATTTCATGTAGAAACTGGTCTTGCCCTGGCGCTGCGCGCGGAACATGCGTGCGTCAAAAGCGCGGGTCAGCGCCATGCTGCGCAGCATGCGGAGCAGCGTCCCTGGCGGAAGTTTCGGGTCCCACGGCCCTAGTGCGCGGCCTTCCTCATCAAGCACGCGGACAAGATCATAGGCCAGTTCCCGCATCGTACCAGCATCCGCAGCCTCGTCGGGCCTCCGGGCAGCTCCAGCGGCGGGAATGTCGAAATGGTTGAAGTCCGCCTCATCGCCCGGCCGGAAATGAGGCTCCGGCACATGCAGGCGCAGCGGTGGTAAATTGCGCTCGCCATCGGAGGCGGATTGAGCGCTCAAATTCGCATGGTCAACGTCGCCGGGCTTCGCATCGACAGCCCGATCGAGACCCTGGTCGCCCGGGTTCTTACCCCGGTCACTTCCGGCCTTCCCAACGCCCGAACCATCCCGGTCGCCCATTCCGCTTCCTACTCGCACTTGCAATATTATTGCTTATCGCAATTACAATATTACAACGCTCGCAAAATGCAAGGGTTCCGTTTTCTCGCTAATTCCTTCTCGATTTCAAACCGCCACCGGCGCCGAAATGTGACTCTGCGGCGCATAATCCACGACCTCGAAATCCTCGATCCGATAATCGAAAATGCTCTCCGGCCGCCTGTTTATCCTGAGCTTCGGCGCTCCCCCCGGCGTCCGGCTGATCTGCTCCTCCACCAACGCGGCATGATTGAGGTAGAGATGCACATCCCCGCCCTGCCAGACGACCTCACCCGGTTCGAGGTCGCACTGCTGCGCCAGCATCCGGGTAATCATCGACAGCCCGAAGATATTGAACGCAAATCCCAGTCCCAGGTCACAGCTACGCTGGAACAACAGACCATTCAGCCGTCCATCCGCCACCTGAAACTGGTAGGTCATATGACAGGGCGGCAGAGCCATGCGCGCGACTTCCGCCACATTCCAACCAGTGAACAGCAGACGCCGCGACCCCGGATTGTTCCTGATCCCATCGACCAGTTCGGCGATCTGATTATGCCCCTTCTCGGCCCGTCGGAACAGCCCATCGCCCACCGCTTCATAGCGCGGCCAATTCACCCACTGCGCGCCATAGACGGGACCCAGATCGCCCCACTGCCGGGCAAACGCCTCATCCTCGATTATGCGCGCCTCAAAGTTGTCGCGGCTGATCTCTTCGCCGGTCGCCTTCCGATATGAAGCCAGCGGCCAGTCGGTCCAGATATGGACGCCCTGGCGGACCAGCTCCCTGATATTGGTGTCCCCCGTCAGGAACCACAGCATTTCCCTCGCCGCCACTTTCCAGTAAACCCGCTTGGTCGTCAGAAGCGGCACCGCGTTATCGGCCAGCGAAAAACGCATGGTGGCGCCCAGCAACGATCGCGTGCCTACGCCGGTACGATCGACCCGCTCATCCCCTTCCGTCCAGATCCGGCGCATCAAGTCCAGATATTGCTGTTCATAATGCGCTTCGTTCGGAGTGATGATTGCGGTCAACGACGCTCTTCCCTGTTGCGGCGATTCCACGCTCGCCGCCTTCGCTTTAGCCGAGCAGCGCCGACCTCGCCAATCTTGCTTTCGCTCTGGATGTTTCTCGGCCCATTCCACTCGATAGTGGACATAAATTGCGGTGATCATTGCGGGCGGTCGCCGCATCTTGAGACCATGGCCGCTACGGAAAGCATGCGATTCCTGCTATTGGACGATTATTGGCGTCCCTTGCGCTTCGTTGATGGGGACATGGATTGGCGCCACGTCATGCAGGAACTGCTGCTCCAAGGCAGCCATTGGGTCTTGGTCGAACAGGTCCGCCCAAGCGAACCCTACCCCCATCCACGCGGGGATGACATTCGCCTGGCCCGATCGATAGCCCGCCGCCTTCGGCCGTTGGAAGTGAAGCTGGCCGATCACGTCATACAGGGTAGTCACGACCAGTTCAGCTTCCGCGCCGCAGGCCTGCTCTGATCAAGGCAAAAAAAGCGGGCCCAGCCGCTTGCCAGCCCGAAAAGCCCCATCTATAGACCCGCCTGCCCAGCGGCGTTGCCAGCAATGCCGCTATCGGTCGGGGAGTAGCTCAGCCTGGTAGAGCACTGTCTTCGGGAGGCAGGGGCCGGAGGTTCGAATCCTCTCTCCCCGACCATTTTATCGCAAAAGCGACGGAAATCCGCCTTTAAGCGTAGTTCATCGGACGCGCCTGATCACATGGTCAGTGCACATACCGGTGGCACACGCGGAAAGGTAATCACCTATGTGCCGCATGCCCTTCACCGCCCGCATCCACGGTCGGTATATATTTCGACGCCGCGTACATTTCCGAAATATTATCTCTAAGCCTTTATCGACAGCCCTGCAGACCGCCGATCCGAAGGTGGCCCGCAGGCGCGCTGCCATCCTCTCCGCGCGCTTCGTCCATATCAAGCTGGAAGTCGATGCGATGCTGGAAAGCGGTAGACCCCTGACGGGCGCAGAAATAGAGGCCATATTTCGGCAGAAGCTGGAAGAAGAACTCACCTTCTACATCCACAGCGCCTATGAAAATGCCAGCTGGTCGTCCTCCGTCTGCGAAGTGGCGGCGCAAGAAGCTGAAGCTTACAAGATCTTGCGCTTGCCGGATCGGCACGGCGGCATGACCGAAGAGGACAGGCAGCGGCTGTGCGCGCAAGGCATGGAAGGCGATATCAAATCCATTGAAGAATATATGCAGCAGATCCGCGAGGCCTTGACTGATCAGAACGTCGCCAAGCGTCTTGCCGAAATTGGTGCCCCGGCCCACCCGGTGAATCTAGCTGCTGCACGGGGGCACATCATCCGAGCCGGTGCAGTCGCTTGCTCGAAGGTGGCCCGCGTATTTGATGAGGCTACACTGAATGCGCCCGATCCCATTCGCTCCCTACTTGCGGATCTGGGAGAGCCAGCCGATGAGGTCAAAGCCCTGCTTCGCCAGGGGTCAGTATCTCACCATCATGACGCCGGCACGCGCCGCGATCGAGACATACCAGCAAGCGCTAGCACCCCTGACAGCTTGTTTCTGATTTATGATGATCGCCGTTTCAGTGAAGTGATCGATGAAGTGATCGCCGGACTGAAGACGGACGGCGTTTGGAAGGGACAAACTCATCAGCAACGGCGAATCATGGAAACCTTCGCCTGGACCACCGGTGACCGGCCGTTGGGAAGTTATACCCATCTGGACCCGCCAAAGTTTAAGGAGGCGCTGCAGAGGTTGCCTGTGAACTTCCGGTTTGGCACGCTCACAGCCGGCGCGATGTCCCAGCCATTCGACCTCAAGGCGCTTCCTGCTGTCAAACCAGAGGAAAAGCGCAGCAACAAGACAATCAATCGCGACCTCTCCTTCATGGCGACGGTCGCCAAGCGCCTTAGCCAAACTGCCTGGATGCCAAAAATGCCGGGCAGCAAGATCATGGATTTCGGCGCTGCACGGATTGTGATCAAGGATGAGAAAAGCAGCGAACTCAGACCAGCATGGACGCGGGCGCACTTGGAGGTCCTGTTCCGTTCCCCGCTATATGTTGGCAACGGGGGCGCCCTTCATCGGTTAAAGGCAGGCGTGGCCGTGGATCATGTGTGGCACGACGCTGCTTATTATGCACCTTTGCTCTGGTACTACACCAGCGCATGCAGGGAGGAGATCTGCGGGCTAGAAATCCCGGATGTTACCGTCGATCATCCGACACCGCACTTTGAAATCCGCGACAATCTCACCCGGGGACGTGACGGGGAGAAAGCGGGCGAGAAACGAGCAGCCCGTCGGCGCTATTTGCCAATTCACCCGGAACTGATCCGTCTTGGATTTCTCGACTATGTCGAAGCGATTCGGAAGGAGGGCCATGCTGCTCTGTTTCCTGAGCTTTATCCTGTTGGGGCGGAAAAGCGCGGAGGCGCTTTCTTCTATGAGCGGGCCTGGCAACATATGGTCGAATTCATCGCCGACAAACTGCCCCTTCCAACGAATGACCGGGGTAAAGGCCCGGATATTCATTCAATCAGGTCGTTAGGGGCATCATTCTATGAGGTCGATGGAGTGAACGACAATATGCGCGCAGACGTGATGGGACACGCTCGCGAAGGGACCAACGGAAAACATTACAGCAAGCGGATCCAGACTGAAGGGATCGATGTTGTCCTACGCGAGCGACAGGCCTTTATGCAAAAATATGTACCTGTCATCACGAGCCATCTCGCTGCCACGCCAATCCGTCTGCTCCCGTTAGACAAGAGATCTCGCGTGGGCTCCGGGCAAGTACGACAAAGGCGAAAAGACGCGGGAAAGCGGCAAAACAAACCTGCCTAGCCCTGACCTCTCACCCGATGGATCAGGCGCCTCAATCGGTAAGCAGACCCAATCTTGACAGCCAGTCACCACCTTTTGACGGGGCCAACTGCGCGCCCACCCTCGCGACCTATGCAGCGCATTTTATTGCTTCGAATGTGCAGGTTAGCCCTCACTTTTGCACTGCCCTCATCGCAATTAAGCTTAGATATCTTTTGATCTGCCTATTGCATTTTGCGAATTACGGCGGATCCAAAGTTGCCGGCTCATTGGTGGACAGGGGGAACGGTGAATTCGCTGAACTTTGGCTTCTTGGAGCCACATGACAACCAGCTGGTGGCCCTCGCCGGCCTCGCGGCAAGATATTTCCCTGCCGACCCGTGCACAGCGATCATCAAACTTCGCCAGTTCGCTAAATTGATGGTGAAGATGGTCGCTGCGCATCACGCCGTTTATCGTGATGAGCGCGAGACATTCGAAGAAACGCTGCGGCGGCTGTCATATGACCGCCTGATTCCCAAAGAAGCCGCTGATATATTCATGCTCTTCGCCAGGCCGGCAACAGCGCAGCGCATGAAGCAAAGGGCAACCATTCCACTGCCCTCACCGCCCTCAAATTCGCGCGGTCGCTGGGCATCTGGTTCCATCGGACATATGGCCGCGCTGCCGAATTTCGGGCCGGTGCTTTTGTGCCGCCTCGACCTCCGCAAAGTCGGCAACGGTCACCAGCGGCTTCTTGAACGAGTCGTACGCATACAGGGCCAAGCAGGCCGAAAGTGTGGAGAAGCGCCGCCAGCTACATGTTTGCTTCGTCCCCACCGCACGCCGGTGACAAAGATGGAAAGCGCCGCCTTCGGCGACGCTTTCACTTCGATGTTACCCATCATTCGGCGGCAATGGCCGCCTTCGCCTGCAGATTCTTGAACATTTGCGCTCTCTGTTCGGCTTTCTTCTCGGTGTAGGTCTGACCGCCTTCCATCACCAGATCGGAACGACGCATCCACTCCTTGAAATCGAGATCCTCGACGCCGCGGATATCGAGCGCATCGCGTGCTTCCTCGACCGAAAGGTGAAGATAATCCTCGATCTTCTTGAGGAAGTAGGTCCCCGATTGGCGACCAATCTCGACACCCCGGTTCATCGCTTCCCAAACCCAGGGGAAGCCCTGCGGATAATGGAGCGAGGAGCGGAAGAAATAGGGGAAGAACAGGAACATGTTGCTGATGGTCAGCTGATGCGCCAGCTCCGGCTTGAAATATTTGTGGAAGCTGCCGAAGTGCACGAAGTTCGGAATCCCCTCCGCAATATAATCAAAGCCCGCGCCGGTCAGGATGTGCATGAAGTCATGGATTTCGACCTTGCGGCGACGGAAATATTCATAATGGTTGCGCACGGGCATCGCCATGCTGGCCATGGTATTGTCATAGCCATATTTGTCATAATGAACGAACACGGCATGACCCAGTGAGCCGTTGGGGCAATTTGCAAGATCCTTCTTCAGCCAGCGCGACATGTAGCGCTCTTCCAGAAACTGGTCGAGTTCCGGCCAGTCCTTGCGCGCTTCCTCGAACATATGGTTGACGTAATCCTGGTCCTGCACCTCTTCCAGTGCCCGGTTGAGTTCGGGGATGCCAAAGGTAGATGGCAGATCGGTGCCATTGCGCCGCAGACATTCGCGCACCGTCCATTCGCGGAGGCGATAGTCATTCAGATAGACAGAGGAGCTGAGCAATTCACTGTTCTGGACCTTGGGCCGCTTGTAGCCGTCATTCATGTAGGTCTCGTAGGTCTCCCAATCCATGGACCGGTCTTCCATCGCTCTCTCCTTCATTTTCGATTGGTGGCCGCTCCGTCGCGGAGCTGGACGAGACACAGAATAAGCCCCTAGGACCCCATGTCTAATTCCGTCTGGACAGGGCCGCCATGCCGTTTTGGCATAGGTTATGGAAGTTGCCACGGGAGCTTCCGAGCCTTCTCAAAATAGACTACCAATCGTTTGGTTGCTTTGTTATGGCTGCGCCGAGGGAGCGAATCTGATGCCAGCCCAACGCCCATCTACCCACCCCCGTGAGGCATTTGCCAATGCCCTGGAATGTGGGCACCTTCTACTCCAACACTCTGCTGTCACCAGCCAATATCTGTTCTATCCGCGCATAGCTGAGCCTGGCAGTGGTGAGCAGAAAATGAGCTGGGTAAAAGCGGGCGGCGAAGGGGTGGTCCATGCCACCACCACCATATACCCCCGCTCTCCGGCCCCACCCTATAACATCGCGATCATCACTTTGGCCGAAGGCCCGCGCCTCATGTCCCGCGTCGAGCATGTCGAACCAGACAAGGTCACCATAGGCATGGCGGTCCGCGCCGAAATCGGACGGGACGCAAACGGCCCGATTCTTCTGTTCCGGCCTTCGGACGACATCGCATGAGCAAGCTGCCGCGTGGATCCGCAGCGATTGTGGGCGCCGCAACATTCGGCATAGGGGAAGCTCCCGGCTACTCCTCGCTCGAACTCGCGGCGCAGGCGGCCTTGCTGGCGCTGGCTGATGCCGGGCTGCGGCCCGCAGATGTCGATGCCCTGTTCTGCTGCCTGCCTTCCGACCAACTCTCGACACTCAGCCTGGCTGAATATCTGGGCATTGATCCGGTTTTCACCGACAATAACCGCACCGGCGGGTCGGCGTTTCTCACCCATGTAGAGATCGCTTCCATGGCGCTGCACCTCGAAATGTGCGACGTCGCCCTTATCACTTATGGCAGTAACCAGCGCAGCGCGGCTGGCCGCCTTGTCGGGGCGATCGAAGGGGGTAGCGGTTTTGAAGCGCCGTATCGCCCGCTGATCCCGATCTCCGCCTATGCTCTGGCCGCCTCACGCCACATGTATGAATTTGGCACCACACGGGAGCAGCTAGCCGAGGTAGCAGTGGCAGCGCGCGCTTGGGCGCAGCGCAATCCTGACGCGTTCCAGCGTGACGATCTGACCATCGCCGATTGCCTCAATGCGCGCATGGTGTCGTCTCCGCTCGGGGTCCGCGATTGCTGCCTTGTCACGGATGGCGCCGGGGCAATCGTCCTCGTCCGGCCGGACCGGGCGCGCGATCATCCCCGCCCGCCCGTGCATGTCCTGGGCTGCGGCACGGCCGTTACGCATCGGGAAATTTCATCCATGCCCGACCTGACCGTCACCGGCGCGGCCAAATCCTCGGCCTGCGCCTATGCGCAGGCCCGGCTGGGGCCCGAGGATGTGGATGTGGTCCAACTCTACGACGCCTTCACCATCAACACGATCCTCTTCCTTGAGGATCTGGGCTTCTGCCCCAAGGGGGAAGGCGGACGCTTCGTGTCCGGCGGCGCAACCGCTCCGGGCGGGCGCCTGCCCGTGAATACCAATGGTGGCGGGCTGTCCTGCGTTCATCCGGGCATGTACGGCATATTCACCTTGATTGAAGCAACCGAACAGCTTCGTGGCACGGCCGGAGACCGTCAGGTCAACGGCGCAAACGTCGCGCTCTGTCACGGCAATGGTGGCGTTTTGTCGCATCAGGCGACGGTCATTCTGGGAAGTGAAGCAACATTATGAGCAGGCCAGTCTATCATCACGAACAATTGATCCGGAGCCTGTCACCGCAGAGCATCGCGGTCGTCGGGGTGTCGAACAACCTATCCTCCTTCGGCGCACGCACCATGGCGCGGCTCGCGCATTTCAGCGGCAGGCTGTACCAGATCAATCCGCGTTATGAGGAGATAGGCGGCCTGCGATGCTACCCGTCGGTGACGGCCCTGCCCGAGGTGCCCGACTGCGTCGTCGTGGCGACGGGACGGGATCAGGTGGTCGACATCATCCGCGAATGTGCCGCAGCGGGCGTCGGCGGCTGCATCATCTATGCGTCCGGCTTCGCGGAAGTGGGCAGCGAACAGGGCATATCAGAACAGGTTGAGCTTGCGCGGATCGCGCGGGAAAGCGGTATGCGGATAATCGGGCCCAACTGCATCGGGCTCGCCAATTTCACAATCGGCGCCAACATCACCTTCTACAGCGAAACCCGGCTGGATAAGCCTGCGGCCCATTCGGTCGGGATCGTCAGCCAGTCCGGCGCTCTCGGCAATGCGCTGGTTCAGTCGATCGAGCGCGGCGTTCAGGTCAGCCACATGCTAGCGTCGGGCAACAGCTGCGACGTGGATGTGGCCGATTTCGTCGCCTATCTCGCAGGAGAACCCGGATGCCGTGCCATCGCCTGCCTGTTCGAAGGCATGAGCGACCCCAACCGCATGATCGAAGCGGCACGCATTGCATGGGAAGCGGACAAGCCGCTCATCATCTACAAGATCGCGGAAAGCGAACAGGGCGCGACCGCGGCCATGTCGCATACCGGGTCTCTTGCAGGATCGCACGCGGCCTATCACGCCGCGCTGGAGCGGCATGGCGTGATCTTCGTCGATCAACTTGAAGCATTGATGGAAACGGCCGCCTTCTTCGCCAAGTCGGGCCCGGCGAAAGCAGAAGGCGCCGCCGTCATCGCCACATCTGGTGGCGCGACTGTGATCGCGGCGGACAAGGCGGAGGCCCATGGCGTTCCCCTCCCCCAGCCGCAGGCAGCGGCGCAAGCGGTGCTGAACGCCAACGTCCCTGACTTCGGATCGCCGCGAAACCCGTGCGACGTGACGGCGCAGGTGGTCAATAATCCGGACTCGTTGACGGCTTGCCTGAACGCGCTGTTCGCTGACCCCACCTATAGCGCGGTGGTGCTGGCGAATCCCTATGCTTCCAGCGGCACGATTGACCGTATCGAAACATTGGGGCGGGAGGCAGCGCTAGTAGGCAAGGCGGGTTGCTGGATATCCTTCACCGACTGGCTCGAAGGACCGGGGCTGATAGAAGCGGAGCGGCACCCGAATGTCGGGTTGTTCCGTTCCTTCGACCGCTGTTTCCACACCCTGTCCGCCTGGCATTGGCGTAGCGCCCTGCGTCTCGCAACCGTGGAGACCGCAGCGGCGTCCCTGTCACCGGAAGTGCGCCGGGATGCGGCGGCGCTGCTGAAGGAGGCAGCAGCATCGACTCTCACCGAACGCCAAGCGAAGGCCATTCTTTCCCTCTATGGCGTTCCTGTCGTACAGGAACGGCTGGCACAGAATGTGGATGAGGCGATCGCAGCTGCGGCAGGTCAATATCCGGTCGTCATCAAGGTTGAATCTCCCGCCATGCCGCACAAGACGGAAGCAGGCGTGATCCGCCTCAACCTGGCCGATGAGGATGCGCTGCAGCAGGCCTATGAAGCGGTTATGGCCAATGCCCTGCGCGAAACATCGGCCGACAATATCCGGGGCGTTCTGGTCCAGCCGATGATCCCGGCTGGCGTTGAACTGATGATCGGCGTGCGCAATGACCCGCAATTTGGGCCTCTGCTGGTCGTCGGCATGGGCGGCATCATGGTGGAACTGCTGCGCGACACCGCCCTGCTGCCCGCCCCCGTGACCCCGGCCGAAGCAGAACGCATGCTCCGCGGCCTTAAGGGCTTTGCCCTGCTCGACGGTTTCCGCGGATCGGAACCGGTCGATCTCGATCAACTGGTGCGGATCATCTGCAATGTGGGCCGCTTCGCCGCCGACCATGCCGACCAGATCGCCGAGATCGACATCAACCCGCTGATCTGCACAGGCACGCGGATCACGGCCGTGGATGCGTTGATCATCCGGAAATAAGAAAAGGCGGGGAGGATTCCATCGAAACCTCCCCGCCTTCGATTTCAGCATGGCATGTCAGGCCGGTTCGACCAGCCTGTTGCGCAACCGTCCCAGCTTGGGCGCTTCCAGCACCACCTCGTCGCCCGCCTTCAGCCACACATGCTTGTCGCGCCCCTTGGTGAAACGCAACTCGATGATGCAGCCGCTCGCGCAGGTGCCCGAGCCGATGATGTCACCGGGATAGAGCGTGACGTCGGCCGAAGCATGGGCGAGCAGGCGGGGCCAGTTGAAATACATCTCACCCAGATTGCCGTCGGACCAGCGGTCGCCATTGACGCTGCCCCAGAGCGGCAGGTCGATACGACCATCGACAATGTCGAATTCATCGGGCGTCGCGAGCCACGGCCCGCTCGCCGTCGCAAAATCCTTCGCCTTGGCCGGACCCATGAACAATTTGGTTTCCTGTGCGCCCAGATCGCGCGCCGACCAGTCATTGAGAAGCATGAAACCCGCGACATGGTCGGTCCAATGGGCGTCCGCAGCATCCAGGTCGCGCACCGCAGCACCCATCACCAGCGCGACTTCAAGCTCATAGTCAATCGACTTCGCCTTGCGCGGAGGAGACACAGTATCTTCAGGGTCGATAAAGCAATTGGGATTGCTGAAATAGAAGACCGGAATCTCATACCAGAGCGGGTTCATCGTTCCGCCAATGCCCTCGACGCAATTTTTGGTGTGCATCTCGAAGGCTGAAAAATCGCGGAAGGAACGCGGCTGCGGCACTGGCGCCAGAAAGCGTATCTCCTCCAACGCAAATGTCCGGCCCAGCGCAGGCGTCTGCCGCGTCATGGCAACCGCGATCAGATCATCCGGACCTGCGCCGGTGATTTCCGCGACCCGTCCGTCCTCCAATATGAGGACAAGCGCTGTCGCGCCGTCCGGCAATATGGCCCGGCCAATCTTCATTTCCCCTGTTCCTCCCTCTTGCGCGCGGCTACCGCACGCGCATCCTGCGCCTCATGACCCAACTGGGTCAGCGTCGCCGACAGCAGTTCGGCCCGCATGAAGGCTGGCAAATCTTCATTTTCCGCGCGGTCGATCAATGCCTTGGTCAGTTCGACTGCATGCGGCACATCACAGTGCAGCGCTTCGGCCAGCGCGATGGCCTCCGCCTCTGCGTCACCGGGTTGCGTCAGCCGGTTTACAAGACCCAACGCAAGGGCAGCGTCTGCATCCAGCCTCTCGTTACTCAGCAGCAGCGCCGACGCCCGATGGCGTCCCAGCCGACGAGTCAGGAACCAGGCGATGCCCCCATCAGGCACCACGCCAAGTCCTACAAAAGGCGCGGAGAAGCGCGCTGTCCCGCTAGCGACGATCAGGTCGCACGCCAGCGCAAGGCTCCAGCCAGCTCCAACCGCCGCACCTTCAACGGCGGCAATCACGGGTACGGGCGCCGTCCGTATCGCGGTGATGACCCGATGCCCCAGCGCGACGCGTTCAGCTGGCGCGGTCGCGCGAAATCCTGCGGCGGGCAGCGATTTCACATCGCCGCCCGCCGAGAAAAATCCGCCCGCTCCGGCGATCACGATCGCCCGGACTTCCGCATCATCGCACAGCCCACCCAGCGCAGCCTCAATCTCGCGCCATGACTCGAAGGTCAGCGAATTGCGGGCCTCCGGACGGTTCAACCTGATCAGGCCGATCTCCGGCGCGGGCCTTTCGACCTTTATGACGCCAGTGCCTGTCATGGCTTCCATTGGGGCGCGCGCTTTTCGGTCCAGGCACGGGCGCCTTCGCTGGCGTCAGGATGCGTCATATGCGCATCGAGCGCCCGGTCGGCCGTGGCGATCACGCTGCTCTCGTGCGGCGGTTTGCCCAGCGCCCGCAACAGGCCGAAGGTCTCACGTACTGCACTCGGCGATGCGGCCGCTATCCGGCGCGCGGTAGCCATGGCAGCAGCCAGGCTTTCCTCGGCCGTGTCATATAGTTCGTTGACTAGTCCAAGCACATGGGCGCGCTCGGCGCTCAGCACGCCGCCTGCCAGCGCGATCCGCTTTGCTTCACTCGCCCCGATGATGCCTACCAGCCGCAGGGCGCCATAGCCGCAAATCTGGCCCACATTGACATGCGTGTCCAGAAAGCGCGCATGCTTCGCCGCAACTACGATATCACCATCGACCACGAAGCCCAGCCCGCCGCCCGCTGCCGTGCCGTTGACCGAAACCACCACCGGCTTGGTCAGTCCCGCATGCGCCCAGGTCAGTCGCCAAGCTTCGCCCGTGCGTTCGCCCGGCCGCCGCAATTCGCCCTGCGTCGTCAGCACGCTGACATCGGCGCCGGTGCAGAAATGCCGGTCACCCGATGCTGTAAAGACAAGGACGCGCACATCCTCGTCCTGCTCCAGCGCCGCCCATGCATCGCGCAGCGCCTGATAGATTTCGCGCGTCAGAGCGTTGCCGACGCGCGGATTATGCAGCAGCACGGTGGCAATGCCGTCGGCCTTTTCGATATAGACGCCGGGCGCCTTGTCATTCGTCATGCTTATTGCCCCAGCAAATGCCGCGCGATCATGTTGCGCTGAATTTCGGATGTCCCCCCCGCAAGGCGCAGCACCCGGACGTCGCGATACATCTGGCAGATTGGCGTTTCCGCCATGAAGCCCGCACCACCAAAGATCTGGAGCACGCGGTCGACCACCCTTCCCGCCATTTCGGAAGCGTAGAGCTTTACCATCGCGGCTTCATGGGGAGCGACCACGCGGCCGCCAAGCTGACGCGCCAGAGCGAAAGTCATGGACCGGGCCGCGAACAATTCAGTGGCGCAGTCAGCCAGTGAATGCTGGATCGCCTGATAGTCGGAGATCATGTGGCCAAAGGCCTTGCGCGTCTTGGCATAATCGACGCCAAGCTCGATCGCTCGCTGTGCCGTGCCCAAGGCGGTAGTCGCCATGGTCAACCGCTCCTCGGCGAAGGTCTTGAAGACGAGCTTCAGCCCCCCGCCAACCTCGCCGATGACCGCGGAATCGGGCAGTTCGAGATCGTCTAGAACAAGCTCCGCCTGTTCCAGCGGGCGGCCGCCCATCGTCTCCTGCAATCTCGCGACCTTGAGGCCCGGCGTGCCTTTTTCGACCAGGAACAGCGTAAAGGCCTTCGACCCCGCCTCCCGGCCCGCCGTCCGCGCCAGCACGAACAATATGTCCGCACGCGCGCCGAAGGTGATGTAATGCTTGCCGCCGTTGAGCAGCCAGCCATTGGCGGTGGGCTCCGCCTTAGTCTTGAGGCCCTGCACATCCGATCCGGCTTCGGGTTCCGTAACCGCGATCGCTGGCAGGATCGTGCCCGCGGCAATGCCGGGCAGATATTTCAGCTTCAGCGCTTCGGAACCGCCGAACTCCAGGAACCGCGCCGCGATCCCGTTAGCATTGTTCAATTGCAGCCAGACCGGCTTGGGCGCGCGCGTCAGTTCCTCATGGATCGCATAAAAGGCCAGGTGCGACAGCCCTGCCCCGCCATATTCCTCAGGGATGGTGAGCCCGAAATAGCCTCCTTCACGCAGTTCCTGCTGCAAGGCTTCGGGCACCTCCCCGCTGCTGCTGATCTCCACCTCATGGGGCAGGATGCGGCGATTGACGAAGTCAGCCGTCGCGCTCTTGAGGTCGGCAATATCGTCCGGAAAATCCAGAATGGCTGTGATCAGCGACATTAGATGGCCTTTGCTTTTGATCGGGATGCCGCATCTGCCAACATGGCGTTGTCGGCGCCAAGTGCCGGGGCGGCGGATATGTTCGCTCGCTTCTTCCGAAATATCGAGAATGGTGCCGCGACACTATGCATCGGCGCGGAATCCCATTCCCATTCCGTCATCATGTCATTTGCGGCGGCCTGAGGATCAGAGAACAGCTCGTCGGGAAGGGCCACGCGTTCCCATGTCACGCCCTCCGCAGCGAAGCGTTCGGCCCAATATGTTAGAGGCTGATGCGCAAAGGCATCGTCGAGCAGTCCTATGATGAAGGACGCATTCTCGCTGATCGCCCTTGGCGAAGCCAGCCGAGGATCATCGGCCATTTCCGGATGTTCGATCGCGCGGGCGATACCGCGCACATGCCGCATGGCGTCGACGCAGGTCAGGAAGAACCATCTGCCGTCCGCCGTGCGATAGCTGTTGTTGAACGGGGTACGCGATTTCAGGCGTGGCCGCGCCCGTGGCACGCGGCCATAGGCTTGGTGCGACACCAGATCGCCGCTGATCGCAAAGGCGGCCGTCTGCAACAATGAGGTTTCAACCAGCCCGCCCCGACCGGTTGCAGTGCGTTCCAGCAGCCCGGTGACAATCGCGGCAAACAGGGAAAGCGAGGTCATGAGATCGCCATAGCCGCCGGTCAGCGCTGCAGGTTCGCTTCCGTCCTGCGTCACCTGCGACAAAAATCCGGATCGTGCCCAAAAGGCCCCCACGTCAAAGCCGCCACTGTCCGCTTCCGGGCCGCGCAAGCCAAGACCCGTCAGACTGGCGACAACAAGATGGGGATGGCGCGATGCCAGTTCCTCGGCGTCCAGCCCCAACCGGCTGATCTGCTTCGGGCGAAGGTTCGTCACCAGCACATCGGCAGTAGTCAGCAGGGATTCAAAACGAGCCCGGTCGGCGGCATCATCCAGATCCAGCACGACACTTTTCTTGTTCCGGTTGAGCATGGCGAAGGCCGCCGACGGAACATCGTCCCCGCGCATCGATTGTGGAAACCGGCGGACGGGATCCCCGCCTTCGCTCTCGACCTTGATGACCTGCGCGCCAAGATCAGCCAGCATGGCCGTTGCATTCGGAACTGCCAGCCAGGAACCGACCTCGATTATCCGCAGGCCTTTCATGGCGGCCAGGCACCCATCATCTTCCACCATCCGCGAACCTGGCCCTTCATGCACAATGTGTTTTCAAAACCAAACGATTGGTTGTTTATGAGTCATTGAGATGGCTGTCAAGCTAGGACCAGCCTCACCTCGGCTGGCCAACAGAGATGCACTAATACCCAATATTTTCTTCACAAACCGCCGCCCAATCCATCGATTATGCCTGTCCAGAACCCTTCTCAATTCCCACAACACATCGTAATTGACCAAACGATTGGTTGTGTTATAAGGCCGCAAACCACAAAGGTGGACAAGAGGATGCGCAAGGGTAAGAAATTCAGGAAAGCAGCGCTCCGGCAGTCATGCCGGGAACGCTTTCTTCCGCCCGAATCAGCTGTGGGCCGCCGCCTCTTCCGCGGACTGCGCGGCGCCAACCAGGGACCGGGCCAGCAGTTGGACGGCGGGGCCGTCGCTGACATTGCGCCGCACCAGATAAAGGCCGGCGTCAAAGTCGATTCCCACAAGACGGCGAAAGCACAAGCCCGTCGGATGGGGGCGTTCATGGATCGATGCACTTATGATGCTGATACCCATGCCCGCCGCGACGAGTGCAAGCCGCACCGGTTCCAGCGGGATTTGCTGCGCGATGCGCGGCTGGACTCCAACCGCGATGCAGGCGGAAATGATCCTGTCAAAAGCGACACTGTCAAGTTCGCGCGGGAAGCTAAGTATCGGATATTCGGCGAATTCCGAAATGCTGACCTCATCCTTGTGGCTCAGAGGGTGCTCGGAGGGCATGACAACGAGGCTGTCAAAAGACCGTATCCGCTGGGATACCAGCCCCGGCTCACTCACATCGCCCTGAACCAGCGCAATGTCGATCTGACCACTGCGCAGATGATGGAGCACATCTCCTCTACCAGTCACGATCTTGACGATGACTTCTACATCATTCGCGATCTTGCCAAAGGCGGTGAAAGCTTCACCAACGAAACGCAACTGACCCGCGACGCCGGTCATGCCGATACGGACAGTGCCGGACCGGCCCGCCGCATAGCGCGCCAGATGTGCCTTGGCGTCCGCAACGCTTTCAAGAATGAGCCGAGCGTGCTGGAGCAGGATTTCGCCGGCCGGGAGCAATTGGGCGCCGCGCGGCAAGCGGAGAAAGAGCGGAGACCCGACCTCTTCCTCCAGCTCATGAATTCGACGGGAAAGAGCAGACTGGGCAACGTGAAGGACATTTGCTGCCCCTTGAAAGCTGCCCTCTTCCGCGACAGTCACAAAATAATGAAGTCTTCTAAGATCCAAGAAAGCCTCCACAACTATAATATATCGCATATTTCATAATTTAATATTGAAATATTTTCCGAAACTTTAATACAAATTTATCGGGGGAGTATAGTCGTGAAAACAAAACCTTTCAATATTATGTTGTTGTGCGGAGTGAGCATGGTTCAGCTCGCTTATAGCCTTCCAGCCCTGGCGCAAGACGGAGCAGGCGAAATCGCGGACATCATCGTCACTGCGAACCGCCGTGAAGAACAGCTGCAGAAGGTGCCGGTTGCGATTACCGCCTTTACCGGTGACACGCTCCGTCGCGAAGGCATTACCTCGAACCAGGATCTTGCAGGCAAGGTCCCCTCCCTTGTTGTCGGCCAGGCATCGGGGCAACGCGATACCCAAACCTTCACCATTCGTGGTCAGGGCTCAACCTTTGGCGGCGGCCCCGGCGTTGCTGTCTATTTCGCCGAAGTTCCGTTGCCGCAACGTAGCGATACCGTTGGCCAGATCGGCACCGGCACGCTCTTTTACGATCTGGAAAATATTCAGGTTCTCAAGGGGCCACAGGGCACGTTGTTCGGCCGGAACACCACCGGCGGCGCGGTTCTGGTGGAACCGGCCAAGCCCAAGGCTGTATTTGACGGCTATGCCCAAGCGCAACTTGGCAATTATAACGACCATGAGATTGAAGCGATGGTCAATATTCCCGTGGTCGAGGACAAGCTGCTGCTGCGCGTCGCGGGACGTTATGCCAAACGGGACGGCTATACGACCGAAGTCACCACCAATCGCGATCTTGACGATCGCAACTACTGGACACTGCGTGGCGGCTTAACTTGGCGCCCGACAGAGACGATCGAAAATTATCTGCTAGTGACGAATGTAAAGGTTGACCAGCACGGTACCGGATCGGTTTTTGCCGGTTTCAACACGGCTCTTAATCCCGCCAACGGGGCTCTCCAGGGTTCAACGGCGCGCGTATTCGGCATTCCCCTCCTCACTCAGGTTCTTGCAGAACAGCAGGCCCGTGGCCCTCGCAAGACCCAGCTCAACATCGTTCCACTGGAAGAGCAGCGCCTGCTGATGGCCACCGACAGTCTCACCGTGGAGTTGTCCGACACCTTCAAGGTCCGGAATATCGCCAGCTATGCACGGTACAAGACACGCGCCGCTTTCGATCAGGATGGCTCACGGCTGCCCATTCAGGATACGAGCCCGGGCAATGCTTATTCCACCAATGCCCGCCAGTGGACGGAGGAACTCCAGCTCCAGGGTAATATGCTGGATAATCACCTGAACTTCGTAACCGGGGTCTATTATGAGGATGCGAAGTCGCTTGGACCGGAAATCCGTCAAGGCTCGAACAATGGCGCATTTTCAACCGCATCCACCGGTGAGCACCGGAAATCCAAGGGTGTCTATGCCCAGGCGTCGTTGGACATGGGTGCGTTCACACCGTCGCTGGACGGACTGCGCCTGACGGGCGGCTATCGGTACAGCTGGGACGACAAGAGGTCCTTCCACGCCTTCTACACGCCGACGGCCTGCATCATTCCCGCGGCGACTTTCCCCGGCTGCGAGCTGAGCGCGCGATCCAAGAGCTCGGCGCCCAATTGGCTTGTGTCCCTGGATTATCAGATTACGCCACAGGTAATGATCTACGCCAAGGCTAGCCACGGGTACAAGAGCGGCGGCTACAACTTCAATGGCACGAACCCACAGAAGCTGACATTCGAACCGGAATATGTCACGACTTATGAAGCCGGAGCGAAAACTCAGTTCCATATTGGAACGATCCCTGTACGCCTGAATGCCGACTATTATTATTCGGACTATAAGGACATTCAGAAATCGGGAACAACAACTGCCGTTCTGCCGAACGGGCAGATTTCCGGCGGCTCGGCAATCGTCAATGCCGGCGCCGCGCACATTCAGGGCGTCGAAGTGGAAGCGACGGTTAACCCGTTCCCGAATTTCAGCATCAGTGGCGGGTATAGCTACACCGACGCGAAATATGACAAGTTCCAGTTCACCTATCTTTCAGGCGGCCAGGTGCTGATCGACGACAAGACGACCGTTCCCTTCTCTTTCGCACCAAAGAACCAATATTCCATTTCGGCCCGTTACGACCTGAAGCTGGATGATGTTCAGACGATTTCACCGTCGCTGACTTTCTCCCACGTTGATCGCTACTATACCCAGATCACCTTCCCCAATCAGGAACCCTTTGGGTATCTGCCAGAGAGCAACCTGCTCAATCTCCGGGTTGAATGGAGCAATGTTGGGCACAGGCCGATCGACATGTCATTCTTCATGACCAATGTCGCCAACAAGACGTTCCCGATCCAGCTACAGGCAAATTATGGCAAGAACGGCGCCAGCTATGGTGGCGGATTTGCCCGCTATGTCTACAGCGAGCCGCGCATGTATGGCATCCAACTCCGTATGCGCTTCGGCGCGTCGGCACGATAATTGAAATAAGGACAGGAGACCGGCCATGAGCACAAGAAATTCCGTACTTGAGCCTGGGTGGCCGGTATTCCTGTTCCTTCTTTTCGCGACTTTGCCGAACACGTTCACCACGACGCTCCTGTCGCCCGGCCTACCTCTGCTGGCGTCTCAGCTGGGGGAAGGAGCGCAGGGCATCGCCCATGCACAAATGCTGATGACGATTCCGGGCGTCGCCATGCTGGCCTCGCCGTTCATCGGTTGGCTCGCTGACCGATGGGGCAAGCGCCCGATCCTGCTCGCCGCTCTTTTTACGGACACGGCGGCAGGGTTGGGATGCATGATGACGACCGATTTCACCATTCTTTTCCTGCTCCGCTTCCTGTTGGGCCTAGGGGTCGGCGCCTTGATGGCGGTCAGCCTATCCATGATCGGCGACCATTATGGCGGAGAGGCGCGCACCAAGATGCTGGGCTATCGCTGGGCCGCGATGACTTTTTTCGCGATGCTAGCCGTTCAGGCGGCGGGCTTCCTCGCAAAAAGCCATGGCTGGTCGGCTCCCATGTGGCTGTATCTCGTCGGCATCCCGCTCTTCATCTATGCACTCTTGCGTGTCAAACCCGTCAGGAGCGCGACAACCACGCTTTCCGAACCGCAATCCGTCCAGCAGCCATTGCGGGAAACTTTTGACTCGGTCTTCCTCCTCGCAATGCTCGGCAATGTGTTTCTCGCCATTGCTTCCTATAATCTCTACGCCCAGCTGCCTTTCCTGGTCCGAGAAAAGGGTTTCCTCGATCCTCGGACCTTTTCGACGATCATGCTGCCGGCGACCGCCGTGTCCATCTGTCTGTCATTCTATTTCATCCGGCTGCGGCGCTGGATGCATCCACTTGCGATTATCGCGATGGCGCTGGCGGTCTTCAGCCTGGGCACTTTCCTGTTCGCGATCGCCAAAAGCATAACGGCGCTGCTGATCGCCTCGGCAGTCGCAGGCGGCGCCATAGTGGTGTTCGAACCGGCGCTTAGCAGCTTCCTGCTGGAACGCATTCATCCCAGCCGTCGCTCGCTGGCCATGGGCGGCATATTCGGCACCTTCCATGTCGGCCCCTTCCTCATTCCCATCATCTTTGGCCCGATCAACCGGGAATACGGCTTCTCGACCTCCTTCATCCTGCTGGCTTGCGCAGGCCTGCTCGGCGCCGTCATCCTCATCATTTGCCTGCGCGGCCGCCTCCGGCAGCAGCAGATCGTGCCTGTGGCGGCTTGATCAAAAACCATCCATGGAGAGCCGAACCATCATCATCGCCACAGCGACACAGTTTCTGGTGATGCTCGGCTTTTCCATTGTGATGCCTATTGGGCCAGATATCGCATTGGATTTGGGGCTGCCGGTCGCAAAATTGGGCCTGCTCGCGTCCTCCTACGCGCTGGCGGGTTTCGGCGCGGGGCTAAGTGCGGCTGGCCTGCTCGATCGATTTGGCCGCCGCGCTCCGCTGGTGGCCGGGCTGACGCTGCTTGGTATTGCCACGCTGGGCGCAGGCACTGCTGACAGCCTGCCAATGCTGATGACCATGCGCGCGATAGCGGGCGGATGCGGCGGGATCTGCACGGCATTGCTGACGGCCGTTATCGGTGACACTGTTTCGGCAGAACGACGCGGGCGGGCCTATGCGCTGGTGCTGGGCACCGGGCCGTTGGTGTCCATTATCGGCCTCCCCCTGGCGATACAGCTTGCCGCCATCTCCAGCTGGCGAGCTCCGCTGTTGCTTCTGGGGTCTGCGGCGCTCTGCCTGATGATCGTCACCCGTTTCACCCTGCCGCCATTGGCAGGCCACCTGGAGGATCGCGTCAGCGACGATCGGTCGCTTTTGAAGGAAGTGCCGCGTCGCCCCGCATTTCGCGCTGCCATGTTGAGCGTCTTCGCGATGACCTTCGCCTTTGGCCTGCTTACCGCCAATAATGCATCGCTATTGCTGCTGAACCTGCATTTGCCGCGTGCCTGGCTGGCGACATTCTACATGATCTGCGGAGGAACGACCTTTCTGCTACTCCGCCTGGTCGGACGGGTGGCCGACCGTCATGGTCCGTTCACGCTCATCCGTCCTGCGGTCTCCAGTTTCTGCATCGGCATATTCTTCAGCTATGTTTTTCCGCCGGGGTCTATTGTCGGCGTAGCCGCCATGTTCATCACCATCATGAGCATCTCAACTCTCAGCGTTTCGTTGATGACGCTTGCGTTGAGAGCACCCGAACCCACCGAACGAGCTGGCTTCGGCGCACTGGTTGGCGCGCTCCAGAACCTTGCAAGTGCGGCCGGTGCGGGAATGTCGAGCAGCATCCTGACCGATCTGCCCGGCCCACGGCTCGGCAACACGCATCTTGTCGGCATGCTCGCGATCGCGTCGGCGGGCATCGTGCCGGTCCTCGGCAAGCAACTCAGGCGCGAGCTGAACCTATCCGGGCGAACCGCACCGACGCTAGGCACACAAGCATCCGATCAACCCATAGTCTGAAGGAGAGGCAATGCCGGAATGGACCATCTTTGGCCCCATTGAAGGAGGCCGCGGGCAAGCTTTCATCCAGCCCCCATTTGACTGTGCAGCCGTCGGTTACCGGCAGGAGGAGTTCCTGATCTCCGGCTCTGCCACGCGCCTTCGCTTTGCTACGGGAACCGGCATGTCGCCAGACGGGCAATGGCAGGTCGAACGAGGCGAAGCCCTGCCCTATCGCACGCGCCTTGTGGTCAGGCGCCCAGCCGATGACAGCCGGTTCAATGGCATCGTTATCCTGATCTGGAACAATGTCACGGCAGGCTTCGACAATATCCGCACCCATCCGCTGATGTACGAAGATGGCTATGCTATCGTCGCCGCCTCCGTCCAGCGGGTCGGGATAGAGGGATTTGCCGGTCCCGATCCCAAGGGCCTGCTGGCCTTCGATCCGGAGCGCTATCAGGGGCTGTCCATCCCGACAGACGATCTGTCCTACGATCTGTTCACCCAGATCGGCGAAGCCGTCGGGCCTAAGCGGAGCGGCGACTTTGATCCGCTGAGCGGCCTGACAGTGCGGCATGTGATCGCACGTGGCGCTTCCCAATCGGCCAATCGGCTGGCTGCCTATATCAATGCCCTCGCGCCACTGGGTCATCCCTTTTCGGGCTTCATGCTCGACGTCTTCATGGGATCGCCCGCGCAGATCGAAACAGCGGACGACAAACGCCCCGGCAGCATCGATGACCTGTCGAAACTGGTCGACGGCACCTGCGCGCCCGGCACCAGCCGCATGCGCGACATCGATGTTCCCGTTTTCGTCGTCAACAGCGAAAGCGAAAGCCGCAGCTTCGCGTCGGTGCGGAAGCCCGACAGCGATCATTTCCGCCTGTGGGAGGCCGCTGGCCTAGCGCATGCGGGCGGCATCAAGGTCAGTTCAGCCTTCACCGCCACGGACCTGCCGCCCAACAGCATCGACATCCAGCCCTATCGCGACGCGGCGCTACACTGGATGCGGCGATGGGTCGAGGAAGGCGTGCCACCACCAATCCAGCCCCGCATCGAGCTGGAGACGGGCGATGAGGGCATTCCGCCCCGCGTGGTCCGCGATGAACTCGGCATAGCCCGGGGCGGCGTGCGCCTGCCGGAAATATCTGTGCCGACAGCGGTCCATGACGGCTTCAACACACCAGGCTGGGCGTTTCTGCGCGGATCTAGCCGCCCGCTCACTGCAGAGCAACTAGCTGCACTCTATGACGGCCCGGACGATTATCTCAGCCGTTTCGAAGCCGCGGCAAATGCTGCCGTCGCGGCGGGCGTCCTGCTTCCCGGCGCAGCGCGCGCGTCCATTCGGCAGGCCATTGCCGACAATCCGCTGAATAGTCTCTCAGCACAGATGCCCGAAGGAGCATGAATGACATGAGCAATGCGCAATATGGTTTGATGGAACAGCGCATCAGTTGCGTTAACCTGGGCGTCGACGACGTGAACCGGGCGCGCGCCTTTTACGAAGCCATGGGCTGGCGGCAAAATCCCGTCAGCCGGGATATCATGCCCCTTTTCAATGCCAACGGCACGGTTTTCATCCTGTTCGACCGTCAGGAAATGGCACATGAGGCATTCCGCGGCGTCGGCGCGCCAACTGACCCCAAACCCGCATTTTCCGGGATCATCCTTTCCTATGTCGTGCGCGAGGAAGAGGAGGTCCAACAGATACTCGACCGCGCAGTGGCCCATGGCGCCCGGATCACCAGCCCCGCCACGAAGCAGCAATGGGGCAACACCTCGGGCTATTTTACCGATCCGGAAGGCCATGTCTGGGAAGTGTCCAAGACCGCACGAACGCCCCTGCAAGCCGATGGCAGCTTCCGCATCGGCGAATGATCCGGCACATTTCCTTCGTTCAGTGGAGTTGAATACATGATATTGCCGGAACTGCGGGGCAAGGCGGTCATCATCACAGGCGCAGCGTCCGGCATTGGCCTGGCGACCGCCCACGCCTTTGCGCGACAGCAGGCCAGGCTATTGCTCGGCGACATTGATGAAGCGGCGCTCGAAAGTGCGAAAATCGCGCTAGCCGCCACCGGCGCGGACGTCATGACGCAAAAGGTGGATGTATCAAAGGCGGATCAGGTCGCGGACATGGTCACGCGCGCGGTTCGCCATTTTGGCTGCCTCCATGTGCTCATCAATAATGCGGGCGTGACGCAAATCGGCATGAAGCATCTGTGCGACGTGGATGAGGAGCAGTTCGACCGCCTGATCGCCATCAATCTGAAGGGAATATGGCTCGGCATGAAATATGCGATCCCCGCGATTGAACGGAGCGGCGGCGGCTGCGTGGTCAACATGTCGTCCTCCGCCGGTCTGGTGGGACAGGCGGGCGTCAGCATCTATGCGGCGACCAAACATGCCGTGCTGGGCATGACCAAGGCGGCGGCGTTGGAATATGGAATGAACGGCGTGCGCATCAACGCGGTCTGTCCCGGTGCGATCGACAGCCCCATCCGCGCGCATCAGCGGTCCCGCTACAGCGACGAGGAATGGGCAGCGCGCGCACGCGCCTATCATCCTGCCACGGGCCGCGACGGCACGGCGGATGAAGTGGCCGGGTCCATCCTGTTTCTCTGCTCCGACGCGGCCTCGAACATTCACGGCACGTCGCTCGCAGTGGATGGGGGACGGACCGCCCAATAGAGCGATTTCCAGTCAGATATTATCATCCGACAGTTAAGAAATCGCGGAAAATCTGGAAAATCGAGCGATTGATCTGGTGCAGGCAGATCAATCGCTCTGAAGGCGGTCCGTTTTACTTTTCAGGCGATCGCGTCCTGCTCTGCCGCCAGGTCGCGTGCAACATCACCAATGGCGATCCAAGGCTGCTGCGAGGGATCATCGATGCGGCTGAACATCCGGTTATGACAGATGGCAACCGCCAGACCGGTGGCCGTATCGCCCCAGCCTATCGATCCGCCCGCTCCCGGATGACACAGGATCGATGGTGCGGTCCCGACTGCCGCCTCAACACCTGGATGATCGCTGCCCAGCCAGAAACCGCCCTGCCCCAGAATGGCGACCCGGCCCACAACCCGATCCGGCTGGAACGGATCTTGGCGCAACTGGGTCAGCCCCTTCACCGTGTTTTCGGACAGGATGCGCACGCCATCCAGTTCCCCGCCGCAGGCCAGCATCGCATAGAGCCGGGCCACGGAACGGGCGTCTGCAATCCCCCCGGCGCCGGGCAGTACCGCGGCATGGACGTCGGGCCGATTGAAATTGGCCGGGCCGGTGGCCACCGCAGGCGGCACAGCCAGGCTCAAATAAGGCGCGACATCCTCGCCCGCCCTGGCATGGCTGGGCGCAACCGCCGTCGTCAGGGATACCGTCCCGGCGTCACCAACCGGCGCCTGACCGCCATGGGCCACGTTGGTCAGCGTTGCGACACGCGGTTCGAGTGCAGGATCGAGGCCAAGATGGAAATTCGCGATCCCCAGCGGCGCGCAGATTTCATCGGCGATGAACTGGTCGATCGGCCGCTTCGCCGGGTCGGTCCGCCGCACGATCTCGCCAATATACCAGCCGAAAATGAACGCCTGATAGGAGCTTTGGGAATCCGCGGGAAATAGCGGCTCCATCTTCTCAATGTTGCGGATCATCCAGTCCCAGTCGCACATGGTCTCCACGGTGACACCGGGCGGCATCTGCGGCACGCCTGACCGATGGGACAGCACATGACGAACTGTAATCCCTTCCTTCCCGTTCGCGCCGAATTCCGGCCAATAGCGCGCAATCGGCGCATCATAATCGATCAATCCGCGATCAGCCTGTATGTGGCAGGCAACCGCGGTGAAGGACTTGGTGACCGAGAAAATGGGAAAGAGTGTTTCGCGCTTGACCGGTGTCTGACCGGTAGCATCAGCCGCACCTGCCCATGTATCGATCAGCAGGCGGCCGCGGTGATATACGGCGACCTGAAGGCCGACCTCGCCGAGCCGCAATGCCCGGGCAATGGCCTCGTCCATCGCTGCCGTGCTTATCCTCTCCATTCGCTTCTCCCATCCTTTCGATGTTCAATTCTCATGATTGGGCGCCCAGCGACACCTTGATGCCCTCGCCTGTGATCGCGGCGGCTTCCGATGACAGCAAGAACGCGACCACTTTGGCCAGATCGACGGGCTGCACCCATTCACTACTTTCGGCGTCGGGCATGTCGGCGCGGTTCGCGGGCGTGTCGATGATCGTGGGAAGGATCGCATTGACCCGCGTGCGTGGCTTTAGTTCGTTGGCGAGGCTTTCAGTCAGCGCCATAACCGCAGCCTTGGACGCGGTATAGGGCGCCATACCCGCCGCTGGAGCACGGGCCGCCGCCGCCCCGATATTGACGATGGTGCTGCCCTTGTCCGCCAGATGCCCGATGACCTGACGACAGCATAGCGCTGCGGACAGCAGGTTCATCCGGTACATTCGGTCCCAGTCTTCCGGCACGGTATCCGCCACCATGCACCACATGAAGCCGCCCGCAATATTGACCAGTCCGTCGATCTTTCCGTGCTGCCCGGCGATCCGCGCAAAGGCCCCGGCAACGGCGTCGGCGTTAGTCAGGTCAACCCCGCCCAGCGCCAAGCCATAGGGATAGCTTTCGGGCGCCGGACCCAGGTCGACGGCAGCGATGACATGCCCCCGCTCCGCCAGCAACTCCACGACGCTGCGCCCCAGCGCTCCGAATGCTCCTGTAACGACTACAACCCCCAAGACAGCCTCTCCTTTTTGCAAAGCCGGAACGCTAGGCGCGCTCGAAAATCGCCGCCAGACCCTGCCCGCCACCGATACACATTGTTTCAAGACCATAGCGCACGTCGCGCCGCCGCATTTCGCGCAGCAAATTAGCCAATATCCTCCCGCCGGTTGCGCCGATCGGATGGCCGAGCGAGATACCCGAACCATTGACGTTCAGCCGGTCGCGATCATCCCAGCCCCACCCCTTGAGCACGCCCAGCACCTGCGGCGCGAAGGCCTCGTTCAGTTCGACAAGGCCAATATCGTCCCAGCCAAGCCCGGTCCGGCGGAACAGGCGTTCCACGGCGGGAACAGGACCGATGCCCATGCGTGAAGGCTCGCATCCCGCCGCCGCCCAGCTGTGCAGCCAGGCCATCGGTTCAAGCCCCAGTTCCTCCAGCTTGTCCTCCGCCACGACAAGGCAAGCCGCAGCCGCATCATTCTGCTGGCTTGCATTGCCTGCCGTTACAACGCCGCCCTTCCCAATGGGACGCAGTTGCCCCAGCGATTGCGCCGTCGCATCCGCCCGGACGCCCTCGTCACGGTCGAACAGCACCGGTTCCCCCCGGCGTTGCGGGACGGCGACGGGAACCAGTTCCTCATCGAACTTGCCTTCCGCCCAGGCGGCGGCTGCGCGTTGGTGGCTCATCGCCGCATAGGCATCACATTCCTCCCGCGTGATGCCGTAATCGCGCGCGACATTCTCCGCTGTCTCGATCATGCCGGTGATGATGCCGAAGCGGGCAATCGGCTGCGACATGATACGCCCGCGCGAAAGCCGGTCGTATAACTCGGCCGATCCACCGCGCACGCCGC
This sequence comes from Pseudomonadota bacterium, assembly GCA_023433445.1. Classification (GTDB taxonomy): domain Bacteria; phylum Pseudomonadota; class Alphaproteobacteria; order Sphingomonadales; family Sphingomonadaceae; genus Sphingobium. Next base: position 1,656 of record JAEZCS010000046.1, on the reverse strand, counting down.
GCCGCATCTGTGTCGTATAATGCTCGACCTGGCTCATGCTCTCGACGCCACCTGCAATGACGACGTCGGCCGCGCCGGTCTGCACCATCATCGCGGCGTCGATCACCGCCTGCAATCCGGACCCGCAACGCCGGTCCAGCTGATAGCCGGGCACGGACACTGGAAAGCCCGCCGCCAGCGCCGCCCATCGGCCCACCGCAGGCGCCTCGCCATTGCCATAGCCCTGTGCGAAAACGACGTCATCGACCCGCTCGGGATCAATGCCCGTCCGCTGCACCAGCGCGCGCAGCACGATCGCCGCCAGTTCCCCCGCCGGAATATCGGCCAGCGCCCCCAGATACTTCCCGACCGGCGTCCGGACCGGATCGACTATGGCAGCACGCCGCATCGTCATGCCCTCCCCTCGCCCTGAAAATCGCGCCCTTCCGCCGCGAGCCGTTCCAGCATCGGCGACAGGATAAAATCATCGCCAAGGCTGGGCGCGAGGGCGCGCAGCCGCTCGACGATCCGGCCAATGCCTTCCTGTCCCGCCCAATAAAGCGGCCCGCCGCGATAGGCTGGCCAGCCATAGCCCGTCACCCAGACCACATCGACATCAGACGCGCGCAGCGCCTTGCCTTCCTCCAATATCCGGGCGCCTTCATTGACCATGGGATAAAGGCACCGCTCAAAAATCTCGCTATCGCTGATGGCACGCCGCTCGATCCCCTTGCGCTGGGCAAGTTCCAGGATGATGCCTGTCACCTCTTCGGACGGCACGGGCTTTCTTGCCGCATCATAATCATAATAGCCTTTGCCCGCCTTTTGCCCGAACCGTCCGCGTTCATTCAGTATTTCGCGAACGGTCGACGAACTGCTCGCCTCACGGGTCCAGCCCACATCATTGCCCGCCAGATCGCGCATCTGGAACGGTCCCATGGGGAAGCCGAAATCATACAGGACGCGATCGACATCCCAGGGCATCGCGCCTTCCAGCAGCAGCTTTTCGGCTTCCTTCTGCCGCTGTGCCAGCATGCGATTGCCTACAAATCCGAAACAGTTGCCGACGACCACGCCAACCTTGCCGATCCGCCTCGCAAGGCCAATCACTGTCGCCAGCACATCGGGTGCCGTCGCCGCGCCGCGCACGATCTCCAACAACCGCATGATGTTGGCGGGCGAGAAAAAGTGCATGCCGATCACGCTGTCCGGCCGCCCGGTGAAGCCCGCAATCTCATCCAGATCGAGATAGGATGTGTTGGTCGCCAATATCGCGTCATGCCGTGCGATGCGGTCCAGGGCCTGAAAGACCTCGCGCTTTACCGCCAGATTTTCGTACACCGCTTCGACGATCAGGTCGCTGGACCCGATATCCTCGATCCGCGTGGTGGCGTGCAGCCGTTCCATGGCGGCGTCAATGTCACGCTGCGTCACCCGGCCGCTGGCGAGGCCTCTTTCATAGTTGCGGCGGATCATGGTGACGCCGCGCTCCAGCGCCTCCCCATCCCGCTCGACCAATGTCACAGGGATGCCAGCACTCAGGAAATTCATGGCGATGCCACCGCCCATGGTCCCTGCCCCGATGACGGCGACCGTCTCGACAGGCCGCGTTCCGGTTTCCGCCAGATTCGGTGGAAGCTTCGCGGCCTGGCGTTCAGCAAAGAAGATATGGCGCTG
>JAEZCS010000179.1 GCA_023433445.1 Pseudomonadota bacterium | reverse complement strand
AACCTGCGAATGCCAAAGCCATTGGCGGCGGAGCCGAACAGCACGGGCACGATGAGACCGCTCGCGGTCTCCTGCGCCAAATCGGCGAAGATGGTCTCAAGGCTTGGCTGCTCATCCGACAGAAGCTGTTCGAGCAGGACATCGTCATGGTCAGCAAGCTGCTCCAGCATATGAAAACGGGCGTCGCTTTCATCAGCCTTCAGCTCGTCGGCCAGGGCGATCTGTTGCGATCCCTTGCCTGCCTCATAATGATAGGCGCGTTCCAGCGCGAGGTCGACGAAGCCATCGACCCTGTCGTCCGAACGAATAGGGATCTGCCGCGCGACCAAGGCGGCGGCGCTCATCGGGGATAGGGCGGTGAGCAATTCCTGGATGCTGCCACGGGCCTGCTCGATCTTGTTGACGAACAGCGCGTGCGGCACGCCTGCATGTTCAAGCTTGCGAAGCACGGGCTCTGCGAGCGGCGCTCGCGCCGGGTCGGGGTCGATGACGACGATGGCAAGGTCGACGGCATTCAGAGCGTTGGCCGCATCGTCGGCAAAGCTCGGTGAACCGGGAATGTCGATGAGCGAAAAAGGATCGCCCATCCATTCGAATTGCATGAAGTTGATTTCGGTCGAGCTTCCCCGCTCGCGCGCTTCCGGGCTCGCGTCTCCGACGCTTGTGCCCGCCTCTACCGATCCTTGCCGCGTGATAGCCCCGCTGATGTACAATATTGCTTCAGCGAGGCTGGTTTTTCCCGCGCCGGCGGGACCGATCAGCGCAATGGAGCGCGATTGCGTGCCGCTCATCCTTGCTCTCCTCATCCATCTTTCTCGGCGAAGACGGTCTATTTAAGAGAGCGATGTTCTGCCTATCGCGTCAGGAAGGCAAGGGGGTTCGGCCTGTATGTCGAACCGCCCGCCTGACAAGACAGGCTATTGTGGATGAGCCACGTCGCTACTCTTTCAAAAGCGTGTCAGTCGTCCTTCTCGGCGACGCCATTGCGATTGTCCTCGTCGCCCGTATTGGTCGATCCGAGATGGCCGGGTCCATGATAGTCAATCTCGGTCTGCCCGCCATGACCCATGATGCTGCCCGGATCATTGTCAGTCTTGCGGTGGCCGTGCGGATAGGGGGCTCCGGCGCTTTCGCCACCGGGGCTGCTTCCCGCCATGCTCAGATCGCTGACGCCATCGCCGCTATGCTGACCTTGCGATCCTGAGTCAGGCAAGGTCCGGCTTTCCTCCTGATCCTCATCCTTTGGGTTCTGGTCAAGCCCCTGCGCTTCGGCGAAAGCCGTGCCGGAGATCTCCTCGACCTCGGGTCCAACGCCGGGAATATGGCGGCGCTGCGATTGCGTCCCGGGCACCTCATTGGCCGATCGTTCGCCGCGCCACCCCTGTTCGGGCGGAGCGGCATCATCCTTGATCGGAGAGCCCTGCCCCTGAAGAAATGCATTGCGGTCATTCATAATAGTCATCCTCATAGCGGGGAACTGGTCCATCAGTTATTCGATTGAGGAAACGCGCAGGAAAAGCGGCTGATCCGCATCGATCGCTTAACCAGGTTAAGATGCCAGGACCTTTTTCCCCGCAAGTCGATGCCGGAAAGGTGAGACAATGCTCCAGGATCCAGAGCGACGACAAAGGCGCAATGCCAAGCGATGGCTGTGGGTGATCGTGGCCGCATGTCTGGCACTCGCGGGGCTGATAGCCTATACTAGCCTGCGGGCACCGGACCCGGCATCCCGGACGTCGGAAGCCCCGGTTCCTTCCTCTGCAGCGGCGGAACCCGCGGACATGAGCCCGAACGAATTGTAAGCTCGGTAATTTGAGGATCGCTATCCCCGTGCGGGGCCGATCTTCCTCATTTCAGGAGCATGATCGATGTTAACAGGTCTTACTGCCATCATCATCCTGATCGCAGCAGGTTTGCTCGGCCTCGTGCTTTACGCACGCAACAGGGGCAAGGTGAATAGCAGCTTCGCGCTGATCGCGGCGTTGATCATCATAGCGCTCGCTTCAGTGACGCTGCTTTATCCTTCTTTCCTGACGACGACGCATGCAGACCGGCCAGTGCCCTAACCGGCATGATTGTTCCTGAACAACCGTCGGACGCGGCCAGCGTCGCCCTCCATTATGATGAGCTCGACCACGCTTATCGCAACATCTGGGGAGACCATGTCCATCATGGATACTGGCGTCGCGGCGACGAGACGCCGGTGCAGGCGGCTGCCGAACTGGGGGCTGCTGTGGAGCGGAGGCTTGGGATAGAGCCTGAGCAAAGGCTCTGCGACATCGGATGCGGTTATGGCGCGACTGCGGCCGATATATTGAGGCGGCATGACGTGTCGATCACGGGCCTGACCCTTTCGGCCGCGCAGCACAGGATTGCGAGCACCCGCTCACCCCGATTCACGTGCCTGCTGCGGGACTGGCTCGACAACGGTTTTGACGCGGGATCGTTCGACGGGGCCTACGCGATTGAAAGTTCCGAGCATATGGCAAGCAAGCCGCGCTTCTTCGCTGAGGCACGGCGGATATTGCGTCCGGGCGGTCGATTGGTCGTGTGCGCGTGGCTGGAAGGAGAATCCGTTCCTGCCTGGCAAGTGCGGCACCTGCTGCTGCCGATCTGCCGCGAGGGCAGGCTGCCGAGCATGGGGAGTCGGGAAGATTATCTGGAGTGGGCCTCCGCCGCTGGATTTCGATTGATGGATTATCAGGACATCAGCCTGGAGGTTCGGCGCACCTGGTCGATATGCCTCGCACGGTTTACGCAGCGCCTGTTCAGTGACCGCCGCGTTCGTCGGCTCGCGCTCAGCCGGGCCACCGTCAGCCGCGACTTCATCTTGAGCCTGCCGCGCCTCATCCTCGCCCTGCGGACCGGGGCGATGCGCTATGGCATATTTCAGTGGGAGGCGATCTAGCGGCCTCGAGTCCAACGGCGCGATTCGCAGATGAAAAGCACGCAGCCGGTGAGCTTCAGCGACCCGTCAGAATTTCGCGCAAGGGACGAGCGATAGCTCTTCCCGCTTTTGGGATCATAGGCCCGCCCGCCTGTCCATTCCGACCCTGAACGTGCAAAATCCCACAGCGTGAGCATACCCGCGAGAGGACGCGTGCGAAGGCGGGGGTCGGGGTTATGCACATCGGTCTTTGGGACATCGGGCCGCGTATCCAGTACCCGGACAATTCGGCCGCAGAGCTTTGCTCCGCAAGGCTCGATCCTGACAAGTCCTTTGCCATCGTCCGTCACCCAGAGACCGGTCACGTCCACAGCAGGAGCCGCAGCAGACGATGTCAGCATGATGAGGGTAGCGGCCAACATCGTCATTCTCCGATCTTCTTACGCTTAACGGTGCGCCCAAAAGTCTGGCGCATCAATGGCTTTCTCGGTGTAGGGGGGTGAGGGGAGTAAGTGAGCGATGGCCGACCTAAGCACGAGATCGCGTCAGGAAGAGCAGATGGACGCGCCTGATCTCGACCCCGCAATATATGAACGGGTCTTGCATGACCTGGCGCGGGTGAACCGCTGGACCTTCACGGCGTGGCCCAGCATCGCCTTTCTCCGCCGTGCAGTGGGAAATACCAAGAGGTTTAGCCTGCTGGATGTCGGGTTCGGCGATGGTGACGTGCTGCGCGCAATAGCGCGCTGGGCGCGCAAGCAGGGTATCGATGCTGAGCTTGTCGGCGTTGACCTCAATGAAAAGAGCTTGGCGGCGGCGCGCCACGCCACGCCCGTTGAGCTGTCGATCGATTATCGGGCGGGCGATTATCAAAGCCAGCCCGAACCATTCGACTTCATCATCTCCAGCCAGGTCACGCACCATATGACCGATGCCCAGCTGATGACCTTTCTGCGCCATATGGAAGCAAAGGCGAGGATGGGCTGGTTGATCTGCGACCTCCACCGCCATGGCTTTGCTCATTGGGGCTATCCCATCCTCGCCCGGTTGCTCCGGGTGCACCGGATCGTGCGGGAAGATGGCCAGCTTTCGATCGCCCGCTCTTTTCGCCGCGCCGATTGGATCGACTTGCTGGCGGAGGCGGGCATCCTAGCGGATCAGGTGCGCATCGTGCGCCGCTTCGCTTTTCGGCTATGCGTTGAGCGGGTCAGGGATAGGCCGCTTATACTCTCCTGATCCGGGTAAAGGCCGCGGCGCTCGTCCCGAGCGCCGGGGCTAATTTCAATACCGCCATCAGCAGGCTTCGCGGCAGCGCTGCGGCGGCGCTGTGGCGGAGCGCTTCGGCGATCCCGACGGGCATGTTGCATTGCCTGCGCCATATGCGCTGCCAGGCCGGGGCGGCATCGGGTCCCCCGGTCAGCATGGCGCGGGCGGCGCTCGTGCCGCTGGCTAATGCTATGGCGATGCCGTCGCCTGCGAGAGAAGCAATGACGGCGCTCTGGTCCCCGGTGCGGAAGATGCCCCTATGGGTTCCGCTCGCGCGCCAGCCATAGGGCACGCCCGCTACTGCGTCGAAACGAGCGTCCGCACCCTCCAATCGCGCCTTCAAAAGCGGCGCCTCATCTCGCAATTGATCCATCAGGGCAGGAACGCTGCCCGCTTCGTTCAACCGTTCCCTGTTTGCTGACAGGCACAGGTTGACTGATCCATCCTCCTGCAAGAGCAGCCCGGCATAGCCTCTGTCGAAAAGGTGCAGTTCGACCACGCCTGTCAAAGCATCATGCAATGCAGCGGATGGGGGCAGGGTGGCGCGTAACCCAATAGACGAGGCGGAAAACTCTCGTCCTGCTCCGCGCAGGTCATGCTTGCCAACGCTTAGGAACAGCGCGTCCGCAGCGCTTTCTTCGCCATCGTCGAAACGCACCGTGCGTTGATCCAGGTCGATAGCGCGCGCGGTTCGCCCCCGGCTGACGATGGCGCCAGCATCTTCGGCGGCCTCGATCAACGCATTGTCCAGCGTGCGCCGGGAGATTCCGGCAGCTGTCGCAGGCAGGGATGCTTCGACGCAGCGATCCGCCGATGCTAGCCGGAACCGATTGATCGGCCGTGCTCCCAGCTTCCACGGGTCCACGCCCAGCTCCTTCAGACCCGCGATGGCGTCCCACCCCAGGAAGCCGCCGCATACGCCAGCAGGCGCAGTCCTGTGGCGTTCGATCAGGAGCGGCCGCATGCCACCTTGCGCCAGCGTGATAGCGGCTGCCGAGCCAGCAGGACCGCCGCCGATGATCAGCGCCTGCGGCATCATCCCGCTCGGGAAAAGCGGAAACCTTCGGCCGCGACGCCGGGTCCGAAGGCGAGCGCGACGCCGTTGCCGCCTCGCTCCTGACGAAGAAGATCGTTGAGGATGAACATCAATGTGGCGGATGACATATTGCCATTCCGGGCAAGCACCCCGCGAGAAACCGACAGCGCATCGGGCTCCAGATCCAGTCCCTGTTGCACCGCGTCCAATATGGATCGGCCTCCGGCGTGAACCGCCCAGTTTTCGATCGACGTCCCGTCGGCCGAACCGCAGATCTTGGTTCTGATGCCTTCGTCCCGCAGCGCCGCCTGAATGCGTGCCGGCACCTCGCCGGACAGGTGCATGACAAAGCCATGGTCGCCAATTTCCCAGCGGATGAGTTCGGCAGAGGCTTCCAGGTTGATCGCAAAAGGCGCGGCCATGGCAAAGCCATGATCCTCCGCGCTTACAAGTGCAGCGGCTGCACCGTCGCCGAATTGCAGCATCATCAGCAGTCTTTCGACCTGCTGCTCAGGCTGAAGATGGAGGGAGGATAGCTCGACCGTGACGACCAGCACACGGGCTTCCGGCTCTGAACGGACAATATGTCGTGCTGTCCGCAACGCCGCGACGGCGGCGTAGCAGCCCATGAACCCGACGAGCGTCCTTTCGACGCCTGCAAGGCCCAGGGCATCGGCGATAATCTGGTCAATGCCGGGCGCCACGAAGCCCGTACAGCTTGCCACCACCAGATGAGTGATGCCGTCGATCGCTGCTTTCGCGCGCAAATCCTCGATCGCACGCAGGGCCAGCGGCGGCGCCAAGTGGTGATAGAGCTGCATGCGCTTTGACGTCGAAGGCATGGTGTCCGCATAGAAGCCGCCGGGGTCGACGGGCGATCCGCCGGCATCGACCGGCGGTAGCACCGACCAGCGGTGGTTGATGCCACTCCGCTCCGCCATCCGGGTGAAAAGGCCCCGCGCCCGTTCGTCCGCGACTTGCCGATTGGCCCAGTTGATGAAAGCGACGTGCACATCCTGGTCGGGAACGGCGCAGCCGATGGCGTTGATGCAAGCACGTCTGTCGGTCATCGCGTTCCACTTTGTTGCTCAGACCCTAAACGCTGCTGGCACGTCAGATGATCCGGGCAGGCCGCAGCAGTGTAGCGCCATTATGACCGCTGCCAAATGAAACTGGCGGTCGTCTCATTCGTGGCGGACAGTGACTGGGACCGTCTCCTCCCACAACAGCTCCAGCTTGCGGCGCGTGAAGCGCCAGACATCCCCGTCGCGGCGCCATTCATCCACATAGCGGATCGTCCAGCGCAGCAGCTGATCGGCGTCGTTCAACAAATGGTCGGCGGTGCAATATGTCTCGCCGCTCGCACTGTCTCTATCAATCATAACCATCTGATTATGGACCTTGTGCAAGGTCGATCGAAACATCTGCCCCAGCAAGTCGATGGATTGCAGCGTCGCGTCGAGCCCTTCGGTCACGAAGCCCGGGCCCTCGATCCGGCAGTCTTCAGCCAGCACGGATCGCCACAATTGCTTGTCCTTGCGATCTGCGCCCTGCGCATAGATGTTGGCTGTGCGCTGGAGAGCCGCTTCATCCGCTAATATGTTCATGGCGCTGCTCACAGGTTCATGCCGTTGCCGGTGACGATCGGCATATTGGTCCAGGTGCCGTTGACGTCGCGGATCCAGCCCGCCGCCGCCAATGAACCGCCATCCACATTGATCGCCGTACCCGTGACCCATGATGCGAGCGGGCTGGCGAGATAGAGGGCAGCGCCAGCGCAATCGTCAGGATGGCCAAAGCGTCCCAGAGGAACCCACCTTTCCACATGCTCACGATTTTCCGGCGGCACCATATAGTTGATCGGCGTCTGCGGCGTGTCGGTGGTTTCCGGCGCAATGTCGTTCACCCGTATGCCGAGCGGCGCGAGTTCAAGGGCGAGGCTCTTTGTGAAACCGGTTATGCCTGACTTCGCAGCAGCATAGACAGAACAGTTGGGAATGCCGCGATAGGCTTCGATCGAGGTGATATTGATGATCGATCCGCCCGGCCCTGCCGCTTTGAGCAGCGGCAGCAAGCGGCTGGTCACCTGCATGAGGCTGATCAGATTGACCCCAATAATGGCCTGGATCTCATTCAACGCGAGATCGGAAAATGGTTTGGCATGAAGGAAATGCCCGACATTGTTCACAAGAATATCGAGCTTACCGCCCGTTTCCCGTTCCAGTTGTTCGGCCAGTGCATCCACCTCGTCCGGTTTCGTGACATCACACTGGATCGCAGTCCCGACCGCGAAACTGGCGCAACGCTCAGCGTCGACTTCCGCTATGAAGACCCGCGCTCCCTGCCGCGCGAAAGCATCGGCGCAGGCGCGTCCGATGCCCGCGCCTCCTCCGGTCACCAAAACCGTCTTGCCCGTAAAATCCAGCATCATCCAATCCTTGCTTTTATTCTTGCGTTGATCAGCCCGCGCCCATCAGATCAGGATTGCGCCGCAATTCCTGCCCGCCATCAATGGCGAAGGATTGGCCGGTAACCCAGGATGCGGCAGGGCTGGCGAGATAGGCCACGGCAGCGGCAATATCATCGGGCTCTCCCGTCCGCTTGAGCGGTATCTGTTCCAGGAAGCGATCGATGACCGCCGGGTTGGCGAACATATCCGTTGTCGCATCGCTGCGGGTAAGTCCCGGCCGCACCGCGTTGACGCGAATGCCAAGCGCTCCCAGTTCGTCCGCCACGGTACGGATCAGGCCCTCCAGCCCCGCCTTGCTCGCGCAATAGGTCGCAAGCGCGGGGAAGGGGAGTGTCGCGGCGGTGGACGATATGCAGATGATTGATCCGCCCTCCCGCATCAGCTTCGCTCCAAGCTGCATGGCGATGAATGCGCTGGTGATGTTGAGATCGAGATCGCGGCGTAAATCCGCAACGCTGGTCGACAGGAAGGGCGCGAAGCCGCCACCGCCCACCGCAGGAACCAATATGTCGAGGCGATCGGCCAGCGCATGCGCCTTCGCCAGGGCATTCCCGACATCTTCTTCGGATGTGGCGTCGCCAGCGAAGACAGCGACATGCGCTTCGGGAAGGTCGGCAACGATCCGGCTGCGTGCTGCGTCCAGCGCCTCTTCCCTGCGGCCCATGATCAGCACCTTGGCACCATCAGCCGCCAGCGCCCGCGCGCATGCGGTGCCGATGCCGCCACTACCGCCGGTGACCACTGCCGTCTTACCCGCAAGTGGAGCGGCGGTCATTTGCCTGACCGGAACTGGTCGACAACTTCCTTCACCGCTCGAGCGACGTCGTTGCGGCGGTATCTGAGGTCAGCCATCGTCTTGTCATCGGGCTCGTAGCGGATTTCGTTGCCGCGCCCGGTAAAGATCGCCGCGTCCGGCAGCATGGGATGTTCTTGGTCCCGTGATGGCACATCGACGTCATTGCCAGCGGCCCGGAAGAACAGTTTGAAATAATCAGCAAAGCTCAGATTTTCGTCGCCGACCAGATAGGCTTTGCCATTTTCGCCTCGTTCCAGCGCGGCTTCGATCGCTTCCGACAGGGACCGGGTGGAAATGAAGTTCGTGCTGCCTGAAGGGCCGAAGGGCGGAATGCCAAGCTGCCCTTCAGCATAGCGGGTATAGGCTTCGAACATGGGCAGGCTCATGCCCGGCACGGTTCCGACCACGAAAGGCGCATCAACGCTGACGACGTGAAAGCTGTCATCCGCCAGTGCTGCGATACCGTCCGTCGCCAGCCTGCGAGCGCGGATATAGACATTTCCTTCCAGAAGCTCTGGCGCAATGTGCGGGTAGAAACTGCCGACGTGAATGAAGTGCCGGACACCCGCCTGTTTGGCAAGGGCGGCAAAGCGGGGCACCGCTTCGGCATTGGCCCGGAACACATGGGCGTCGTAATCGCTCCCTTCAGGAACATGGCGGATGTCATTTCCAGCCGCAAAGATGATCGCTTCAAATTTCGCTAAATCAGCGGTCTGAAAGCTGCCCTCCACATAATCGCCCTGCAGGAAGGACATTCGGGAAAGTTCGGTACTTTGTTGGGGGGGCTTGCGGCCAGAGACTGTGACATCGTGCCCCTTGGATGCAAGGTGGATTGCTGCATGGCCCCCGATCATGCCGGTGCCGCCGACGACTAGAATCTTCATGATAACGTCCTCTCCTGAGCGCATCGCGCCTTTTGGTGAAAGAGAGCTATCGATTCGAGTTTCGATTTGCAACAAGGCACCGATTGGGTATTAGGTAACCTATGGATACCAACGTAGACCCTCAGACCGCGCTCGAGATTCTTGAGCTCGTGGGCAATAAATGGACGATGCTTGTCACGTACCGGCTGGGAGAGGGCGCCATGCGCTTTTCCGATCTCAAGCGCTGTGCAGCACCGATCAGCTCCAAAATGCTTACGCAGACGCTGCGGGAGCTCGAGCGTTTCGGAATGGTGTCACGCGAAGTGTTGCCGACCACGCCGCCAAGCGTGGAATATAGGCTGACCGATCTGGGGCGAAGCTTCTTGGGAACGGTAAGCGGGATTTGCGACTGGATCGGCAACAACCATGAAGCGCTGCAACAGGCGCGGAGCCAGCAAGCCATCGCCGCGTGAGCCAAGCCAACCACCCGCAAAGTCGATTTGGTGAAGGATCAGCCTTGGTTCACTTCAGACAGTGGTCGCAAAGACAGACACGGAAGCTCGTTACTGATTGCGCCCGTCTCATTGCTCCGTCGCTGGACCTTCAAGCGGGATGAGGCGCTGCACGCGGCGTCCCTGAACTTCGGCCACATAGATGACACCGTTGCTGTCAGTGTCGATAAGATGCGGTCCGAAGAACTCGCCCGCTCCCGCACCGCGACGACCGATCGTGCCGATCACCGACATGTTCCGGCGGTCCACCACGACGATCATGTGATTGCCCCAGTCGGCAATGAACATGTACTTCTGCTGATTATCGCGTGAAAAGGTGATGCCTGAGGCCGTTGCGGGCGAAGGCGCGTCCCTGTTTATGAAGACCTGCCGCTGATAGCGCCCATCTGCCGCGAACGCCTGAACGCGCTGGTGCATCCGATCTGACACATAGACGGTTCCATCGCGCGCTTTTTCTACCCCATGCACACCATAGAAATATTCGGGCTCCAGTCCGGCAGCACGGAAATCTGCTGGCGGCGGCGCGGGACGCGGCTCGGGCGGGGCTTTTCCATAAGCGCCCCACATTCGCTGAAACGCACCATTATCCTTACCGAACACGATAAGTCGTTGATTGCCGTATCCGTCCGCAACATAGGCCGCACGTTCGCCGTCATCGATGAAGATGTCGGCCGCTGCCTGCACATTGCGCACATCCCCATTGCCAGCGCTTTGTCCGCGCTGCCCGATCTGCCGCACGAAACGGCCCCGTGCGTCGAAGACGAGGAGCATGTCATCGCCCTCCGCCTCCACCCGACTGCCGCTTATCCAGACATCACCATTGGCGGCAACCGCCAGGCTATGTTCCTTGGTCGGCCACTCATAGCCTGCATCCGGCCCTCCAAAGCCACGAAGATATAGGCCGTCAGTGTCGAATTCCATGATTGGCGGCGCGATGTTCGCTGGCGATCGGCCGGTGACTGTCCCGGGACGGTGCAGGACCCAGAGGTGATCTTTCCTATCCACGGCAACCGCCACTATCTCGCCCGTTGCCAGGTTCGCCGGCATTTTGAGCCACTGCGTATCGAACTGGAAAGACGGCATGGGCAGTTGAGCCGTCTCGCTTTTCATCGGAAGAGGCGCGCAGGCAGCCGTGGAAAGGGCAAGCAAGAGAGCAAGTCGACGGATCATGCATATCTCTCCAAAGATTGAAACCGATGTGGCCGCTATTCAGTGTGTCCCGCAGTCTTTTTCCGCAAGATCTGCTGGGACGGAAGATCGTCCGAGATGAAGGCGTCGATGATCTGCGCGATCGTTGCGTCACCCTCGAAGCCCAATGTACGAGCGGTCGCGTCATCCCATGCTGCTGGCCAGCTCGCGACGATCTTCTCGACCGCGGCGTCGGGCACGTCATTCACCATCGCCCGCGCTTTTTGCCCCCCGATGATCTCTAACGCATTCAGCATGTCGCCTGCCGTGACCGACAGTCCTGGCAAGTTCACGACCCGGCGCGAGCCCAGCCCGCAGGTGTCCAGGGCACCGGCATGCACCAGTGCGGCGATGGCTTTTCGCGGCGACAGCAGCCACAGAGCCGTATCGTGCGGCACGGGGCAGATCGCCGCTTGCCCGCACAACGGCTCGCGAATGATGCTGCTGGCGAAAGAAGATGCGGCCTTGTTGGGCAGGCCGGGACGGACGCTGATCGTGGGCAGGCGCAGTGTCAGGCCGTCGATAAAGCCACGTCGGCTATATTCAGCGACCAGAAGTTCGACGACCGCCTTTTCCATCCCGTAGGATGAGCGCGGATCAACCGCGCTATCGTCATTGATCAGCGTCTCAGGCTCCGAAGGTCCGAAGACCGCAACAGAACTGGTGAAGATCACCCGTGGACACCGCGCGGAGGCGCGGCATGCATCCAGCAACAGGCGCGCGGCGTCGATATTGACGCGCATGCCTAAATCAAAATCGGCTTCTGCCTCACTGCTGACCACGGCGGCCAGGTGGTAGATGACGTCAGCCTCGGCAGCGAGGTGCGCGACGAACGCTTGGTCGCATGTGTCTCCGATGGCATATTGGACCCGCGCGTCGCCAAGATCCGCGCCCGCCACCCGGTCGGCCAGCAAGAGATGCGTACAGCCATTCGTGGATCCGTCCTGCGCCAGCAGCGCACGGGCCAGCTTCTGACCCAGGAAGCCGGAACCCCCGGTTATCACGATGTTCATTGCGGACCACCCGGCGCGCCGAACACGCGATGAAGCTCTTCGATCTGATCGGTATTCAGCGGCCGGGTCGCCGATCCGCGCAGCAACAGGAACAGCTTGGCCGTTTCTTCCAGTTCCTCGATCGCGTTGGCCGCTTCGGCCAGTGATTTGCCTGCGACGATGGGGCCGTGATTGGCCAGTAATATGGCCGCATTGGCCGATGCCATGCTGCCGATGTGATCCGCCAGCGCGGGGTCGCCGGGCCTGTGATAGGGGATCAGCGGCAATCGACCGACCTTCATCACATGATAGGCGGTCAGCGGCGGCAGACAGTCGGACGGGTCCAGGCCGTCCATGCACGACACCGCTGCCGAATGCGTGGCGTGAAGATGGACGATCGCATGGGCGCCCGGCCGAGCATCATAGACCGCCCGATGCAGGAATTCCTCTTTCGAAGGCGGATCGCCCGAAATTCTGCCGCCATCCGGGGAAAGCACCGCAAGGCGTTCGACATCGAGATCGCCCAGACGGGAATTGGTGGGCGTAAGAATGATCCGCCCATCGGCCAGCCTGACACTGATGTTGCCGCTACTCCCTGGCGCCAAGCCCAGGTCGCACAAGCGCCGCCCAAGGCTCACGATATCGGCACGGATGGCAAGTGCAGGATCGTCGGTCATCAAAAGTGCTCCCAAGCTTTCAGGAAGAAGTCGTCGCTGCCGAAGTTTCCGGATTTCAGCGCCAGCAGCAGGGGAGGGGCCTCGCGCCGCGCCGCGATGGTCCACGGCACGCCGGGGTCGATTTCGGGTCCTATGTCGATCCGGCCAAGCCCCAGCCGGCTAACCACGGCACCGGATGTTTCGCCGCCCGCTACAATCAGGGCGCCATCGCCATCCTCAAACAGATAGGCCGCTAGTTCGGCTAGGATGGCTTCAAAAGCAGCGCTGGCGCCGTCGGGCCAGGCGCGGCGCTGTGCCTCCACCATGTCGGGCGCAGCGGTCGAGTAGACCAGTATCGGGCGATCCGACGCCTGATTGTCGATCCAGTCCTTCGCGCGGGTGATGACGTCATGCGGTGTCACGCCTGCGTCCAGCGAAAGGCGGAGCGACGGATATCGTTCGGCTGCCAGCGCGACCTGGCGTCGCGTAGCGGCGGAGCAACTGCCCGCGAGGATCGCGCGCCGGGTCGTTCCAGCTTTGGGCAGCGTTGCGGATGCGCGAGTAGCGTCCGGCGACGCAAGTGCGAGGGCAATGCCGGAAGCCAAGCCCGAAGCGCCTGACGACAGGCGCACGCCAGCGCAATAATGTCCAAGCAGCGCGAGGTCCTTGTCGCAGATGGCATCCGCGATGACGGCGGTGATGCCCGCCTCGCGGTGTTTGGCCATCGCGTCGGCGGCCTTTCCGCTACAAAGGGTTTCGCGCGCCAGAAGCCCAACTGTCCCGCGCATCTGGCGTTGCAAGATCCGAACAAGATCGGCGTCGAGCATCGGATTGAGCGGGTGATCGCGCATGGTGGATTCGTTCAGCAGCCGATCGCCGACGAACAAATGCCCCTGATATACGGTGCGGCCAGTCGCAGGAAAGGCCGGGCAGGCGATGACAGCTTCTACGCCGAGGTCCGTCGCCATGGCTTCCAGCAC
>JAEZCS010000042.1 GCA_023433445.1 Pseudomonadota bacterium | reverse complement strand
TCCCGCACCGCCTCCAGCACCTGCGTCGCCAGCTGGACAGGGGTGATCTCATGCAACGATCCGTCCGGCTTGCCCCGGCCACGGGGTGTCCTTACGGCATCGTAGATATAGGCTTCCATCGCTTGGTCATTCCTCTCGGCTTTTTGGCGTCAGGCGCGCAGCAAATGTATTTACGTTTACGTAAAGTGCAAGCGTAAAGGCGGTGCTGATCGCCGTCTTCTCGCTATTTCCTTCATCAGATTGAACTCCTTTCCCCCCTTCCGGGTTTGACGCTCCAGTCGATTTCAGGTTCATGCGATTTTAGTGTCAGAGGCAGATTCCCCTCCAGCGCCAACGCCTTTCGCCATCCCCATCTTCCGCGCGGTATGGTTCGCCAGCCTTGCGTCGAACTTTGGCGGTCTGATCCAGTCGGTCGGCGCGGCGTGGATGATGACGTCGCTGTCCGGCTCTCCCATGCTCGTCGCGCTGGTGCCCGCCTCGACGACGTTGCCGATCATGCTGCTCTCGCTTTGGGCAGGGGCTGTTGCCGACAATCTCGACCGCCGCCTCGTCATGCTTGCCTGCCAGCTTTCGATGCTGCTGGTGTCCGCTCTCCTCGCCTTGTTCGCGTGGATGAACCTGCTGACGCCCTGGTCGCTGCTAGCCTTCACCTTCCTTGTCGGCTGCGCTACCGCGATCAATGGTCCAGCCTGGCAGGCATCGGTCGGCGACATGGTGCCGCGATCTCAACTCCCCAGCGCTGTCGCGCTCAACAGCATGGGCTTCAACCTCGCGCGCAGTGTCGGCCCCGCGCTGGGCGGCATCATCGTAGCTGCAGCCGGTGCCGCCGCTGCCTTCCTGACCAATGCGCTGAGCTATATCGGCCTTTCGCTCGTCCTCCTGCGCTGGCGACCGGAGCGTCCGCTCCAGCTCCTGCCGCGCGAACGCATCGGCCATGCGATGCGGGCAGGGGTCCGTTATGTCACCATGTCGCCCAAGATTCAGCTTGTGCTGCTTCGCGGCGCGGCCTTCGGCATCGGCGCGAGCGCTGTGTCCGCTCTCATGCCGCTTGTTGCGCGCGACATATTGAGCGGCAGCGCGCTGACCTTCGGTATCTTGAGCGGCGCGTTCGGTATCGGCGCCGTTCTTGGTGCCCTGTCTTCAGGCAGGCTGCGCCGCCGCTTTCCCATTGAAACCATCGTCCGCTCGGCCGCCCTTGCGTTGGCCCTGGGTACGGCGATCACGGCGTCGACAGCTTGGCTTGTTGTCGCGATCATCGGCCTGCTGCTCTGCGGTGCAGGCTGGGTTATCGCGCTCTCGACCTTCAACGTCTCTGTGCAGATGTCTGCCCCTCGCTGGGTGCTGGCCCGCGCCGTGGCTCTTTATCAGATGACGGCATTCGGCGGGATGGCGCTCGGCGCCTGGCTATTCGGCTGGCTGGCGGAGCATATGGGCGTTGTGACGTCACTGCACGTCGCCGCCGCCGTGCAACTGGCCGTTGCGATGATAGGCCTCTTCCGCCCACTGTCCCAAACGGGCGACGAAAATCTCGATCTGCTCGACCGGTGGCAGGAACCGCAGACAGCCGTGCCGATCGAACCCCGCAGCGGACCCGTCGTGATCACCATCGAATACCGCATCCCGGCAGGCTCGGTGGTGCCGTTCCTCGCGGCGATGAGCGAGCGCCGCCGCATCCGTCGCCGCGACGGAGCGCATGGCTGGTCCCTGTTGCGCGACCTTGCCGACCCTGAATTATGGATTGAGCGCTACCACGTCTCCACCTGGCTCGACTATGTCCGTCACAACACACGGCGGACCATCGCCGACACTGCGAACTCCGAGACACTCGCAGCGCTGCACAGTGGCCCCAATCCGCCGGTCGTTCACCGCATGCTGGAAAGGCAGACCGGATCGCTGCCGATAAGCCGCATGCCCGACGTGCGGGAATTGGGCGATCCCATGACCGATCCCACCCGGTCGAGCTAATCGCCCGCCAGATCCTCCGGCGTGTCGATGTCGAAGAGCGAACTGCCCATCGCTTCCACCTGAACGCCCCGGCTCAACAGCGCCCGCGCGCCCTGATCGCCGCGCAATGTCAGCAGTTCGGGAAAATGCTTGCGCCCAATGAAGGCTGGAGGGGATGGCGAAAAGCCGTCCGTACTCGCCACCACCGACCGCACATCCTCTGCCGCCAGGCATATGCGATTATAATGAGACTGGGGCACAAAGGGCATGTCGCCCAGGCAGATCAGAATGCCCCTGCACCGTTTGATCGGCATGACATGGAGAACGGCCCGAACGATGCTGCTCGCCAAGCCTTCCTCGGGGCGATCATTGACCAAAATGCTGTAGCCACGTCGCTCAAGTCTTCGATGAATGTCGGGAGCATCCGCGATCGGCCGCGTCACCGCCACCAACTCGCCAAAGGCAAGCGATGCCACCGCTTCGAGCGTGTGGGCAATCACCGGCTTGCCGTTCAGGTCGGCCATCAGCTTGTCTTCCTCTCCAAAGCGAGAGGACGTGCCGGCGGCCAGTAGCACGGCAGCAATTTGTTCAGTCCGCACGGGTGAGGCCTTGGTGGCAAAATTCGGAAAGAAGGGGCGACGGGATAGCCATGCCTTTTCGGATCGGCTTTGTTGTTGGGGGTGATGTGCCACCCGGCACCACCACTGTCCATAGCATAGGTAAAGGGCTGGCATTCCGCTGACAGAGCCGTCATATGCGCGCTGGACAAAGATAAGAGGAGTAGTGCCGCCGATGGACTATGATCCCGATGCTGAAGCCGTAGGCGAAGCGATCAAGGAAGCTGTGCCCGCGAATGTGGTGGATGCGATCCGCACGTTGATCCGTTGGTCCGGCGACAATCCCGGACGGGAAGGCTTGCTCGAAACCCCTGAGCGCGTCGCGCGCGCGTGGCGCGAATATTGCCGGGGCTATGGCGACGACCCGGCCTATCATCTGTCGCGCATCTTTCATGAAGTGGGCGGCTATGACGATATCGTCCTGCTGAAGGACATCCCGTTCCAATCGCACTGCGAACATCATATGGCGCCGATCATCGGGCGCGGGCACATCGCCTATCTGCCCGGTAAATATGTGGTCGGCATTTCAAAGCTCGCGCGTGTTCTGCATGCATTTGCCAACCGTCTTCAGGTCCAGGAACGTCTGACTGCCGAAGTCGCCAATTGCATCTGGGAGCATCTGAAGCCCCAGGGCGTCGCCGTCGTGATCGAAGCGACTCATGGTTGCATGACGGGACGCGGTGTCCGCACGCCCAATGTCATGATGAAGACCAGCCGAATGCTCGGCGTGTTTCGCGATGATGAAAAAAGTCGCGAGGAAGTACTGAAGCTCATCGGATCGTGAACGGCGAGGAAACCCCTGGGTATCGGCCTCTGGGCAGCGCACGCGATCGGGTCGAAGGAGCGCTCCCGCTGGCGAACAAGCGCCTGGCCCTCATCACCGGGGGTCATCGTCGGCTTGGTGGCGTCATCGCGGCCGGCTTTGCACGGGCGGGCTATTCGCTTGCGATTCACGGTAGCCATGACACTCGGCTGGACTCTGCGCTTGCGCTTGCGCTTGATGACAATGGCACGGAATGGGACGGCTTTACGGCAGACTTCGCCGATCCCGAAAGCGCCGAGGAATTGGTCGCCAAGGTCGCGGAGAGGTTCGGCCGCCCGCCTGACATATTGGTGAACAGCGCCGCCATCTTCGGCCAGGACCGGCTCGACAATGTGTCGGCTGAGGATCTTATGCGCCATTATGCCGTGAACTGCGCCGCGCCAGCGTTGCTGACAAAGGCGTTTGCGACGATCCCGGCAGGGGTGGCCGATCGGTGCATCATCAATATCCTCGATCAGCGGATCGATCATCCGCATGCCGACCAGCTGGCCTACACCCTGTCGAAGTCGGCGCTGGCCGGGCTCACCCGCCTTTCGGCGTCCAGCCTCGCCCCGCACATCCGCGTCAACGCGGTTGCGCCCGGCCTCACCATCGCTACGCCCGACTATGATGAAGCGCAGATGGAACGGCTGCAATCGGCCATGCCGCTGGGGCGCCTGCCTTTGGCGGAGCAGATCGCGGAAGCAGTGCTCTATCTCGCGCAGGCGAACGCAGTCACCGGGCAAACGCTTTACGTCGACTGCGGGGCGCATATGCGCAGCTATGATCGCGATTTCATGCATATGGGACGGTGACCGCAGGGCGTCGCTCGCTCCTGCCGCACCGCAGATTTGAAGGAAGATGACGATGAGCTTCGAAACGATCCTGGTAGAACAGCGCGACGCGGTGACGTTGGTGACGTTGAACCGGCCTCAGGCGCTGAACGCCCTCAACACCCAGGTGCTGGCCGACCTCAGCGACGCCTTTGCCGCCTATGACGCAGATCCTTCGCAACTGTGCCTGGTCCTGACCGGCAGCGAAAAGGCGTTCGCGGCGGGCGCCGATATCAAGGAAATGGCCAGCAAGGCCGCTGCTGACTTTTTCCTGGAGGACTTCTTCTCCGGCTGGCAAAGAAATCTGGTCGCCACCCGTAAGCCCTGGATCGCTGCTGTCGCGGGCTTTGCGCTAGGTGGCGGTTGCGAACTCGCGATGATGTCGGACTTCATCATCGCCGCTGATACGGCCAAGTTCGGGCAACCTGAAATCAAGCTTGGTGTTGCACCCGGCATGGGCGGGTCGCAGCGCCTGACCAAGGCCGTGGGCAAGGCCAAGGCCATGGAAATGTGCCTGACCGGCCGCATGATGGGTGCGGAAGAAGCGGAGCGTTCGGGTCTCGTCTCGCGGGTCGTGCCGGCGGCTGATCTGTTGGATGACGCGCTCAAGACCGCCGCAGCCATCGCCGCCATGCCGCCAATGGCTGCCATGGTGAACAAGGAGATGGTGGATCTCGCTTTCGAAACCATGCTGGGGCAGGGGCTGACGACGGAGAGGCGTTTGTTCCAGCTTCTGACCGCTACCGAAGATCGCGTCGAAGGCATGAATGCCTTTGTGGAAAAGCGTCCCGGCGTGTGGAAGGGCCGGTAACAACGGCATACGAAAAAATTTCCACGATTATCCACAGCTTTAGGCGGATTCTGTCACGAACATGTCAGATTCCGCTTTGAGCGACTCGCTTTTGGTGAGACCTTCTTTGTATCGAAACGGACGAAGAAACGGAGAAATCCGGATCATCAAATCGGCGATAATATCAAGGATTTGAGCGAAGTTTCGATCACATCAGGCTGACGTTCGACCATCTGGTTCGCGCTGAAACTGATGGCCTTCAGAAGGCGATGTCATGCGCTAGCGAAAGCAAACGTCGGGTATCACAGTTTGAAGGCATGCTACGGAAAAAGGCTTGATAGCCGGAAAGCCGAAGCAAACACGATGCCGAGCCTTCATGGTGAAAGCATCGCGCGCCGAGTCCGATGATCGCATCCTGCACGGGAAGCGGATCAGGACACGACGGAAGTGGGGACCGGCAGCAATGCCGGCCCCCATTTTGCTTTTTGTCTCGCTCTGCGCGGCATGGTCCTATCCTAAAGTCTATAGCTCTTTTTTGCCAAATCTTCAGCAGGGTTCACCTGTTACTCGATGGCGATAGAGAAGGGTGGCATCATGGACGACCAGCCGAATTCGTCGGCAGCCGAACGCGGGAATTCGGCGTGGCGTTGACGCTCAGCCAAGGCATGGCTCGCTCTGTGAATAGGCGCATGCAGCAAGAGCGATGGTGCCGGCTAGAGGGTTCGAACCCCTGACCCCCTGATTACAAATCAGGTGCTCTACCAACTGAGCTAAGCCGGCGCGTCCATCGGACGGTGAAGCGCCTTACTATCAGATGATACCGAACGTCCAGCCCTCCGTTGCGGCAATATGCGGATTGAGGGCGGGCGGTGCCCAGAGGCTGGGGCGTGGGGCCACGTTGCGCATCCAGGCGGCGGTCACGATCGCGTCGGCGCCATGATCATCCGGCGGCAGTCCTTCGTAGGGTTGGGAGCCCAGCGCGCAGAGCGCATCGTCAAGCGCGGCAAGGTCTCGCATCTTTGTCCGCCCCTTGGGCCGCCCGGCCGCCCGCGCGGCAATGCTGGTGTAAATCTCTACCACCAGGGACCCTTCACGTGGCGTCGGGTCGAACGGCCAGACCGGAACATGATTGCGCACATGATGGAGCAGACGCATTCCGGCAAAGCTGGCCTTGGCGACCTGAGCCGCCCCGATCGCGTCGTAGATAGTGGACGGCTTGCCGCCACCGCCTGCGTTATAATGCGCTTCGCACACCCGATTGTGCATGAAGTCCGCCTTCACCCCATCCGCCTTGCCGAAGTAGAAATGTCGGCGGTGGGTGACGTGCAGCAGGCTCGCCGCGCCCAGATCGGGGTCATCGCAGACGCTATCGACATAAGCCCAAAGTTCGGGGCCCGTCACTGGCACCTCGTCACCCGGCAGATAAGCCGCTCGCGCCACGAAGGGCGGTGCGAAGCTGAAATCGAAGCCGAACAGCGTCGGCGCCTCCGCAGCAGCACAAATCAGCCATTCCGCCACTGCCGAACGCGACCAGAATCCGCCACCCTCCGGGTGGATTAGTCGCGGCACCGTGTCACCCCGCTCGCACAGCGCCACCGCAATCCCTTTGTGCCGCACGCCCTTCGCGCCTGACCAGTCGATCGCGGCATAGCGGGCAAAGCGCGGGGTCATGAACGCAATGGTCTCCTCAATCGCCGCCGCGCTCGGCCCGCAGCCGATCCCAATAGGCCATGCGCTCGGCTATCCGCGCCTCGAACCCGCGATCGGTCGGGGCAAAGAAGGTCTGTGGCTCCATTTCCTCGGGCCAGTAATTATCGCCCGAAAAGCCCTCCGCACTGTCATGATCATATTGATAGCCCTTGCCATAGCCGATGGTCTTCATCAGCCGGGTTGGGGCGTTCAGGATATTCTTCGGCGGCATCAATGACCCCGTATCCCGGGCCGATTTCCACGCCGTCTTCATCGCCGCATAGGCCGCGTTCGACTTGGGGGCGGTCGCGCAATAGAGGCATGCCTGCACGATCGCGAGTTCACCCTCCGGACTTCCCAGGAAGTCATAGCTCTCCTTGGCGGCCAGGCACTGCACCAGCGCCTGCGGATCGGCGAGCCCGATATCCTCGCTCGCAAACCGCACCAGCCGCCGCAGCACATAAAGCGGCTGTTCCCCTGCCGTCAGCATGCGCGCCAGATAGTAAAGCGCTGCCTGTGGGTCCGATCCACGCAGTGATTTATGCAGCGCTGAGATGAGGTTGTAATGCCCCTCCCGATCCTTGTCATAGAGCGCCTTGCGCCGATGCAGCAGCGCCGATAGACCAGCCGGATCAAGCGGCTCGCCGATATCAATGGAATAGAGC
>JAEZCS010000039.1 GCA_023433445.1 Pseudomonadota bacterium | reverse complement strand
GGTCAGGCTAGTGAAGCGGGCGTGGACCGTCTCATCCTGGATTTTTCAGGCGTCGCAAAGGATGCGCGGCCCGACATCTGGGTCGATATGGCTGGCGCTACTCTGGTCAGGAAGGGCGGATATCCCGTCCTTCATCAACCCGGCCTTTTCCGCGTGGCGCTCGATCTGCGACGCGAGAGCGGCAAAGCAGCCGATGTCCGCGTCCAGCTTCGCTCCGGTAATGCGGCCATGAGCGAATATGTGCATTATCCGCTGGGCGCTTGACGGAACCGGCAGGGACCGGGCGCTTTGCCGCGTCCGACATGATTTTTGGAACCGACAGACGTGAAATGGCGATGATCAGCGGGCAAACGGGTAGCGGCAAGGAGCAAGCCTCCGCACGCGCGTTCGAGCATGTGCCCGCCGAAATGCCGCTCCCGATGCCGGAGCAGGATTTCAGCGAACATCCCCGCGATTTTCCGCACCGCCCGCTGAACATCGATCAATGGGCGCGGCGCATGCTGGTCATATTGCTGGCCTTGCTGCCTGCATCCATGGCTGCCCATGAAATGCGCCGGTCCATCGGTCTTGATGGCATATCTTTTTGGGAGGGGGTCTATCTTGCCCTTTTCATTCCCTTGTTTGCCTGGATCGCCTTCGGCTTTGCGACCAGTCTAATCGGGTTCCTGACGCTGACCATGGGAAAGGCATCGACAGGCCAGCCCTATCGCACCGCCTTTGCTACCCCGCTCCGGGGGCGGACGGCCATATTGCTGCCGGTTTGCAACGAGGATTTTCTGGGCGTCATGGGCCGCCTGTCGATCATGGAGCGCTCCCTGGCGCAGGTCATGGGCAATGAGCGCTTTGAGTTCTTCATCCTGAGCGATTCAAACCCGGACAATGGGGAGATAGAGCGCAAGACCTATCTGGACATGCGCGAGGGCTTTTCGCGGCCGGTGCATTATCGCCGCCGCGCGCTCAACATCGGTCGCAAGCCGGGCAATATCGCTGAATGGGTGCAGCGCTTTGGCGGCGGCTATGACTATATGATCGTGCTGGACGCGGACAGCGTGATGAGCGGCCAGACGATGGCCCGGCTGGCCCTCGACATGGAGCGGCATCCCCATGTCGGCCTGATCCAGACCGTGCCGACCATCGTGGGTGCATCCACCCTCTTCGCACGCTGGCAGCAGTTCGCCAGCCGCCTGTTCGGCCCGATCTCGGCTGCAGGCATGATCTGGTGGGCGGGATCGGAAGGCATGTTCTGGGGGCACAATGCCATCCTGCGCACCAAGGCCTTCGCGCAGAGTTGCGGCCTGCCGGAACTGGCCGGGCGCGCACCGTTCGGCGGCCATATCATGAGCCATGACATGATCGAGGCCGCGCTGCTGCGCCGCCGTGGCTGGGACGTGCACATGGAGATGGCGGACGACAGTTTCGAAGAGTTCCCGCCGTCCCTCCCCGACCTTGCCACCCGCGACCGACGCTGGTGCCAGGGCAACATCCAGCATGTGCCGCTGATCCCCAAGATCAGGGGGCTGCATCCGGTCAGCCGGTTCCAATTGCTGGTGGGCGCGTCCGCATATTGTACGTCGCCACTATGGCTGGCGTTGTTGCTCGTCGTGTTGGGCGGCGCGCTGGCCGGGGTCTGGCCGCCGAGCGCGATCCTGCCATCGGGCGGCCTGTTGGCGCTGACCGCTGTGCTGCTTTTCGGGCCGAAGTTGCTGGCGATGGGATGGGCGATGGCCGATCCTGCGCGACGCATCGGCTTTGGCGGAGCCGCGCGTATGAGCCGGGGCGTCATTGCCGATATCGCCCTTTCGATCCTGATGGCGCCTGTCAGCATGCTGACGCAGACGATCAACCTGTTCGGCATTCTGATGGGGCGTAAAAGCAGCTGGAGCGGACAAATCCGCGACCGGGACGGCTTGTCGATCATGGGCGCTGTCTGGCTGTTCAAATATCATATCATGCTGGGCGCATTGCTGACCCTATTGGCGATCCGGGGCGGCACGTCCGTCGAATGGATCATCCCGGTGGTCGCCGGGCTTGTACTGGCTCCCGCCCTTGCCGCCCTCACGGCGCGCAAGGATCTGGGGCAAAAGGCCGAGCGCAGCGGCCTCTTCCAGGTGGCAGAGCCCTGGTGGCGAACAACCATCTATCGCGCGTCCGATCCCCTCGAGCAGGCTGCCGCAATGGCCCCGCAGCATCAGGCGGTCGTCAACGATGGCAAGTGAAGGCCGTCATGCCAGCACGCCATGAAGTTTCAGCCTGTCGTTTAGCCGAGCTTCGCTGAGATCCCAGCCTGTGCAGGGATCACGCCTCGCTCAATCCCACTCGCGCAGCTTCTCGCGCAGCTTATCCAACGCCGCCTTCTTGATCTGGCAGACGCGGGCCGCGCCGATGTCGAGCGCCTGTCCGATTTCCTCAAGGTTTAGTTCCTCGACGAAATAGAGTTGCAGCACCATGGCTTCACGCTGCGGCAGTTCGCCGATGCACTTGGACAGCGCAGCTTTCAGCGATTCCCGCTCCATCACGTCATCGGCGCGGTCTTCCACGTCGGCAAACCACATGGATTGGTCGGAATAGACTTCATCCATGCTGGTGTGCTGCACCATTTCGCAGCTGTCGGCGAGTTCGCGGTAGGCCGAGGCCTCCATCCCCATAGCGCCAGCCATTTCGGCTTCCAGCGGCGCGCGGCGCAATTGCTGCTCCAAGCGATTGCGCATAGCGGCCAGCTGCTTGCGGTTGGCCATGGCGGACCGGGCGATCGTCGCCCCGCGCCGGAGATGATCGATCATCGCCCCGCGCACGCGCATCTGCGCATAGGAGGCAAAGCCCAGGCCCCGATCTTCAAATCCGTTCGCGGCCTCGACGAGCGCCACCATGCCGATCTGGAGCAGATCCTCGACTTCGACCGCGCTGGATACGCGGCCATGCACATGCCAGGCAATCTTGCGCACAAGGGGCATGTAGCGCCGGGCGAGCTGTTCGGGACTGTTGTTCGACCGGCCGTAGGTATTGACGTCGGAACCGGCGATGACCTTCTTCATGAACATGGGTCAGTTATCCTCAGGCGACGCGTTCGCGAGTGGGAAGCGGATCGTGGCGCGGCGCGGGCCGCTGTTCGCCGCCAACTACGGCGACGACCTCCACGCCCTTGCCATCGGGGATTTCCAGGAAGGAGAGCACTGGCGTTTCGGGCAAGTGCGGCTTGAACAGGCGGGCCAGCGCGCGGCGCGCGACCGGCGAAGTCACGATGGCGAAGTTGCGCGCCTGCCCCATGATCGGGCGGGCGGCCTGCACCACCGCTTCGATGATGCGATTGGAAAGGGCCGGTTCGATGGGATGCTTGGCATCGCCAGCAACGCGCATCGCCTGGGCGAGCAACGCTTCCAAGTCGCCGTCCAGCGTGATGACCGGCAGCGGCATCTTCACCGGGACGAGGCCCTGGATAATGAGCGCGCCGATACGCTGACGAACGGCTTCGACCAGTTGTTCATGGCTCATGTCGGGCCGCGCGGCATCGACCATCGCCTCGCAAATGCGACGGAAGTCCTTGAGCGCGATTCCTTCCGACAGCAGCGCGCGGCATAGCGCGGAAATCTGGGTCAGGCTGAGCGTGCCGGGCGTCAGGCCATCGACCAGCTGCGGCGCGGCATCCTTCAGATTGTCGAGTAGCTTGCGCGCTTCATCGAGGCCGAACATCTCGCTCGCGTTCATGGCGATCAGCTGGTTGAGGTGGGTCGCAACCACCGTCGGCGGATCGACCACGGTATAGCCCGCGACCACCGCTTCGCTGCGCTTGGCGGGCGAAATCCAGACGGCGTCGAGCCCGAAGGTCGGGTCCTTCGCCTCGCGGCCGGACACCACGCCTTCCAGCGCGCCACTATCGAGCGCGAGCAGATCGTCAGGGAAAATCTCGTCCTCACCGACGACCACGCCAGCGATGGTGATGCGATATTGATTGGGCTCCAGCGCCAGATTGTCCTTCACCCGCACCATCGGCACGACGAAGCCCAGTTCTTTCGACAGCTGGCGGCGAATACCCGTGATGCGAGCCATAAGCGGCGCGCCTTTGCGCTCGTCGACGAGGCCGATGAGGCCATATCCGATTTCGAGGCCGAGGATCGCGCCGTCCGACACGTCATTCCATTCGATGACCGCCGGATTGGCGGGCTCCGGCATCGGTGCGGGCTCGGCGGCCTTCACCTTGGCCTGCTTGCGCAGATGCCAGGCGATATAGCCCGCAACCGCAGCGGCCGACAGGATGATCATGTGCGGCATGCCCGGCAGGATGCCGAGGAAGGTCAGGATCGCAGCGACGGGCGTCCAGGCCTTGCTCGATCCGAACTGGCCGGTGATCTGGTTGGAAAGATCGTCTTCGCTGCCAACGCGCGTCACGATGGCGGCGGCGGCGATAGACAGCAGCAATGCGGGAACCTGCGCAACCAGCGCGTCGCCGATGGCGAGGATGATGTAGGTTTGCGCTGCCTCGCCCATGGAGAGGCCGTGGCTGACCACGCCCAGGATGATGCCGCCGACGATGTTGATCGCGAGGATCAGGATGCCCGCGACCGCGTCGCCCTTCACGAACTTGGACGCGCCGTCCATCGAGCCGTAGAAATCCGCTTCGGTCGAGACTTCGCGGCGGCGGATCTTGGCTTCTTCGGGGGTCAGCAGGCCAGCGTTCAGATCAGCGTCGATCGCCATCTGCTTGCCCGGCAGGGCGTCCAGGGTGAAGCGCGCGCTGACTTCCGACACGCGGCCCGCGCCCTTGGTGATGACCACCAGGTTGATGATCATCAGGATCGCGAAGACGAAGATGCCGACGACATAGTCGCCGCCGATCAGGAAATGCCCGAACGCCTCGATCACGTGGCCCGCCGCGTCCGATCCTTCATGCCCCTGCACCAGCACGACACGCGTCGATGCGACGTTCAGCGCGAGGCGCAGCAAAGTCGCGAACAGCAGCAC
>JAEZCS010000126.1 GCA_023433445.1 Pseudomonadota bacterium | reverse complement strand
AGCAGAACGAATGCAACCGCGATCAACGCCAGTCGCAATCCAGTCACGCTGCTATTTGTATACGTCGCAAATAGGTCGCTGGCGAGACCGACTGCGAGCGGACCCGTCGACACGCCGATCAGGTTGGCACCGATGACATAAACGGCGCTCGCCTGCGCCCTCATGGTCACAGGCGCGAGATTTTGCGTCAATGCGATGGATGGTGCTGTCCATAAACCTCCCAGGATTAATGGAAGAGCCAGCAGAAGCTCCACGCGGGCCCAACCCGTGCCCATAAAGGCAATCGCGAACAGCGGTACTGAAGCGAGAGCCCCAAACATGGGCAGCAGTAGCATGCGATGATCCCCGCCGCGCGCCATGAACGTCGCCTGCCATCCTCCGCCGAAAGTCCCGATAACTCCGCAGATGCCTGTCAGCAGCCCCAGCGACAGGCCGACTTGTGATAGTTGCATGCCATGCGCGCGCAGCAGAAAGCTGGGGAGCCATGCAGTGATACCTGCTTGCGCAAAGGCACAGACAGAGGTGCTCAGGATCACGTGCCGAAACGCTGGACGTCTGAGGAGCAAGGCGACCGACTGCATCATGCCAAGCTGGGCGGCGGGCATTTTCGTGAGGCTTGCGGATTCGGTGCGGCCGCGGGCCGGCTCACGTGAAATCAGTACGAAGAGCGCCGCCATAGCTATTCCCGGTGTCCCGGCCACAAATAGCGCTACCCGCCAGTCATAAGTCTGTGCGAGGATGCCACCGATCAAGAGTCCAGCCATGCCGCCAATCGGCACGCTCAGTGCGAACAGGCCGATGGCCCGCGGCCGATCCACAGGGGCGTACATGTCCGAGATCAGCGAGTGCGCAGCTGGCGTGAAGCCGGCTTCGGCCATGCCTACACCTATGCGGGCGAAAAACAGTTGAGTGAAGCTGCGAGCGAAACCACATATGACGGTCATCGTGCTCCACATCACCGTGATTGCACCTATGAAACGGGTGCGGTTCACGCCCTTGTCAAGCAAGCGCGCCAGCGGCATGCCGAGCAAGGTATAAAGCAGACCGAAAGCACTCCCCGTCATCAGTCCCAGTTGCGTATCCGACAGGCTGAACTCTTCGCGGATCGGCTCCTGCAGGATCAGGATAATCTGTCGATCTAGGAAATTCAGGAAATAAATGCATCCCAGCATGAACAGGATGGCGCGCCTGCGTCCAAGCGTCGTTGCTGTTGCTGCTTGAAGCAGAGAACCCGTCTCGATCATGCTGAGATGACCTTGGCATTCGGGGAAAGCGAGCCGGCACGATTGCAGGCGGCGACGTAATTCGCAGCGCGATGGATCAGCATATCAGCATGTTGCTCGAGCGCGATTTGCAGCAAACTTTCTCAAGCGGCGCTCAAAAGCTGAGCTTCACATCTGCGCCGATCCGCCGCGGCGTACCGTAGACGTTGCCTGCGAACCCCAGGGAGCCGAAGTCTACACCTTGAACGCGATACTCTTCGTTCAGCAGATTCTCGGCGAAAAGCGACAGCTGCCCCTTCGCGGCGCCTATGGGAATATTGGCCAGCACGACGCTTGCGCCAAGGAGATCGTAGCCATTGTCAGCTATTACGTCGTTGAACGGGTTGAGGTTGGACAGGTTGTTCGTGTGGAACCAGCGTCGGCTGCGCCAGGAATAATCCACCCGCACCGAAGGCACCATGCCATTGGCTATCGGTTCGAATGTGTAGGTCGCTGCCCCGTGGGTGGTCCAGGCAGGCACATAAGGAAGATGGCTGATCGCAGCATAATTTGTCAGCGCGCCGGTGACAGGGTTGGGGAAAAAGATCTGATCGAAACGCGCCTTTACATAGCCGACGCTCCCTTCAAGGCGCAGGCTTTTGGTCGGTGCAACCACAGCCTCCAGTTCGAAACCCTTCAGCGTCGCGTCCGCATTGCGAGTGAAGCCCGTGCCGCCCCCGCCGCCCGTTCCGGTATATTGGGTGACCTGCAAGTTGGCGTAATCGGTGTAGAATGCGGCCAGGTTGGTGCGTAACATCCCGCCGAACCAGTCACTCTTGAGGCCCAGCTCGTAGCTCTTGACCTTCTCAGGAGCGAAAATGAGGTCCACTCCCGCGCCCGCACGAGCGTTGAAGCCGCCGGAACGATAGCCCGTGCCGACGCGACCAAATAAGAGCGTTTGCGGCAAAAGTTTGTAAGCGACTGAAGCATTGTACGACACGTTGTCATAGCTGCGCGCGGCCGATCGTGCAGTGGCGCTGGTCTGGTCGATTGACTTCTTGTCCTTCGTGTACCGCGCGCCAACCGTCAGCTCTAGGCGATCTCCGGCAAAATCAGGACGGTAGCTGGCTTGCCCGAACACGGCGTAGGATCGTGCAGCGACCTTATAATTGGTGGCCCCGGAAAGGTTGAGGCCCACTGTTCTCGCAGGTGGGAGCAGGAAGGTATAAGATGTCGGCGCTAATTCCTCCGCCTTTTCACGAAAATAAAAGCCTCCGATGACGAAGTCGAACTCATCGAATGTACCCAGCATCTGCAATTCCTGCGAAAACTGATGCTGGGTTCTGTAGGTGGCCTCATCGGACTGAAATGGATAGACTTCGGCAATACCAGCTGTGGTCACACCGAGGAGTCCGGACGAAACATAGGGGTTGGGCTGAGTTCCGTCATAGTCACGATAAGCGGTTATCGACTTGACGGTAAGTTTATCGGAAAGGTCAAGAGCCGCCGTCAGTGCGTGCCCGTAAGTTTCCACTGTCTGCCGCTTCATCGGACGAAACGCCAGCGTGCCGCGACGCTCAGGATCGATCACCAGCGACGCGCCGCCTAGCGCGGGTGATTGGGCGTAATAATCACGGAAAGGCTGCGTCGCAGTGGTGATCTGGAATGCGCCGGGTGCTCCGTGAATGTTGGCATAGTCAAAGGTGTAGTCGACCGTCAGCGCACCCCATTCGCCATGCAGCTTCCCGAACAGAGCATCGCTGTTGGTCGCGCCGGGATCATATTTCCCAGCCGTCAGCGGATTGTCCACAATGCCGTGGCTCTCCCGATGCTGATAGGCGATGATTGCGCTGAGGCCAGTCTGGCCGATCGACCCGGTGTCCAAGCGGAACTGGCCCGAGCGTTCGTGGAACGAGGCGATGCCGCCCTTGACCTCCAGCGCCAGATCCTCGCCAGGCTTTGGCGTGGTGAGTGATATCGCGCCGCCGGTGGTATTGCGCCCGAACAGCGTTCCTTGTGGGCCGCGCAGGACTTCCGCTCGCGCTGGCGTAATCACGCCGAGATTGGCGCTCACATTGCGTCCCAAATAGACGCCGTCAACATAGGTCGCAATCGGCGAATCCACGCTCAGCAACAGCTCGCTGGTCCCGACCCCGCGGATGAATGTAACCGACCCGCCTACCACGGATGGCATTGGCGTGCTGGCGAGGTTAGGGACCAAATTCTGCAGCTTATCGGGCTGGTCGATGCGAAGGCGCTCCAACGCACCAGCGTTTACTGCAGTAATGCTGACCGGAACCGACTGAACGCGCTCCTCGCGGCGGCGGGCGGTAACAACGATGTCTTCTAGCGAGCTGTCCGATCTCGGCCGTGCTTCGGCTGTCAAGGCGCTCCCGCCTTCCTGACTTACCTGGGCGAGACACGGTGTGCCCATCGCTGCTACGCCAAGTATGACAGCGCCCTTGATCACCTTCATCGCCATCCTCCCGTTCTGATGCGTCGTTCGGTACTGCCGAGCGATCTTCACCTGAAGGAGCTTAGTTTCATCATACAATATCTGTATTATACAATTGTTTTCTTCCGGATATGTGTAATTTGTCCTTTTTGGCCAGTCACTGGCCGTGTTCATTCATCTTTAGAAGCGCGCGCCCTGCAGTGCTGACGGCAGCGATATATTCCTCCAGCAGCTCCGCGAACATTTCCATACGCTCTGGCGTAAAATGGCTCTGCACCTCACGCATCATCGCCTCGCGGGACTCGACTATAGTCTGAGCCTGCTGGAGCCCCGCAGACGTTGGGAACAGCCGCATCATCCGTCGGTCCTGCTCCCCAGGACGACGTTCAATCAGCTGGAGGTTGAGCAAGGGAACGACCGTGCGGCTCACCGTTGAGGCGTCGACGCCCAGCGTTCGCGCCAGTTCGTTCATGCGCTGACCGGGCCTGGCCACGACCACCTCAAGGATATCCACCTGCACCGGGGTCAGCTCATGGTCACCGACGGAATAGATTTTGCGCTGGATTGCGCGATTCTGAGGGTTGCGCCGCAGGTCGATAAGCGCCTTGCCGATCCGCTGGGCGGCTTGGGAGGGACGTTTTTTCATACCTCCCTCTGCCCGCTTCGAACGTATTTGGCCAGAGATACATGCACCATACAAACTTTTCGTTGCCACCTATATAAGTGTATTATACAAGCAGTTATTCAAGCGGGACAACTCCGTTCACAGCTCACCCAAACCCTAGGCGGGAATTTCCATGACACTATCGCCGACTCCTCCGCTGGAAGACGCAGCTTTCACCTTCGCCCGGCATTCCGCTCGGCATTCCTACGAAGATATCCCAGCTGACGTGGTCGATATGACCAAGAAGGCCATCCTTGATACCGTTGGCGTTATCATTCCCGCCAGTACGACCTCTCCCGAAGCGCGCGAACTAGTCGACCTGATGCTCGACGCTGGCGGCAAGGAAGAGGCGACCATCCTTGGCTTCGGCCGCAAGTTGCCCGCTTGGCATGCAGGCTATGTCAACGGAGCCATGGCTAATTGTCAGGATTTTAGCGACCTCCACCCGGACGCCGCCCATATTTCCTCGCCCGTGATGCCCGCCGCCATCGCCATGGCTGAGCGGCTCGGCAACATCGATGGCAAGGCGTTCATCACTGCAGTGGCGCTGGGCGTCGATCTGCAATGCCGCATGACCTTGGCGGCGGGCAAGCCGGGCGGCAAGATGGCCCCGTGGCACCCCGCGCCCGTGTTCGGCGTATTCGCGGCAACGCTGGCCTGTTGCAAGTTGCTGGGTCTCGACTGGGACAGGACGGTCAATGCGCTTGGCCTCGCCTTCATCCAGTCGGCGGGCACCCATGAAATCGTGTTCGGCAAGGATTCCACCATACGCGGCTTCGGCCATGCCGTTCCTGGCGAAGTCGGCGTGCGCGCCGCGCTCATGGCCCAGCGCAACATCAGCGGCGTCCGCAACAGCCTTGAAGGGCCCGCGGGCTTCTGGAACGTCTATTATGGCGGGGACTATGATCGCGAAGTGCTGGTCGGCGAACTCGGTCAACGCTGGGACGTGCGCAGGGATGGCTTCAAACCATGGCCGTCTTGCGGCTTCACTCATGTGCATATCGACATGATCCGTGAAATCATCCGCGAGCATGATCTGTCGCCAGATGACGTTGAAGCGATCACCGTTACCGTCGGTGACTTCGCGCGCGGCCAGACCGAACCGCTCGATGAATGGCGTCGGCCGCGTAACGGCATGTTGGCAAAGCTCAGCATTCCCTTTTCGGTCGCGATCGCGATGCAGCGGGGAGACGTGACCATCCGCGACTTCTTTGAAGACAATCTTCGCGACGAGCAGCTGCTCGCGATGGCGGACAGGGTCTATTCGCGGTACGACGAAAGCTACAATTTCCTGCCCGGATCCGGCTTCCCTGGCGGTGAGTTGGAGATCATCACGCGAGACGGACGCACATTATCCCGACGCCAGCCGCGCGCCTACGGACATCCTGAAAAGCCGATGACTTGGGACGGTTTGATCGCGAAGTTCAAGGACTGCGCATCCTATGCGGCACGACCGGTGCCTGCCGAAAGGCTTGATTGGGCGGTGCACCAATTCAAGAACCTCGAAGAGGTCAGCAACGTAGCGGATGTTTTTGCCTCGGTCGGCTGAGGCTGATCTTTTCACCGAAAGGGACGAACAATCATGCAACTCAAAGACAAGGTCGCCGTCATCACCGGCTCAGCATCCGGCATAGGTCGCGAGGCCGCCATCCTCTTTGCAGCAGAGGGGGCAAAGCTCATCATCAGCGACATGAATGACGAAGCCGGAGAGGCTACGGCCAAAGATATTCGCGAAGCTGAAAACCAGGCCGCCTATTGCCGCTGTGATGTTACCGTCGTGAGCAATCTTAAAAGGCTGATGGCCTTCGCCGCGCAAACCTATGGCGGCGTCGACATCTTCTGGCACAATGCAGGTACCGCCAGCAAAGCAGTCTCAGCCGAGGAAGCCGGTTATCATCGTAACCTGACGGAGGAAGACTGGGACCAGCAGATGAACGTCCACCTGAAGGCGGGCTTCTTCGGCGCCCGGCTTGCAGTTGACGAAATGCTGAAACGCGGCGGCGGATCGATCCTGTTCACCAGTTCAGCCGCCGCGCTCAAGCCGCCGGTGGGCAGTGCGCCAACCTATCCGATCGCCAAGCACGGACTGATCCTGCTTACCAAGATGATGGCCGTCGAACTCGCCAAGAACAACATACGGGTCAATGCAATCTGCCCGGCATCGATCAGAACCCCTATGATCGAGGGCTTGCTGGCCAATCAAGAGACGAAGCATATTGTCGACGAGCTCGTCAGGCAGATGCCCATGGGCCGGATACTGGAAATCGAAGAGGTCGCGAAAAGCGCCCTGTTCCTGGTGTCCGACAAGGCGTCCCCTCTCACGGGCACGATCCTCGCGATCGATGGCGGCCGAACCTCGCTTTAATCGATTGAAGGGCGGCAAGCAGCACCGCCTGCTGCTAACATTGGCACAGGCGCTGCCAAAAGTGCTCTACGATTATCGATCAGCAAGCGAATTCGGCAAATGGCAGCATTGCAGTTCACTAAATGATCATCGAATGAGAGTAGCGGCGTACAGCCGTCCGCCTGCTTCGATGGATTTCAATGGCCGGTTC
>JAEZCS010000207.1 GCA_023433445.1 Pseudomonadota bacterium | reverse complement strand
GCCCCGCCCGTCGCGTCCCGAGGCGTGCGGGCTGCGGCACCTGGCCTTTTGCGTGCAGGACCTGGATGCTGAAATAGCGCGTCTGGAAGCGGCAGGGGTCGCTTGTGAGCCGGTCCGGGTCGACCCCTATACAGAGCGGCGCTTTACATTCTTCGCCGATCCCGATGCGCTGCCGCTGGAGCTATATGAGGACGCGGGCTGAACGAAAACTGGTCTTTTTAGCAAGTTCCCAGGTTCCACCGTCGCGATAATGCCAGGCTGCCAGACCCGATATTTGAAGCGCACGAGGCCGAAAATCGGCCTTAAACTGATCAGCCAGCGCGCGAGCGATGGCAGGGTCCACCTTGTTCTGGACAGTGATGTGCAAGCGGGGACGCGCCTGATCCTGCGGGGTCAAGAGCCCCCGGAAAGCTTCAGCCAGTTCATCCCGGATGGCGAGCAGGCCGTCACTCCGAACGTCGAACGCCACACCCCGACCAAGCAGCCTGACGCCGGTTATCATGGCGAGCGGCGAAGGTCCGGCGCCATATGCCTTCAAGCGGCCGCTGAGTTCCGGCAGCAGTGACGGCGGGAGATGATGGAAAAGCGAGATATGGGCGGGCACCTTGTTGCGTTCCGGTGGAAAATGGGCGCGACGGAGGCCATCTGCCCATGCAAAATCCTCCGCGCCCATGAGCGCCGTCACGACGATCGGCGCTCCGCCCAAGCCGTCAGACAGACGGATGCTCCTTCAGCCATTCCAACACCGTTTCCGGGCTCGACTGGCCATAGGGGTCATCGTCTTCGCCCAGGTCGTTGATGCCCGGCTCTTCAAACCAGGCAACGATCTGACCATCGTCGACGATCATGGCATAGCGCCAGCTGCGCTGACCAAAGCCGAGATGATCCTTCTTGATCAGCATGCCCATGCGGCGCGTGAAGTCACCGGACCCGTCCGGCAGCAACTTCACATTCTTGATGCCCAGATGCCTGCCCCATTGATACATGACGAAGGCATCATTGACCGAGATGCAATAGACCTCATCGAGCCCAAGCGCCTTGAATTCGTCATAATAGCGTTCGAATGCCGGGCATTGTTCGGTCGAACAGGTCGGCGTGAAGGCGCCCGGCAGCGAGAAGACAACCACCCGTTTGCCCTTGAAGAGATCGGCAGTCTGAACGTCCTGCCAGCGGAAGGGATTGGGGCCGCCGACGCTTTCATCGCGCACGCGGGTTTTCAGCGTCACATCAGGTACGGAACGTCCGATCATCTCGTCATCTCCCGGTCAGCATGCTTTCACGCAGCTGGGTGCATCTATAGGATGGCTCTGTCGCATGGAAAAGAATTGTGAGAGGGGGAAACTCTTATGGGCGCGTCGCGATCCTTCAAGATCATCGCTATTGGCTTGCTGGCCTGGAATCTCATCGGCGTAGCGGCGTTTGCCATGCAATATGGAGCTGATCTGGACGCGCTGGCGAAAAGCGATCCTTACACGGCGCGCATCTTTGCAGAGATGCCGGGCTGGGCCTGGGCCGCCTATGCGGTGGCGGTGGGGGCAGGGACTGTTGGCGCACTGCTGTTGTTGCTTCGGAAAGCGGCGGCGGTTGGCCCGTTTGCCTTGTCGCTGATCGCGGTGGTGGCGCAATTTGGCTACAGCTTCCTGGGAACGGATCTATGGGCGGTGAAGGGCGCGGCGGCGGCGGCGTTTCCCTCGGTGATCGTCGCCATCGCGACGGGACAGCTGCTCTATGCGGCACGGCTGCGAGCCAAGGGCGTCTTACAGTGAAGTGGGTGCTGGGGCGGGAAATTAGGGGCAAAAAGCCCTTAAAGCTCTCCGCGAGCGCGGCGGATTTCGAACCATTTGCGAACATTCTCATTATGTTGCTGGAGCGTGTCGGCAAAGATGTGGCCGCCCTTTCCGTCCGCGACGAAATAGAGCGCCTTGGTTTCGGCAGGATGCAGCACAGCAAGGATCGACAGTCTGCCGGGATTGGCGATCGGTCCCTTGGGCAGGCCCGTCATCGCATAGGTATTATAGTCGTTGACGGCTGCGATCTCCGACTTCTTGATTCGGCGGCCCAGCGGCTTGCCTTTGGTGATCGGGTAGATGATCGTCGGGTCGGCCTGAAGCATCATCCCGGCCTTCAGGCGATTGCCGTAGACGCCCGCGACCGTGGGCCGCTCCGCAGGGATCGCGGTTTCCTTTTCAACGATGCTGGCAAGGATAATGGCTTCCTCCGGCGATTTCGCCACGCTGTTGGGCGCGCGTTCGGCCCATAGCTTGGCAAGAGTGCGAGTCATGGCGTCCTGCATGCGCTTCAATACGGCAGCGCGGCTTTCGCCCTTGTCGAAAGCATAGCTGTCGGGAAGTACGCTTCCCTCCGCAGGCACCGGGACATCACCGGTCAATTCCTCATTCGCCATCAGCCGTTCATGGACCATGATCGACGGCATGCCTTCAGGTATGGTCACCAGCCGGGTGAGCGTCTTCCCGCCTTGAAGGATAGCGAAAATATCGGCGTTGCTCGCGCCCTTGGGGATGAGGAATTCGCCCGCCTTGATCGATCTTCCGCGTCCGAAAACCTTGGTCCGCGTCAAGAAGGCATCGGCGGAACGCACCGCGCCCGCCTGCTTCAGGAGGACGGCAGCATCCGTGATCGTGGCGCCATTAGGCACGACGACGCTTATGTCACGCGGCGCAGGGCCTGCTTCGGTCCAGCCATAGACGAAGCGGAACGCCACGAAGGCGGCAACGGCCAGGCCGATCGCTAGGATAACCAGCCCGAACCGCCGCATCGCCCTACCCTCAGATCGCCTTCATGATGAGCGAGGCGTTGGTGCCGCCAAAACCGAAGCTGTTGTTGAGGACCGCACGGACCTTCCGCTCCTTCGCCACATGCGGGACCAGGTCGACGCCCGCGCAGCTTTCGCTGGGTTCATCAAGGTTGAGCGTCGGCGGCACGATCTGGTCACGGATTGCGAGGATGCAGAAGATGCTTTCCACCGCGCCCGCGCCGCCCAGAAGGTGGCCAATGGCGGACTTGGTGCTGCTCATCGACATGGTCGCGATATTGTCGCCGAACAGGCGCTTGACCGCGCCCAGCTCCAACTCGTCGCCGAGCGGGGTCGAGGTGCCGTGCGCGTTCACATAGTCGATGTCGGCAAGGCTGAGGCCCGACTTTTTGAGCGCCATTTCCATCGAGCGGTAGCCGCCATTGCCCTCCGGATGAGGTGCGGTGACGTGATAGGCGTCGCCCGACAGGCCGTAGCCGATGACTTCGGCATAGATGTGTGCGCCGCGCTTCTTGGCATGCTCATATTCTTCGAGCACGACGACGCCTGCGCCTTCGCCCATGACGAAGCCGTCGCGATTGACGTCATAGGGACGCGAAGCCTTTTCCGGCGTATCGTTGAAGGCGGTCGACAACGCGCGCGCCTGGGCGAAACCGGCGATGCCGATCGGACAGATCGCGCTTTCCGCGCCACCCGCCAGCATGACGTCGGCATCGTCCATCGCGAACATGCGCGCGGCGTCACCGATCGAGTGCGCACCGGTCGAGCAAGCCGTGACGACTGCGTGGTTCGGGCCCATCAGGCCATATTTGATCGAAACCTGGCCGGAAATCAGGTTGATGAGGCGACCATGAACGAAGTGCGGCGAAACACGGCCGGGTCCTTTGTTCGCCAGCACCAGCGATTCGCTTTCGATGCCCGGCAGGCCACCGATGCCCGAACCGATCGAACACCCGGCCCGCAGACGCTCTTCCTCGCTCATATTGTCGAGGCCCGCGTCGCGCAGCGCCTGGCTGGCGGCGGAAATGCCGTAGACGATGAAGGGATCGACCTGACGCTGGATCTTGTGGTCGACGTCCAGGCCCGGATCATAGCCATATTCATGGTCAGCGGGCTTAACTTCGCACGCGATGCGGCACTTATATTCGCTGGCGTCGAAGCGCGCGATCGTCGCTGCGCCGGACTTCGACGCAAGGATGTTCTTCCAGGTTGTCTCCACATCCCCGCCAAGCGGGCTCACCATGCCGAGGCCGGTTACAACTACGCGACGCATACAACTGCTCCGAAAATCTTCATAGGCTTGCGCCGCTCCTTAGCTGCTTCGAGTGCGCTTGTGAACGTGCGCCAGATACGAAAAGGCTCCCCAAGATCCGGAGTGCCGGACAGGAGGAGCCATTTCCTTCAAAAACGTCAGGCAGCCGACCCCCCGGTCAGCCGCACAACATTCTTACTGCTTGCTGTCGATATAATCGATCGCATCCTTGACGGTGCCGATCTTCTCAGCTGCGTCGTCAGGGATTTCCACGCCGAATTCTTCTTCGAACGCCATCACCAGCTCGACGATGTCGAGGCTGTCTGCGCCCAGATCATCGATGAAGCTTGCATCCTCGGTCACCTTTTCGGCTTCGACGCCCAGATGTTCGACGACGATTTTCTTAACGCGATCCGCGGTCTCACTCATGAGTGGTCCTTTTTTACTGGGTATCGTTGAGGTTGTGAATATTTGTTAAGGCATGCCCTAGAGGCAAGCTCCGAGAGAG
Source organism: Pseudomonadota bacterium (assembly GCA_023433445.1). Lineage (GTDB taxonomy): Bacteria > Pseudomonadota > Alphaproteobacteria > Sphingomonadales > Sphingomonadaceae > Sphingobium. The sequence goes on along the minus strand of JAEZCS010000207.1, from coordinate 1,764 downwards.
GCAAGAGGCAAGAAAAGATCGAAAAGCATCATTTCCGTCGATCCTTGCGCCCGAATGGCACAGGGCGACCCGTTCCCACCCGATGAGCCGCCCCTTCCATGCCTCTACAAGGTTCAGATCATCGCCATCCCGCCGTTGACATGCAATGTCTGGCCCGTGACATAACCCGCTTCGCGGCTGGCGAGATAGACGACGGCGGCGCCGATATCTTCTCCCGCGCCGAGGTCGCCTGCAGGGATCTTCTGAAGAATGGCGCCCTTCTGCGCGTCATTGAGCGCGTCGGTCATCGCCGAACGGATGAAGCCGGGTGCGACGCAATTGACGGTGATGCCCCGGCTCGCCAGTTCCTGGCCGAGCGACTTGGACATGCCGATAATGCCTGCCTTTGAAGCGGCATAGTTGGCCTGCCCCGGATTGCCGGTGACGCCTACGATCGAAGTGATCGAGATGATGCGGCCGAAGCGGGCCTTCATCATCGGCTTGGCCGCAGCGCGGGCAAGGCGGAAGGCAGCTTCCAGATTGACCGAGATGACATCAGACCATTCGTCATCCTTCATCCGCATGATGAGGTTGTCGCGGGTGATGCCGGCATTGTTGACGAGAATGTCGAGCTTCCCGCCGAGGGCTTCCACGGCCTGGGCGACAAGGCCGTCCACCGCCGCGGGGTCGGACAGGTTGCAGACGAGCGTCTTATGATCGCCGCCAAGCTCCGCCGCAAAGGCCTTGAGCTTTTCCTCATTGCTGCCCGAAAGCGCCAGCGTCGCACCCTGCGCCGCCAGGGACCGGGCGATCGCGGAACCGATGCCACCCGAAGCGCCAGTCACCAGCGCGGTCATGCCTGTCAGATCGAACATAGCTTTTTTCCTTAACTTCAGAATGTCGCGAGCGCGGCTTCGATGTCGTCCATGGTGACGACGCTGCGAACGGTGGCGTCGGGCGCGATGCGCTTGACCATGGGACCGAGCACCTTGCCACCAAGTTCAACGAACTCGGTCACGCCCGCGTCCCACATGGCCGCGACGGATTCGCGCCAGCGGACGCGGCCCGTCACCTGCTCGACCAGGCGGCGCTTGATTTCTTCCGGATCGGCGATCGGTGCGGCGAGGACGTTGGCGTAGACAGGGAGTAGCGGCGTGTTGATCGCTGCCTTCGCCAGCGCTTCGTCCATAGCTTCGGCAGCGGGCTGCATCAGCGGGCAATGAAATGGAGCGGAGACGGGCAGCAGCACGCCGCGCTTGATGCCATGATCCTTCACCAGGGCAACCGCCCGCTCGATCGCACCGCGATGGCCGGAGATCACCACCTGGGTCGGATCATTGTCGTTTGCGACGGTGCAGACTTCGCCTTCCGCCGCTGCATCCGCAAGGGCCTGAGCCTTTTCGATGTCAGCGCCGAGCAGGGCCGCCATCGCGCCCTCGCCCACGGGCACCGCAGCCTGCATCGCCTGACCACGCAGCTTGAGGAGGCGCGAGGTCGTGCCGATATCGAACGCTTCGACGGCGCACAGCGCGCTATACTCGCCAAGGCTGTGGCCAGCGACGTAATCGCCCTTTTCCGCCAGCGAGAAGCCGCCTTCCTTCTGCATCACGCGCAGCGTCGCGAGGGCATTCGCCATGATCGCTGGCTGGGCGTTTTCGGTGAGGGTAAGGTCACTTTCCGGACCTTCGACCATGATGCGGAACAAATGTTGCGACAGGGCGTCATCGACCTCCTGAAACAGTTCCTTCGCCGCCGGGCTTGCTTCGGCTAACGCCTTCCCCATGC
>JAEZCS010000015.1 GCA_023433445.1 Pseudomonadota bacterium | reverse complement strand
GTTCGTCATCGTCGATGCGGCGATGAACGACCTGATGCGGCCCAGCCTCTATGATGCCTGGCATGATATCCGCGCCGTTAATCCTTCGGGCGCGCGCGAGACCGCCAATGTGGTGGGACCGGTGTGCGAGACGGGCGATACCTTTGCCATGCACCGTGACATGGACGTGGTGCAGGCGGGCGATCTGGTCGCCTTCATGACGGCGGGCGCTTATGGCGCGACTATGGCAGGGACCTACAACAGCCGCCCGCTGACGCCAGAAGTGCTAGTGTCGGGCGACAAATGGGCGGTGGTGCGGGCACGCCCGCCGATCGAGGCGCTGATCGAGGCGGACAAGATTCCCGACTGGGTGCAGGGCTGATGCAAAGCCTGCCCGTCTTCCTGGTGTTGAGGGGCAGGGCCGTTATCCTGACGGGATCGGGCGAAGCTGTGGACGCCAAGCGGCGGCTGCTGGAACGCGCAGGCGCACATGTCGTCGGTGAGGATGCGGATGCGGGGATCGCGATCGTCGCCGATGGCGATGATGCGACCGTGGCCCGGCTGAAGGCGCGGGGCGTGCTGGTGAATGCGACCGACCGGCCGGAGCTGTGCGATTTTACCTTGCCCGCCATCATTGACCGCGAGCCGGTGCTGATCGCCATCGGCACGGGCGGCGCGTCGGCAGGGCTGGCGAAGGCGCTGCGGCAGCGGATCGAGGCGCTCTTGCCGCAACGGCTCGGGAAGCTGGCCGCCGCATTATATGATGCGCGTGCCGCTATTCGCGCGCGCTGGCCCGATGCGAGCGCGCGTCGGCGTGCAATCGACACGGGCCTGTCGGCAGGCGGGCTGATCGATCCGTTGCGCGAGGATGCGGTCGACGCGGTGCCGTTTTGGCTGGCGGAGCAGGGGGAGGCCGAGCCTTCCCGTCTGGTTGCGTTGCGCCTGCTGTCGGACGACCCTGATGACCTGACGCTCCGCGCGGCGCGTCTGCTGGGGGAGGCGGATCGCATCTATCATGAACCCGGCGTGCCCCCCGCGATCCTCGACCGCGCGCGCGCCGATGCCGTGCGCATCCCTGCCGACGCGCCACCGGAAGGCCCAAGCGAGGGGCTCTCGCTCTGGCTGGAGATGCCGCGATGAGCCGGGTGTTCGTCTATGACAGCGATGCGGCCCGCGAAATCTCGCTCGATGCGTTTTGCGCGCAGGCGGACCATGCGGCATTCAGCTGGATCCATGCCGATGGCTGGCAGGAGGATGCGCGAAGCATCGTATCGCGCTGCGACCATATGCCGCAGGCGGCGCTGTCGGCACTACTGGCGCAGGAAACCCGGCCGCGTTGCACCTTGATGGCGCATGGCGCGCTCATCAACCTGCGCGGCCTGGGCGTGGATGAGGGGGGCAGCGGCGATCCGCTGGTGTCGATCCGCCTGTGGGCCGAACATGCGCGCGTGATTACCGTCAGCTACCGGCCGCTCGCGGCGATGGAGCCGGTGGTGACGCGGATGCTGGCCGGAGAGATTCGCGATCCGGGCGACCTGATTGCGGTCTTTGCGCAGGAAATCACCGAAGCGCTTGACCCCGAAGTCGCCCAGCTTGGAGATGATCTGGATGAGATCGAAAGCAGCCTGAGCGGCAGCGGCGCGGCGGAGGTACGGCGCCAGGTATCGGAAATCCGTGCCTCAGCGATCGGCTATCGCCGCTTCATTTCGCCGCAACGTCAGGCGCTTGAAAGATTGTCAGCGGCGGATGCGCCCTGGCTGCATCACGACGACCGGCTGCATTTGCAGGAAGCGGCGGACCGTTGCGCCCGCATGGCCGAGGAATTGGAGGCAGTACGGGAGCGGTCGGCGCTGGCGCATGAAGAACTGACGGACCTGCGCGCCGAGCAGATGAACCGGCAGGCGCTTGTCATATCGGTCGTGGCGCTGGTGTTTCTGCCGCTGACCTTCCTGACAGGGTTGCTGGGCATGAACGTCGACGGCATCCCCTTTGCCCATGCCCCCTGGGCGTTCTGGGGCGTCGTCGCGGTCTGCGTCATCATGGCGATCGGGATCGGCGGCTGGTTCGGCGCGACACGCTGGCTCAAGCGCTAGAATATTGAGCAGGGCGCCTGGTCAGGCGCGGCCGGCGCTCAGCCTCATGATCTCGTCATTCAGCGCCTGGATCGAGGAGACAAGCCGTGCCCTGTCGGCTTGCAGAAGCGCCAGCGCGTCGCGCGTTTCACCAAGCTCCACAGCGCGCCGCGCGATGCGGGCGTCGAGTTCGGCATTGTGGCGGGTGAGTGCATGTATCTCGTCCGAGCGTTGGCAGAGATGGCGCAGACGCGCGTCCAGCACATCGAAGTCGAACGGCTTGGCGACATAATCGTCCGCACCCGACTCCAGTGCTTCGATGACGCTGCAGCGTTCCTGCCGCCCGGCAATCATCACGAAGCTCGCATGGCCGGCGAGTCCGGCCGCGCGGATCTTCTTCATGGTGGCGATCGCTGGAAGGATCATAAGCCCCATGTCGATCAGGATGATGTCCACCGGCCGCGTAAGAAGGCGGTTCAGGGCAACAAAGCCGTTTTCAGCGAGCGCCACATCATAATTCAGATGGGAAAGGCGACGTCCGATCACGGCCCGAGCGGTTTCCTCCTCGTCGATCAGCAGCAGCCGGCGGCGGCGAGGCTGGCGGCTGCCTTCTGTGCTGGAGCTGTTGCCGCTGTCGATAGCCTTGAAGAACTGCATGGCGTGGATTCCCTCCAACACCTTGATCTAGGATAAGTGTGCAAAAAAATGGTTAATGCGTGAGTCAGGGCTTCGGTGCGTCGGTTTCAGGCGCGTAGGCGCGCAGGAAACAATCCACGGCGAAGGATGCGTCGGCTTCGATCTGTTCCGCGGAGGCTATTGTCATTTCGCCCCAGATCATCTGTTGATGACAGCCTGAGAGCGTCAGCACCACCAGCGTGCGCGCGGCGAGCATGGTGTCGGCCCGCCGCAACTGCCCCTTGTCCATCGCCCCCGCAAGGAAACGAGCCAGCAGGTTGCGTGTGTGGAGAGGGGCAAGTTCGTGGAAGATCGCGCCCATCTCTGGAAAGCGGCTCGCTTCCGCCGCGACCAGTCGGTGCAGCGCGATCGCCTCGGGCGATGTCACCTTGCGCAGCAGGTCGTTACTGAAGCGCAGCAATGTCGGTTCAAGATCATCCCCAGTGTCGAGCAATTGGGCGAGGCTGGCATGATAGACCTCCGTCGCATCGCGCAGGACGGCGGCAAATAATTCCTCCTTACCAGGGAAATAGCTCCATAAGGTGCCCTTTGATCCGCCAAGTTCAGCGGCGATCGAGGACATGGTCGTGGCGGCATAGCCATTTTCCAGAAACGATCTTTTCGCAACCGCGATTATGGCGTCGCGGCGATCGCGGCGCCGGACTTCACGGCGGGACAGGCAGGCATTGTCAGCAGGGGACGTCATAAAAGCGTACCATATAGTACGATAATTAGGTTGACAAGGCCATGCACCAGGCGCAAATGCGTTTTTCATACCACATGGTACGGTTTCTATGTTTCCATTTCGATTGAACCATTTCCTTCACGCTGGAAGCCTGACGGCGGTGCTGTTGGCGCTTTCCGCCTGTGCGGCTGTTCCTGATCTGGGCGAGGCCCCTACGCCTCGGCCCGCGTCCAGCATCGCCGCTTCGGAGACGCTCGGCCGGGGCACTGCGCTCTGGCCTGCTGACGGATGGTGGAAGGCCTATGGCGACTCGCAGCTTGATGCGCTGATGGAAGAGGGGCTGGCGGGATCGCCCGATCTTGCCGCCGCCGCCGCGCGCTTTCGCCAGGCTAGTGCCGCCGCGCAACAGGCCGGGGCTCCGCTTGCGCCTTCGCTGGACCTTGAGGGTTCAGCCGCCGCGACGAAGCAAAGCTATAATATGGGGCTGCCGAAGGATTTCGTCCCCAAGGGCTGGCTGGGCACCGGACGGGCCGCGCTGGACCTGAATTTCGATCTTGATCTGTGGGGTCGGAACCGGGCCGCGCTCGCCGCCGCCACGTCGGAAGCGGAAGCGGCGCGTTTCGATGCGCAACAGGCGCGGCTGGCGCTGACGACCGGCATCGGCGATGCCTATGCCGACCTCGCCCGCCTGTTCGATCAGCGGGCGATCCAGGAGCGCGCGCTCGCGATCCGGTCCGCGAGCCAGAAACTGGTGGCGGATCGGCAGCGCAACGGCCTGGAGACGAGGGGTAGCGTGCGGCAGGCCGATGCGACGGTTTCCGCCGCCCGCGCCGCTTTGGCGGGCATCGACCAGTCCATCGCCGTGCGCCGGCATCAGATCGCGGCGCTGATCGGGGCGGGGCCTGACCGGGGCCTGGCCATCACCCAGCCGCATCTTGGCACGATCGCTGGCCTGGGCCTGCCTGCCGATGTCACGACCAATCTGGTTGCCCGCCGTCCCGATGTCGCCGCCGCGCTCGTGCGGACCGAGGCCGCTGCCAAGCGCATCAAGGTGGCGCACGCGGATTTCTTCCCGGCCATTCGCCTGAGCGCCTTGGTCGGTGTGCAGTCGCTTGGCTACAATTCCTCCTTCACCGACCCGTCGCAGACCGGCCCGCGCTCGTTCATCGACAAGCTGTTCAGCAAGGATGCCTTGTTCGGCACGGTGGGCCCGGCGATCAGCTTGCCCATTTTCCATGGCGGGGAACTCAGCGGCCGTTATCGCGGTGCGCGGGCGACTTTCGACGAAGCCGTCGCCAATTATGACCGGACCGTGCTGGGCGCCTATCGCGACGTGGCGGATGCCGTCACCGGCCGCCGCTTGCTGGAACAGCGGCTGACCGACGCGCGGGCGGCGCTGACCGCTTCGGAAGAGGCCTATTCGATTGCGCAGAAGCGCTACCGGGGCGGCCTTTTCACCTTTCTCGACGTGCTGAATGTCGAGGACCAGCTGCTTTCCGCGCGCCAATCGGTCGCGGAGCTGGAAGCGCTCACCTTTTCCACTGACATAGCCCTCATTCGCGCGCTGGGCGGCGGCTTTGCCTCCAGCGGCACATCGTCCAAGGACCTGACCAATGGCTGATGCAGCCCCCGAATTCACCGCAGATACCAGCGCCGACAAGAGCGCGCGGATGGAGCAGCGCAAGAAGTGGCTGATCCGGCTGGCCGCAGTCGTGCTGGTCATCGGGGCGATCTACGCGATCTGGTATCTGCTGATCGGCCGCAACCATGTCAGCACCGACAATGCCTATGTGAATGCCGAGATCGCGCAGGTGACGCCGCTCATTTCCGCGCAGGCCGTGGAAGTGCGGGTGACCGATACCCAAGCGGTGAAGCGCGGCGACATATTGGTGCGGCTGGACCCCACCAATGCGCGGATCGCATTGGCGCAGGCGGAGGCCGATCTTGCCGAGGCGCGTCGCCGCTTCCGCCAGACGGCCGCCACCAGCACGTCGCTGTCCGCCCAGGTGCAGGCGCGCGGCGCTGACATTGCGCAGGCGAACGCGCAGCTTGCCGCCGCCCAGGCCGATTATGAAAAGGCGCAGGTAGACCTGCAACGGCGAGAGGCGCTGTCGCCCGAGGGCGCGGTTTCCGGTGAAGAAGTGACCAGCGCGCGCAAGGCATTCGCTTCGGCGCGGGCTGGGCTGGAGCAGGCGCGCGCGGCGGTGGCCACGGCGCGGGCGACGCAGGGCGCGGCCAAGGGGCAGCTTGCCGCGAACGATGCGCTTGTCAGCGGATCGACCATCGAAACGGACCCCGCCGTGCTGGCCGCCAAGGCGAAGCTGGAAAATGCGCGGCTTGACCTTGATCGCACGATCATCCGCGCGCCGATCGACGGCGTCGTGACACGGCGTCAGGTGCAGGTGGGCCAGCGCGTCGCGCAGGGCAGCCCGATCATGAGCATCGTCCCCCTCGCCCAAGTCTATGTCGACGCCAATTTCAAGGAAAGGCAGCTGCGGCGGGTTCGTGTCGGCATGCCAGCGACGGTCGTCGCCGACATATATGGCGGGGATGTCGTCTATCATGGCAAGGTCGTCGGCTTTTCCGGCGGCACCGGATCGTCGCTGGCGCTGATCCCCGCGCAGAACGCGACCGGCAACTGGATCAAGGTGGTCCAGCGCCTGCCCGTGCGCATTGCGCTCGATCCGCGTGAACTCGCCGCCCATCCGCTGCGCGTAGGCCTCTCGACCGAGGTCGAGATCGACCTGTCGGGCCATTGAGGACCGGCGGGTGACCGAGGCGGCCGAAAAATTCTTCCTCGACCCCCGGCGGCGAATGCTCGCCGGGCTGGTGCTGGCGCTCAGCAATTTCATGGTCGTGCTGGACCTTACCATCGCGAACGTGTCAGTGCCGCATATCGCCGGAAATCTGGGTATTACGGCCGACCAAGGGACCTGGATCATCACATCCTATGCGGTGGCGGAGGCGATTTGCCTGCCGCTCACAGGTTGGCTGTCCCAGCGTTTCGGCACTGTGCGGCTGTTCATCTGGGGCATGGTCGGCTTCGGGCTATTCTCCTTTCTTTGCGGAATTTCGACCACGCTTGGCATGATCGTCGCATGCCGCATCGGGCAGGGCCTTTGCGGCGCACCGCTGATGCCGATGTCGCAGACCCTGCTCATGCGCATCTTCCCGCCTGAACAGCGGGGCAAGGTGATGGGACTTTGGGCCATGACCACGCTCGCCGGGCCAGCGTTGGGGCCGATCATCGGCGGCTATATCAGCGACAATTGGAGCTGGCACTGGATCTTCTTCATCAACCTGCCGATCGCCGCCATCTGTGTCTTTGCCGCGATGGTATTGCTGGCGCCGGCGGAGACCGACCGCAAGAAGCTGCCGATCGACTTTATCGGGCTGGCCCTGCTGATCTTCTGGATCGGCTGTCTTCAGATCATGCTCGATACAGGGCGCGATCATGACTGGTTCGCTGATCCCATGATCGTGACGCTGGCCGTTCTGGCAGCGATTGGCTTCCTCGCCTTCATCATCTGGGAACTGACCGAAGAGCATCCGATCGTCGACCTGCGCGTGTTTCGCCATGTCGGCTTCACATCGGGCGTGCTTACCTTGTCGCTGTGCTTCGGCGCCTATTTCGCGGGGATTGTCGTCATCCCGCAATGGCTCCAGATGTCGATGGGCTACACGGCTTTCTGGGCGGGCCTGGTGACGGCTTTCACCGCCATGACAGCCATATTGGTCGCGCCGATCGCGGGGCGGGCCGTGGGCAAGGTGGATGTGCGCATATTGATTTCGGTGTCCGTGACCTGGATGGGCTTTGCCACCTTGTGGCGCGCGGGATGGACGAGTGGCGCGGATTTCTGGACGCTATCGCTGCCGCAGGTCGTGCAGGGTTTCGCCATGCCTTTCTTCATCATTCCGCTCACCACGCTGACGCTGGGTTCGGTCAAGCCAGAGGAAATGGCATCGGCGGCGGGTATGCAGAATTTCCTGCGCACCATGGCAGTGGCGATCTCGACTTCTCTCGTCCTGACCGGCTGGGGCAACGGACAGCGGGTCGCGCGCAATGAGATGGTGTCGGCGCTAGGCCCCGACGTGGGCTCCCGGATCGCTGGAGCTGGGCTTTCGCCGGAGCAGACGCCGCAGATGATCGCCAATCTGGTGGAGCAGCAAGCGACGGTGCTGTCGATGAACCACATCTTCGTCATCGCATCGTTGATCCTGTTCGTGGCAGCCGCGCTGGTCTGGGTCGCGCCCAAGCCGGTCGCGCGCGTGGACATGTCGGCGGCGCATTAAGTCAGGCTGATCTCCCGTTCGATGCCGATGGCCCGCAGGAAGGCGGGGTCGTGGCTGACGACAATCAGCGCGCCATCATAGCCCGCCAAGCCCTGTTCGATCGCCGCGATGCTGTCGAGATCGAGATGATTGGTGGGTTCGTCCAGCATCAGCAGCGGCGGTGGCATCGTGCCGCCCAGCACGCAGGCGAGACCCGCGCGCAGCAATTGCCCGCCGCTGAGGCTCCCGGCCTTTTGCAGGACGAGGTCGGCGCGGAAGCGAAAGCGCGCGAGGGCGGCGCGCACTTGGTTGTGGGTTGTGTCCGGGTGGAGCCGCGCGAAATTGTCCGCGATGCTGGCGGCAGGATCGAGCAGCTCCACCTTCTGGTCCAGCAGCGCGCAGGCGACGTGCCGATCGACCTGTCCCGACATCGGCGCAAGGCTGCCCGCGATCACATGCAGCAGCGTGGACTTGCCGGCGCCATTGGGACCGACGATCGCGATGCGTTCCGGGCCGTTGACGGTGAGGGACAGGCCCTTGAGGACAGGCGCGCCGGGTTCATGGCCCGCCGTGACCTGATCGAGCGTCACGATCCGCTGGCCCGGCAAGACGGCGGCAGAGGGGAGGGCGACCGTCAGGCTTTCCACGACTTCGATCCGTTGCCGCGCGGCTTGCGCTGCCTGTTCGGACTCGCGGCGCAGGCGCTCGGCCAGCCGTGCGGCCTCCCCGCCTGATCCTTCGGCGCGGTCTTTCCGCATGCCGATCAGGATGCGCGGCATGTCGCCCTTCGCGCCCTTGCGGGCTCCTGCGGCATCGCGGCGCTGCTTGCGTTCGGTCGCGATCTGCGTGCGCCTGGCGATCTCCCTCTGGTGCCGTTCAGCGTTGGCGAGGTCCTGCTCGGCGGCGGCCAGTTCCACCGCCTTGCGCGCCTGCCATGAGGAGAAATTGCCGCCATGGCGGCTGATGCCCAGCGTGGTCAGTTCGGCAATCGCCTCCATTTCCTCCAGCAGCGTGCGGTCGTGGCTGACGACGATCGCGCCCGCGCGCCAGCGTGCGAGCAGGGCGATCAGGGCAGTCCGGCCGTCCGCATCCAGATTGTTGGTCGGCTCGTCGAGAAGCAGGAAATCGGGCCGGGCGAAGATCGCCCCGGCAAGCGCCGCCCGCGTCCGTTGCCCGCCTGACAATTGGTTGAGGGGCGTATCGGGTGAGGCTTCGAGGCCGGTTTCGGCTAAGGCTTCCTCGACGCGGGATGGCAGCGTCCAATCGCAGGCTTCCAGTTCGCTCATTTCAGCCTCACCGCGTTCGGCCTTGGACAGGAGCGCCAGCGCATGCCGCACGCCGAACAGATCGGCGATGGTCTCGTCAGGCGCGACCTGCACCGTCTGGCGCAGTTCGGCCACCGTGCCGTCCAGATGCATGGTGCCGGTGCCTGGCGTCAGCCTGCCGGAAATGAGCGCGAGCAGCGTCGATTTGCCGACGCCATTGCGCCCGACAAGACCAATCCGCTCGGAAGTGAAACGAAAGTCGAGGTCCGAAAGGACGGGTGTCCCGTCAGGCGCGGACCAGCTGATATGCGATAATGTGATCGAAGGCACGGGCAAAAACATTCCTGAAAGCAAAGCGTTGGGGCTGTGCGATCAGGTTGATGTCCATGTTGCCGATCCTCCGAATGAGGCCGCGACGATACCGCAGGAGGAGCGCGCAGGCAACCGCAGCGCGCTCGCCCGATTGACGCGGCGCAGCATCGTCGTCACTGAAAGGGCAAAAGGGCAGGGTCCAAATGCGAATCGTCATCATCGATGACAGCGGCCTGCGCGCGACGGTCCTGGAGGAAGGACTGCGCGAGGCAGGCTATGACGATATCCATATCGTTCCCCCGCGCGGCGGCTTCGTCGCGCGGCTGGAACGCATGGCGCCAGACGTGGTGCTGATGGACCTGGGCAGCCCCAGCCGTGACATGCTGGAAGAGATGCTGTCGGTCAGCCGCGCGCTCGCCCGGCCGATTGCGATGTTCGTCGACCAGTCGGACGAATCGATGATCGGCGCGGCGATCGATGCGGGCGTGTCCGCCTATGTGGTGGATGGCCTGCGCAAGGAACGGGTGAAGCCGGTGCTGGAACTTGCCGTGCGCCGCTTCAACGCCTTCGCCAAGCTGCAAACCGAACTGGACGAGGCGCGCACGGCGCTGTCGGACCGCAAGATCATAGACCGCGCCAAATCCATATTGATGAGCCAGCGGGGCATCAGCGAACCGGACGCCTATGCGCTGCTGCGCTCGAGCGCGATGAATCAGGGGAAGAAGATCGTGGATGTCGCTCAAGCCCTGATAACCGCCAGCGACTTGTTGGGAGGAGGCTTATGACGACAGCCTTGCGCATCGCCTATCTGCCGCTGACCGACTCCGCCGTGCTGGCGGTAGCGCGGGAAAAGGGCTTTGCGGAGGAAGAGGGGATTGCCCTTGACCTCGTCCGCACGACAAGTTGGGCGACGCTGCGCGACCGGCTGGTGTTCGGGCAGGTCCAGGCCGCGCATATGCTGGCGCCGCTGGCGATAGCGGTGACGCTGGGATTGAGCCAGCAGCCCGCGCCGCTCGCCGCGCCCTACAAGCTCAACGTCAACGGCAATATGCTGGTGATGGCGCGCGAATTCGCGCAGGCGCTCGATCCCGATGTGGTCGCGCGGCTCGACGATCCACTCGGCACGGCGCATGACTTCGCAGCCGCCATTGGTCTGTGGAAACGCAAGCCGGTGATCGGCGTCGTCCACCGCTTTTCCAGCCACGCGATCATGCTGCGCTATTGGCTGGCGAGCGCTGGCGTCGATCCCGATCGGGACGTGCTGCTGCGGGTGGTGCCGCCATCGCTCACTGTCGAAGCGATGCGGGCGGGCGAGATTGACGGCTTTATCGCCGGTGAACCCTGGGGTAGCGCGGCGGTGGATGCGGGGCTGGCCGAGGCTGTGGCGATCGGCGAGCGGATCTGGCGGCGCGGGGTGGAGAAGGTTCTGGCTTTCCGCACGCCCTGGCTGGAGGAAAATCCGCAGGCGGTGGACGCGCTGATCCGGGCGCTCGTCCGCTCCGCTGCGTGGTGCGACGATCGGGCGAACCATGAGGGGTTGGCGCATCTGCTGTCCCAGCCGCATCTTGTCGATCAGCCTGCCGATGTGATCCTGCGGGCGTTAACGGGGCGCATCACTGCGCGTGAGGGCTTGGCGCCGCTCGAAATGCCGGATTTCCTGCTCTTTTCGCGGGAGGCGACGCCGTTCCCGTGGCGCAGCCAGGCGCTGTGGCTCTATTCGCAGCTCGTACGGTGGAAGATGGTGGAGCATACAGCGGAGAACGCCGCCAAGGCCGGGTCCGTGTTCCGCCCCGATATTTTCCGCCGGGCACTGGCCGACAGCAATGTGCCGATACCCGGCGCGAGCATGAAGGTGGAAGGCGCGGTCGCGTCGCCACTGGCGGTCGGATCGAAGCGCGGCGAATTGACGCTGGGGCCGGATAGCTTCTTCGACGGGCGGGTGTTCGACCCTGAGCGGATCGAGGATTTCCTTGCGAGCTTCTGAAATGGCGGCGCGCAGGAGAGGGTCACAGAAAAATTGTGCCTTGCAACATGAAGCGAATCGCTAGATAAGGAAAAGGTCGCGCGACGAGGCGCGTATAGGGATGAGCCCGCCCAGGGATGGGGTCGAGCTCTCCAAAATCAGATTTGCAGCAAAGCCGCTGGCCGGATGTCGTGACAAGCGATCGTCCGGAGAGCGGCTTTTTTTGTGTCCATTTCACAAGATTGAGGGACGTCATCATGGCAACTGCTTATTGGGACCGCGAGAAAGGCGGCGAGGGAGAAGTCGGCCAGACCAGCTTCTGGAAGGCCGGACACACGCCGACCCTGGTCGCCGCTTTCCTGTATTTCGACCTCGCCTTCATGGTTTGGGTGGTGCTGGGGCCGCTCGCGCCTTCGATCTCGCAGACATTGGGCCTGACGCCCGCTGAAAAGGGACTGATGGTCGCAGTGCCGACGCTCACGGGCGCGCTGCTGCGCGTGGTGAACGGCCTGCTGGTCGATCGCATCGGTTGCAAGGAGGCCGGCGCGATCAGCCAGGTGATCGTGATCCTGGGCCTTTTCACCGCCTGGTTCATGGGCGTGAACAGCTTTGCCGGCACGCTGGCGCTGGGCGTGATCCTGGGCTTTGCCGGGGCGAGCTTCGCGATCGCGCTGCCGCTCGCCAGCCGCTGGTATCCGCCTGAACATCAGGGGAAGGCCATGGGCCTTGCGGGCATGGGCAATTCCGGCACGGTGCTGGCGTCGCTGTTCGCGCCGATCCTGGCGAAGCTGTTCGGCTGGAACGCGGTGCTGGGGCTTGCCTGCATTCCGCTGACCATCGTGTTTGTCCTCTACATGGTGATGGCGAAGAATGCGCCGAACGCGCCCGCGCCCAAGAAGCTGGTGGATTATTTCCAGCCGCTGAAGACGGCCGATGCCTGGTGGCTGATGGGCTTTTATTCGGTGACCTTTGGCGGTTTCGTTGGCCTTGCCGCCAGCTTGCCGATCTACTTCACCGACCAGTTCGGCCTGACGCCGGTTACCGCCGGATATTGCACGGCAGGCTGCGTGTTCGCCGGGTCGCTCGTGCGTCCGATGGGCGGGGCGCTGGCTGACCGGATCGGTGGGGTCAAGGCGCTGATGATGGTCTATCTCGCCGCCGCGCTGGCGCTGGCGGGCGTAGCCTATGCTTCGACACTGGTGTCAGCGCTTGGCTTCTTCGTCGCGGCGATGCTGGCGCTGGGCGTCGGCAACGGATCGGTGTTCCAACTGGTGCCCCAGCGATTCCAGGCGGAAATCGGCGTGATGACCGGGCTGGTCGGCATGGCGGGCGGCATTGGTGGCTTCTACCTCGCTTCGTCGCTGGGGATCGCCAAGCAGTTTACCGGCAGCTTCGCTCCGGGTTTCCTGATCTTCGCGGGGCTTAGCGTTGCGGCGTTGCTGGGCATATCGATGGTGCGTGCGCGCTGGCGCGCGACCTGGGTCAGCGGCGCGCGCATCTGATTTCGCAAGGTTGGAGAGGGAAGCGGCGGCACTCGAAGGAGGAGCCGCCGCTCTTTCTTGGCAAAAGGTGATGGGTCAGAGGCGGCAGGCGCAAACTTTCCTACCGAATCGGCTTGACCGCCAGCCCCGTTCATCTATGCTGCACTGCGAAGGACAAGGTTGTCCTCAACTGACATAGCTGCGGTGATCCATGGTTGGATCAGCAAAGCGTGAATGATGGCAAAGCCGCCATCCAGACCTCTGGGTTCAAAGCCCAGGGGTCCGGATGGCGGCTTTTTTTATTGTCTGGAGTCAAGGGATGGATTTTCAGAACAACGCCGGACCGGAGACGGCCAACGAAGAGGAAATCTTCGTGCCTTCGGACGATGTTCGCGAACATCTGGTAGTTGTGGGCAACGGCATGGCCGGTTGCCGCGCGGTCGAGGAATTGCTGGCGCGCGATGCGGGACGCTATCGCGTCACCATCTTCGGCGCAGAGCCCTATGTAAACTATAACCGCATCATGCTTTCGCCGGTGCTGGCTGGCGAGAAGAGCTTTGACGACATCGTCATCAACAACCGCCAATGGTATGATGACAATGGCATCGAACTGATCGCGGGTGATCCGGTGACGGCGATCGACCGCGCCGCCAAGACGGTGAAGAGCCAGTCGGGCCGCACTGTCGGCTATGACAAGCTGTTGATCGCGACGGGTTCCGATCCGTTCATCATTCCGGTGCCGGGCAAGGATCTGCCCGGCGTCATCAGCTTCCGCGACATGAAGGATGTCGACACCATGCTGGAGGCCGCGAATGGCGGCGGCAATGCGGTGGTGATCGGCGGCGGTCTGCTGGGGCTGGAAGCGGCGCATGGCCTGACCCTGCGCGGCATGAAGGTGACGGTCAT
>JAEZCS010000175.1 GCA_023433445.1 Pseudomonadota bacterium | reverse complement strand
TCAGCGGTAGAGCACACCCTTCACACGGGTGGGGTCACAGGTTCAATCCCTGTCGCGCCCACCATGATCTGCTCAGGTCGTGGTGATAAAGACTGTTTCCCAGCATTGATCTTTTCGTCCGCCCCGCCTTTACTCGCGTCGATATGTTCGGCCGTCATGGGCCGGTGGCGAAAGGATAAGGATGTCCTCATTGTTGAAGGGCAGCGTGGCCGCTCTGGCGTTGCTGGCGAGCACGGCATCCCCGGCTTTGGCGCAACAGCAGTTGACGTTGGAGCGTGTCTTCGCAAATCCCGACCTGTCCGGGCCTCAGCCGCGAGCATTGAAACTCTCGCCGGATGGCAAGCTTGTCACGCTTTTGAAGCCGCGCGCAGATGAGAAGGAACGGCTTGACCTCTGGGCCATCGATAGCGCGACCGGGGCGGAGCGCATGCTCGTGGATTCAAGGAAAACCGGCAGCGGCGCTGAACTTTCCGAAGCAGAAAAAATGCAACGCGAGCGGGACCGGTCCGTCGCTGGCAGTACCGGAATCGCGAGCTATGACTGGGCCCCCGATGGCAAGAGCATCCTCGTCCCGGTGGACGGCGATCTTTACCTCGCGTCGCTCGATGGCCAGGTCACGCGCCTGACCAACAGCCCGGCCAGCGAGCTGAACGGCGTTGTCAGTCCCAAGGGCGGCTTTGTCTCTTACGTCCGTGACGGCAACCTGTTCGTGCAGCCGATCGGCGGGCAGGAGCGGCAGGTGACGCAGGGCGCGAGCGACACAGTCAGCTGGGGTGTGGCCGAGTTCGTGGCGCAGGAGGAAATGGATCGGAGGACCGGCTACTGGTGGTCGCCGGACGATCAGTTGATAGCCGTGGCGCGCGTTGACGAAAGCCCCGTCGGCATCGTTACCCGGACGGCGATCGGCGGCGAGGGCACGAAGGTCTACCAGCAACGCTATCCTGCTGCAGGCACGCCCAATGCGCTGGTCGATCTCTACATCACGCGACCGGACGGCCGCGGGCAGGTGAAGGTGGACCTGGGCGATGACGGCGACATCTATCTTGCGCGGGTCGACTGGTCGAACGATGGCCGGACGCTTTACGTACAGCGGCAAAGTCGGGACCAGAAGCGGCTTGATCTGCTGTCGGTCGATCCAGCTACAGGAAAATCAAGGATACTACTCACCGAAAGAGCGAAAAGCTGGATCAACCTCAGCAATAATTTCAGGCCGCTGAGCGACGGCAGCTTCCTGTGGTGGTCGGAAAAAACCGGGCACGGCCACCTTTACCATGTTCGCGGCGGCAGATGGCTTGCACTCACCAGCGGCGCTTGGGAAGTGCGGGACGTGGTGTCGGTGGATGAGAGGCAAGGCACCGTCTACTTCACCGGCAATCGGGAAACGCCTTTGGAACAGCAGCTTTATACCACTTCCTTGGCGGGCAGGGGCGAGCCGCGCCAACTTACGAGCAATGGTTGGTGGAACGATGCGGTGATGGGCAGAGGCGCAACGCATATCGTGATCTCCCGCAGCAACACGGACCAACCCAAGCAGGTGTATCTCGCCGACAACAGCGGCAAGCAGCTTCGTTGGCTCTCTGAGAACGCCTTGGCGGACAGTCATCCCTACGCCCCTTATCTTGCGAGCCATGCAAAGACGCAGTTCGGCACGATCAAGGCAGCGGACGGATCAACGCTCTATACCCGGATCATGACGCCGCCAATGGAGCCCGGAAAGCAATACCCGGTATTCATGCTTCACTATGGCGGGCCAGGAGCGGGACGGGTCGTCACCAATCAGTGGGGATCGCCGATCTACCAATATCTGGTCGATCGCGGCTGGATCGTCTTCGCGATTGATAACCGGGGCACGCCGGATCGCGGCAAGGCTTTCGAGGATCAACTGTATCGCTCCATGGGGACGGTGGAAGTCGACGACCAGCTGAAGGGCGTCGAATGGCTGAAAGCGCAGCCCTATGTCGATCCAAAGCGGATCGCGACCTATGGCTGGTCCTATGGCGGCTATCTGTCGGCCAAGCTGCTGGAAAAGGCGCCCGGCATATTCTCCGCGGCAGTAGCGGGCGCACCTGTGACTCGCTGGGAGCTTTACGACACCCATTATACCGAGCGCTATCTGGGCAAGCCGCAGGACCAACCCAGCGCTTACCCGCCGGCCGGGGCGGTCGACGAAGCGGTAAAAATCAAGGATCCCATGCTGCTCATCCACGGAATGTCGGACGACAATGTCGTATTCGACAACGCCACTGCACTGATGGCCCGGATGCAGGCTGGCGCCGTTCCCTTCGAGATGATGGTCTATCCCGGCCAGACGCATCGTGTTGGCGGGCCGGGCATTAGTGTCCACCTTTGGCGGACGATCGAGGATTTCCTCCGCCGCAACGGGGGCAGGCCGGAAGAATCACTGCCGGGTAAATAAGCGCTATCCGCGCACGAAGCCGCTTCATGCTGGACAATTGGCGGGACAACGCTATGGCGCCCACTCCGCAATTTTGCATGGAGTGGAGTCTTTAGTCATGGGTTACAAGGTCGTCGTCGTTGGTGCCACGGGCAATGTGGGCCGCGAAATGCTGACCATTCTCGCCGAGCGCGAGTTCCCGATTGACGAGATCGCGGCGGTCGCATCGCCCCGGTCGCAGGGCACCGAAATTGATTTCGGTGACAGCGGCAAGACGCTCAAATGCCAGAATATCCAGCATTTCGATTTCACTGGCTGGGACATCGCGCTGTTCGCCGCTGGCTCTGGCCCCACGGCTGAATATGCGCCCAAGGCGGCGGCAGCCGGTTGCGTCGTGATCGACAATTCGTCGCTCTACCGCATGGACCCGGACGTGCCGCTGATCGTGCCCGAAGTGAACCCGGATGCGATCGACGGCTATACCAAGAAGAACATCATCGCGAACCCGAACTGCTCGACCGCGCAGATGGTCGTTGCGCTCAAGCCCCTGCATGACGCCGCGAAGATCAAGCGCGTCGTCGTCGCGACCTACCAGTCCGTATCCGGCGCGGGCAAGGAAGGCATGGACGAGCTGTTCGAGCAGTCGCGCAACATCTTCGTTGGTGACCCGGCCGAGCCCAAGAAGTTCACCAAGCAGATCGCCTTCAACGTGATCCCGCACATCGATGTCTTCCTGGAGGACGGTTCCACCAAGGAAGAGTGGAAGATGGTCGCGGAAACGAAGAAGATCCTCGATCCGAAGGTGAAGGTCACGGCGACCTGCGTGCGGGTGCCCGTGTTCGTCGGTCACTCCGAAGCGCTGAACATCGAGTTCGAGAACGAGATTTCGGCCAAGGAAGCGCAGGATATTCTGCGTGAAGCGCCGGGCGTTATGCTCGTCGACAAGCGTGAGGATGGCGGATACGTCACCCCGGTGGAGTGCGTGGGCGACTATGCGACCTTCGTCAGCCGCGTTCGCGAGGACTCAACCATCGACAATGGCCTGAACCTCTGGTGCGTGAGCGACAACCTGCGCAAGGGGGCGGCGCTTAACGCCGTGCAGATCGCCGAACTGCTGGGCCGCCGTCACCTGAAGAAGGGCTAAGGCCAACTGATGTCGTCCGGCGCTGCCGCTGTTTGGAAAAACCTTCCGATAGCGCAGCGCTGGATGATCCTGCTGCTGATCGGCGCCATCGCTGCTGCCCAGATCAATCAGCCATTTCCCGAACTCGCGCCCTTGCAGCATGGGCCGACTTTTGTCCTCGCGCTGAGTGCGCCATGGCTCTTGCGCCGCTGCCCTCTAAGCAATGGCGCCGTCGCATGCATTTTCCTGTTTCTCCTCCTGCACACATTGGGCGGGCGATATATTTATTCCCATGTGCCTTATGACGCTTGGGCCATGGGTCTGACGGGCCACGATCTTTCGAGCACATTCGGGTGGACCCGCAATGGTTATGACAGGCTTGTACATTTCGCTTTCGGCCTGCTGCTCACCTATCCCTTGGCACAGATTGCAAGGCGCCATGGCGGTTTCACGTTCGGCTGGAGCCTCGCCTTCAGCTTCGTCACGATCGGCTTCATCAGCGCCCTCTACGAAAGTTTCGAATGGCTGCTGACACTGTTCGCCGAAGGGGAAACGGCGGACTGGTATAATGGCCAGCAAGGCGACATGTGGGACCCGCAAAAGGACATGGTCGCCGCGCAGGCAGGAGCGTTCATCGCGGTGCTGGTGCTGGGCATGCGTCAGCATCGACAAGCCGGCGCCAAGGCCATATCGACCAGCGCCACACAGCAAGAGAATGATGATGACCGACCTTGAACTGGAGAAAGTGGAGATTGAGGGACTGGGCGGTCTTCCCATCGCCGTGCATATTGCAGGGCAGGGGCGCGATCTTGTCCTCATCCATGGCTATTTTTCCAACGCCTGGACCAACTGGGTGCGCTACGGTCATGCCGCGCGCCTTGTTGAGGCGGGTTTCCGTTTGATCATGCCGGACCTGCGCGGGCATGGCGAAAGCGGCAAACCGCATGATCCCGCCGCCTATCCCCCCGATGCCCTGACGGAGGACAATCTGGCGGTCATCGACCAGCTTGGCCTGACCGATTACGATTTAGGTGGCTATTCGCTCGGGGCGCGGACCACTGCCCGGATGCTGGCGCGGGGCGCGACACCACGCCGGGTAATCCTGGCCGGCATGGGCCTGCGTGGTCTCGTCCACACGCTCGACAAGGGTGGCTATTATCGCAAGGTCCTCACCAACCTGGGCACGTTTGAGCGCGGCACGTCGGAATGGATGACCGAAGCTTTCCTCAAAACGACCAAGGGTGATCCGGTCGCTTTGCTCCATATCCTGAATACCTTCGTGGACACGCCAGCCGAAACGATCGCGACCTTTGCGCAGCCCATCGAAGTTATCTGCGGCGTCGATGATCAGGATAATGGCGTGGCACAGGAACTGGCCGATACTCTCCCCAATGGCCGCTATGTCGAGATACCGGGCAATCACATGGCTGCGGTTACGAAGAAAGAGCTGGGTGAGGCAATGGTGGCGTTCCTTACCTCCTGATCGCTAATCGGTCGATCACCGGAATGGCGGCTCGTTGAACGCCCGCAACTTGCGGCTGTGCAGCCTGGGTCCTTCCTGCCTTAGTAGTTCGCAGGTCATGAGGCCGATCCGCAAATGCCCGGCAATCGCTTCTTCATAAAAGCGGTTCGCCTGTCCGGGCAATTTCAATTCGCCGTGGATCGGCTTGTCCGACACGCAGAGTAACGTTCCGTACGGCACGCGGAAGCGATAGCCCTGCGCTGCGATAGTCGCGGACTCCATGTCGATCCCTACCGCGCGCGACAGGCTGAAGCGCAGCGCCGAACTGGAGTAGCGCAACTCCCAGTTTCGGTCGTCGGTGGTCACCACAGTCCCGGTCCGCAGTCTGCGCTTGAAATCTTCGCCGCCGCTGCCGCCGAGCACGGCCTCAGCGGACTTCGCCAGGGCGACCTGAACCTCCGCAATGGCAGGCACCGGGATTTCCGGCGGCAGCATATCGTCCAGCACCTTGTCGTCGCGCAGATAGGCATGGGCGAGGACATAATCGCCGATACGCTGGCTGGGACGCAGTCCGCCACAATGGCCGATCATCAACCAGGCTTCGGGCCGCAGTACCGCAAGATGATCGCAGATCGTCTTCGCATTGGCTGGGCCCACGCCGATATTGACCAGCGTGATGCCGCTGCAGTTTGGCGCTATCAAGTGATAGGCGGGCATTTGATGCTTGCGCCACGCACTGTCCGCGATCATCCGCGCGGGATCGGCGGTTTCCCGCGTGACATAGACGCCGCCCGCGCCAGATAAAGCCGTGTAGGGCGTGCCTTCCCGCTGAAGCTCGGCGCACGCCCATGCCACGAATTCATCGACATAGCGGTGATAGTTGGTGAACAGAATGTAACGCTGGACATGCTCCGGCGGCGTTCCGGTATAATGTTTGAGCCGGGCGAGCGAAAAGTCGGTGCGCAGCCCGTCGAACAATGCCAGCGGCCTTTGTCCCTTTGCGTCTGGGGTGAACAGGCCATCGGCAATCTCATCACCGATCTCCGCCAGTTCAGTCGCGGGAAAATGCCGCGCGAGTTCGGTGGGAGGGGTGCCGTCGAGAGCGCTGATGTCCAGCCCATCGAGCACATAGGGAAAGGGGATCTGCTGCTGGCTCACGGCAGTTTCCACCTCGACCCCATAGTCCCGCACCAGCAGGTCGATCTGCTCGGCCAGATAGTCGCCAAACATCTCCGGCCGGGTCACCGTCGTAACATAGAGGCCGGGTTTGGACAGGCGCGCAAAGGATCGTCCGGGCGGGGGCGCATCGGTTTCAGCATGATGCGTGATGCGCAGTTCAGGATAGCAATAGCGGCGATCGGTCCTTGCTTCGGGCGGAGGCACGCTGCCGTCGCGGGCATAGGCCTGCATCGCATCGCGCAGGTTGCCGATCGAGCTTTGATAGATACGGTCCAACTGCGCGACCGCTACGCTGCCGATGCTTTTCGTCATCGAACCTTGCTACCGCACTAACGTGACGCTGGGAAGGCGGATTGCCGCGCGACTGGACATCGTCGCGCGGCAATGAGGTCAGAGTTGCTCCAGCAGATGATCAGCCGAGGAAAGCTTGTACTCGCCCGGCGCCTCGACATTCAATTCCGTCACCACGCCATCCTTGACGATCATGGAAAAACGCTGGCCGCGCGTGCCCATGCCGAATTTGCTGCCGTCCATCGTCAGGCCCGCTGCCTTGACGAAGTCGCCATTGCCGTCTGCCAGCATGGTCACCTTATCATCTGCTCCGGCTGATTTGCCCCACGCACCCATGACGAATGCGTCGTTGACGGCGGTGCAGGCAATTTCATCCACGCCCTTTTCCTTGAGAGCGTTTGCCTTTTCGACAAAACCGGGAAGGTGCTTGGCCGAGCAGGTTGGCGTGAACGCGCCTGGCACGGAGAAGAGCGCCACCGTCCGGCCCTTGAAAAATTCGTCGGAAGCCACCTGCTCCGGCCCATTTTCCGTCATTTTGGCAAAGGTGGTGGCGGGGATGCGGTCCCCTTTCGCGATGGTCATATTCTGTCTCCTGCCGTTGATGGAGCGGGAGGTCGGCGCTCGGAGGTCATGTGTCAAGGTTCGCGAAGTGTCGCATTGCCCTCGATGAATGAAAGCCCGCCATTGGAAAAGCCGCTGCGCCGAGTATATTCATCTGATGGAAGAGCTTCGTACCTATGCCGGTCAATTCCTGCTCGCACTGCCGGGTATGGAAGATATGCGTTTCGACCATTCGGTGATCGCCATCTGCGTCCATGATGAAAATGGCGCTTTGGGGATCGCAGTTAGCGATGAGATCGAGGGCGTGGGGCTTCATGAGCTTCTGGAAAGCTTCGATATCAACCCCGGCAATGTTCCGGACACCCCGGTCCTGCGTGGCGGGCCCGTCGAGCCGCGCCGTGGCTTTGTCCTGCACTCCCTGGATTGGAAGGGGCATGATATGGTCGAGGTGGGTGCGGATTGGGGGCTTTCGGGCTCGCTTGAAATATTGAAGGCGATTGCAGAGGGCACCGGCCCAAGCCGATATATCGTCGCTCTCGGCTATGCGGGATGGGGCGCGGGTCAGCTCGACCAGGAGATGACCGGCGAAAGCTGGTTCCCGGCGAACTGTAGCGCAGACATATTGTTTGATGTTCCAGCGGAGAAAAAATGGGCTGCGGCTTATGCCGCTGCTGGAGTCGATGCCTCTCATCTGGTGAGCGGCGCCGGTTCGGCCTGAGGGCTCGGCCTGAGGGTTAGAGATATCTTTGACAGATATTTTGTAAGTTCAGCTGTGCAACGTTGGCCCGGAATGTGGCTTGCGCTGATGAAGCCGGAACGAGGGTCGCGATCGCTTCCCGAAGCGGCGTAGAGTAACATAAAGAAAACTTTATATTGAGTTGCCAATAAGGGCGGCGATTGGTAAAGCGCAGCCCATCGCCGCCGTTTCGTTCGTCGAGCGGCTCCGGCACATTCTAGACCAATGGAGACCCGCTCGTGGCCACCGCACCCGCCGCTCAGGCGCAGGATTATGTGATCGCCGACATCAACCTTGCCGCTTTCGGCCGCAAGGAAATCGAGATCGCCGAAACCGAAATGCCCGGCCTCATGGCGCTGCGCGATGAGTTCGGCGCAGCCAAGCCGCTCAAGGGCGCACGCATCACCGGATCGCTGCACATGACGATCCAGACCGCCGTGCTGATCGAGACGCTGGCTGAGCTGGGCGCGGAAATCCGCTGGGCCTCGTGCAACATCTTCTCGACGCAGGACCATGCCGCCGCCGCCATCGCTGCGCGCGGCATCCCCGTTTTCGCCGTCAAAGGCGAGACGCTGGAAGAATAT
Organism: Pseudomonadota bacterium; assembly: GCA_023433445.1. Classification (GTDB taxonomy): domain Bacteria; phylum Pseudomonadota; class Alphaproteobacteria; order Sphingomonadales; family Sphingomonadaceae; genus Sphingobium. Next base: position 10,622 of record JAEZCS010000175.1, on the reverse strand, counting down.
TGGGACTATGTCATCCGCATCTTCGATTGGGGTGACACGACCTGCAACATGATCCTGGACGATGGCGGCGATGCCACCATGTTCGCGCTGTGGGGCGCGCGCGTCGAGGCAGGCGAAGAACTGTTCACGCCCGGCAATGAGGAAGAGGAGATCTTCGTCGCGACGCTGAAGCGTTTCCTGGCCGAACGTCCGGGTTACCTGACCAAGACTGTCGCTGCGATCAAGGGCGTGTCGGAAGAAACCACGACGGGCGTTCACCGCCTTTATGAGTTGGCAAAGAAGGGCAAGCTTCCCTTCCCGGCGATCAACGTCAACGACAGCGTCACCAAGTCGAAGTTCGACAATCTCTACGGCTGCAAGGAATCGCTGGTCGACGCCATCCGTCGTGCCACTGACGTCATGCTGGCCGGCAAGGTCGCTTGCGTCGCCGGCTTTGGCGATGTCGGCAAGGGTTCGGCTGCATCGCTCCGCAACGGCGGCGCCCGCGTGCTGGTGACCGAAGTCGATCCGATCTGCGCGCTGCAGGCCGCGATGGAAGGCTATGAAGTCGTGACGATGGAAGAAGCCGCTCCGCGCGCTGACATCTTTGTCACCGCGACCGGCAACGAAGCCGTCATCACCGTCGATCACATGCGCGCCATGAAGAATATGGCGATCGTGTCCAACATCGGGCACTTCGACAGCGAGATCGAGATTGCCGGCCTCAGCAACATGAAATGGACCGAGATCAAGCCGCAGGTGGACGAGGTCGAATTCCCCGACGGCAAGAAGATCATCGTTCTTGCCAAGGGGCGCCTGGTGAACCTGGGCTGCGCAACGGGTCACCCGAGCTTCGTGATGTCCTCGTCCTTCACCAACCAGGTGCTGGCGCAGATCGAACTGTGGACCAAGTCGGAGCAGTATAAGAATGAAGTCTATGTGCTGCCGAAGCATCTCGATGAGAAGGTGGCGGCCCTGCACCTCGAGAAGCTGGGTGTGAAGCTGTCGAAACTGACGCCGAAGCAGGCGGCCTATATCGGCGTGACGCCGGAAGGCCCGTTCAAGCCGGATCATTACCGCTATTGAGGAAATCGAAGAGGGGAGGCGAAAGTCTCCCCTTTTTTTGGACAGTCAGTAACCGGCGTTGCAAAAGGCTGGACATCCAAACAAATGATCGTGGTGCCAAGACGCTGGCCCTGCCCGGACTGCGAAGATGAAGGCGTCCTCGCTTCAAGAAGCCATGCAATTCTTCCAACTCCCCGCTTCACGCTGCTGTCCTCTTGCGTTAATCCCCCGATAAACATGCAGAGGGGGCGCAGATTGTGATAAGGGGTGAGCAGGCGCCATGACGTCATTAACCCCTTTCGCCGCGGTCATATTGGGGATCGTGCTGGCCGTATGGCTGGCCGCTTCGGTCTGGGCTTTGTCCACCGGGCAGCGCATGCGGCGCGAGGGCACGCAGATTCAGGGCCAGTATGACCGCCTGTCGAGCCTGCTCGCGTCGGCTCCCGCCGCACCAGTCATTATTCATGCAGATGGCCGGATAGAGGCCGCCGACCGGCTCGCCAAATGGTTGGGCAAGGATCGCGTTCCCGCCTTTGTGTCCGAACTGACTGCGCCTGATGGAGGCCTGGAACCCGAAGATGCGTCGGCTCTGGCGCAGGAAATAGCGGCAGCGCAGCGGGCGGGCCGAGGTTTCGCCTTGGCGGTGCGCGGCCAAGGTTCATCTAGGCTCTTGCTTGTGCGGGGCGCGCCCGCAGGTCCGGTGCTCGCCGAAAGCGGCGGCGTTGTGCTCTGGATATTCGACGCCACCGACAGCCAATCGGAAATTCAGGCCCTGACGACCAAGGTCGAACAGTTGCGGGATGCCCTGGAGGCACTTGCGGGCCTGGTCGAGGCCGCGCCTTTCCCGATGTGGCATCGAACGCCCGACATGCGCCTTAGCCTCGTCAACGCGGCCTATGTCCGCGCGGTGGACGGCGCCAGCGCCGCTGACGTCATTGCGCAAGGGACAGAATTGGTCGAAGCGGTCGGGGGGCTCGGCCCGGAAGGTGCAGCAGAGCAAGCGCTGACCGAGGACCAAGCGGTGGAGCGCATGGTCCCCGCCACCATCGATGGTGAGCGGCGCACGATGCGAGTAGTCGATGTGCCGCTTGGGGACGCTGGTGTCGCCGGTTTCGCGATGGATCAGAACGAGCTTGAACAGGCGCGCGTAGAACACCGCCGCCTGGAGGCGGCTCAGCGGGACCTGCTCGACCGCTTGTCAGCCGGTGTCGCTCGCTTCGGCCCGGATCGTACGCTTGGTTTCTGGAACCAGCCTTTCATGAGCCTCTTCGGCCTCGATCAGGAGCATCTGGCCGATCATCCGGTGTTCGAGCGGGTATTAGACCGCATGCGCGAGGCCCGCCGACTGCCCGAACATCGCGACTTTCCTGCCTGGCGCGCAGAACGGCGGGACTGGTTCCTCTCGCCCGATCCTCGCGAGGAAAATTGGCTGCTCGCCGATGGCACGCATCTGCGCGTCTACGCGCAGCCATTGCCCGACGGCGGCCTGTTGATGATTTTCGAGGATCGGACGGAGCAAGTGCAGCTTTCCAGCGCCCGCGACACGCTGCTCCGTGTCCGAACGGCGACTTTCGACAATCTCTTCGAATCCATCGGCGTCTTTTCTTCAGATGGCCGCCTGTCGCTTTGGAACAGCCGCTTTCGCTCGATCTGGGACATTTCCGAAGATTTGCTGGCGCAGCACCCGCGCATTGACGATCTGCTCCGCGCCGTCCAATCCCGCCTCGCCAAGCCGCAGCAGGCCAATCTCGTCCGCGAACTGGTCCGCGCGGCGACTGTGGAGCGCAAGCAGCGCGTCGGCCATGTGGGTTTCGCAGATGGCCGGATCTTCGAATTCGCCGCTATTCCGCTGCCCGACGGCAACGCGCTCTTCACGATGCTGGACGTGACCGACAGCCGCCGGGTCGAACAGGTGCTGCGCGACCGCAACGAAGCGCTTGAGCAGGCGGATCGGGTCAAGACGGCGTTCGTCACCAATATGAGCTACGAACTGCGCACGCCGCTCACCACCATAGCGGGTTTTGCCGAGATGATGAGCGCTGGCTATGCCGGCGATATCAGCGATTCCGCCAGGGAATATGTCGACGGCATCCTCCAGAGCACCAACCGCCTTGCCATGCTGATCGACAATGTGCTCGACCTGACCCAAGGGGAAGCCGGGACGCTGCCGATTGATCGCGCGCCTGTCGATCTCGCCGCCCTGGCGCAGGAAAGCGTCGCCCGGATCAAGGGTGAGGCAACCGCCAAAGGCATCGACCTTGCCGTCTCGCTACATGAAACGCTGGGGCAGGTGGAAGGCGACAGCCGCCGGATCGGGCAGGCGCTCGACCACTTGCTTGAAAATGCTGTATGCTACAGCGGTCGCGGAGCCAGGGTCTTGTTGCACGGCGACGGCAGCAGCGACTCCGCGCGACTGGTTGTGTCCGACAACGGTCCTGGCATCAGCGCAAAGCGCCGCGCGACCATCTTCGACGCCGCCGCTCGCGCTGAACAGGCGCGCAGCGGCGAGAAAGCCGGGATCGGGCTTCCGCTCGCCAAGCAACTTGCGGAGGCCCATGGCGGTAGCCTCCAATTGGTTTCCGAACCGGGGCAGGGCACCATGGCAGTGATCGAGCTTCCCCGTGGCTGACCACGAATTGAACATGCCCAACGAAGCGGCGATGCTTGCTTTAGGTCACCGTTTGGCCAATGTGACGCGCATCGGTGACGTCATCGCGTTGGAAGGCGGACTCGGCGCGGGAAAGACGACGCTCGCGCGCGGCATATTGGAAGGGCTGGGCCTGGCGGGCGAGGCGCCGAGCCCTAGCTTTGCCATCGTTCAGCCTTACGACGTACCGGAGGTGAAGCTGCCGGTCGCCCATGTCGATCTCTATCGCCTCGATGATCCCGAGGAGGCGGAGGAACTGGCGCTCGACGAATATCTCATGGACAGCCTGCTGATCGTCGAATGGCCTGACCGTCTGGGCCCGGACGCTTGGCCGGATGCGCTGCGGCTGCACATCGACATAGAACCCGACGGCGCTCGGCGCTTGACAGTCGGCGTGCCGGACGCTTGGACAGAGCGATGGTCGCAGATATGATCCCGCCCGCTTCCGCTCCCGCCTTTCTCTCAACCGCGGGGTGGGGGCATGCCGCGATCCTTCCGCTGGCGGGCGATGCATCGTTCCGCCGCTACTTCCGCGTGATTGATGGTGCGCGCCGTGCCGTGCTGATGGACGCGCCGCCGCCGCACGAAGACCCGCGCCCCTTTATCGCGATCGCTGAACATCTGGTGGGACAGGGCTTCGCCGCTCCCGCGATCCTTGCTCGCGACCTTGACCAGGGTCTGGTCCTGATCGAGGATTTCGGCGACTTGCGAGTCAAGGAGCATCTCGATGATGCACCTGCGGCAGAACTTGAAGTATATAGTCGGGCCGTTGAATTGCTGGCCGATCTTCATCGTCGACCTGCCGCTGATCTGCCGCCCTATGATCGCGCGGTCTACCAAAGCGAAGCGGGGCTGCTCACTGAATGGTACTGCCCGGCAATCAACCTCACGGCCGATGGGGAGGCCTATGCCCGCGCCTGGGATGCCGTGTTGCCGATCGTCGAGAAATCGGCCAGCCCCGCCGTCACGGTGCTCCGTGATTATCATGCCGAGAATATTATGCTGATCGATCGCCCGGAAGTGCGCGGGCTCGGCCTCCTTGATTTCCAGGACGCGCTTGCAGGGCACCCGGCCTATGACCTCGTGTCGTTGCTACAGGACGCCAGACGCGATGTGCCGCCGGAAGTCGAGGCCGCGATGATCCGCCACTATAAGTCCGTCGCAAATCCCCCGGCCGACTTCGACGCGGCCTATGCGGTGCTGGGTGCGCAGCGCAATGCCAAGATCATCGGGATCTTCACGCGCCTGTGGAAGCGCGACGGAAAGCCGCGCTACCTGTCGTTCCTGCCGCGCATGTGGGGCCTTTTGGAACGCGATCTTGCACATCCGGCACTGGCCCCTGTGGCAGAATGGTTCGCCGAAAACATACCAGCGGAAAAGCGCCATCTGGCGCTTCAGGATCAGGCGCCCGCATGATCGACACGGCAATGCTGATGGCCGCCGGCCTTGGCAAGCGGATGCGGCCGCTTACCGCGACCCGGCCAAAGCCTCTGGTGAAAGTCGCGGGCAAGCCGCTGATGGATCATGCGCTGGATCGTCTGTCCGCAGGCGGCATTCGAAAGCTGGTCGTCAATGTCCATTACCTTGCCGATACGGTCGAAGCGCACCTCAACGCCCATTCGAACGGCATGGATGTGCTGATTTCCGACGAGCGCGCAAAGCTGCTGGAAACAGGCGGTGGGCTGATTCACGCGCGATCGTTGCTGGGGAACGATCCTTTCTTTTGCGCCAACAGCGACAATCTCTGGATCGACGGGCCGCAGGAAACGCTGGGCATGATGCAGCGCCTGTGGGACCCACAGCGGATGGACGCCCTGCTGTTGCTGGTCCCGCTCGCTCGCGCCCATTGCCATAGCGGACCGGGCGATTTCCACATGGACGCCTCTGGACGGTTGAGCCGCCGCAAGACGAGTCATGTCGCCCCCTTCGTCTTTACCGGAGTTCAAATCCTCTCGCCCAGCCTGCTGGTCGATCCGCCGTCCGATGTCTTTTCAACCAATGTCTTCTGGAACCGCGCGATAGAATCCGGGCGCCTCTACGGCGTTTCGCACCAGGGGCTCTGGTTCGACGTGGGAACCCCGCGCGCCATTCCCGTTGTGGAGTCGATGCTCGCCCATGGGTGATTCCACCCGGCCCGCGCTGTTCAACATTCCTGCCCATCGCGCCTTTTCCGACGCCTTGGCAGCAGGCGTCATCGCGCAACATGGGAGCGATCCCATGGCGCTGGCGCAGGGCATGATCCTGCTGCCCACCAATCGTGCGATCCGCGCCGTCAGCGATGCCTTCGTTCGCCGGTCGGGCGGGGGCCTGCTCCTCCCAAGGCTGGTCGCGATAGGCGATCCGGATCTGGGCGAGCAGGCGGGCGGCGCGCTCGATCCGTTGGGGGAGGGAGAGGCCATTCCCCCCGCCATTGCGCCCATGCGCCGCCAGATGATCCTTGCGCGCATGGTTCAGCAGGCTTCCAGCCAGCCGATGGATGCAGCGCAGGCAATCAAGCTGGGCCAGGCGCTCGGCACGGTGCTCGACCAGATGCAGGTGGAGCGGGTCCCGATTGCTGCGTTGTCCGACCTGACACTCTCGGATGAGCTATCGGGACATTGGCAAAGATCGCTCGATCTTTTCTCCATCCTCATTCGCCGTTGGCCCGATGAACTGGCGCGGCTTGGCCTTATCGACCTTGCCGACAGGCGCAACCGCCTGTTCGATCGCCTCGCGAAGCGCTGGGCTGAGCAGCCTCCGTCCGGTTTCATCATTGCCGCAGGCATAGCGACGACCGCTCCCGCCGTTGCAGGGCTGCTCCGACGGATATCCATCCTTCCGCGCGGCAGCGTCGTGTTCGCCGGTCTTGACCATGAAATGGATGAGGCTGCGTGGGAAGCTATCGGGCCATTTGCGCCGGATGCTGTGACCGGCCGAGCCCCGCCGGGCCATGAAACACACCCCCAATATGCCCTGAAGCTCTTGCTCGATCGCATGAGCGCGACGCGGGACGACGTCGCTTTGTGGCGCTGGGGGAGCGAGCATGATGCCCGCGCTGTCCGCAGCCGTAACATTTCGAACGCGATGCTGCCTCCGCGACTGACGAGCCGTTGGCGCGACCTCAAGACGCCCGATCGCTCGCTCGCAGGTGTTGAGGCGCTCGAGCTGGCGACGCCCGGCGAAGAAGCGCAAGCCATCGCTATCGCCTTGCGAGAAGCGGTGGAAACGCCGGCACGCACCGCTGCGCTTGTCACGCCGGACCGTCAGCTCGCCACTCGCGTATCGGCGCATCTCGCTCGCTGGGGTATCTCCGCCGACGACTCAGCCGGTCTCCCGCTGTCGCGCCTTCCGCCGGGTACGTTGCTTATCGCCTTGGCCCAGGCCGCTGCCGAACGCTTCGCGCCTGTCGCGCTCCTCACGCTGCTCAAGCATCCGCTTGTCATGCGTGGGGAAGGGCGGCTGCCCTGGCTGGAGGGTGTTCGCGGTCTCGATCTGCTCCTGCGCGGTCCTCGCCCGCCTGCGGGCCTGGAAGGCATCGACCTGCTCCTGACCGATCGGGAAGGAGAGGATCGCCAGCGAGCCTTGCGGGCCCAGACCCGCTCCTGGTGGGCGGAGGCGCGCGCGCTCCTGAAGCCGTTGGAGCAGGGCTTCGCCGCTGCCCCAACCTTTGCAGCGCAGCTTGGGGTCCTTCGTGAGCAAGCCAGCCTCCTAACAGCTGACGCCATCTGGGCAGGAATGCAGGGTCACGCCGCCGCCGACCTGTTCGCGGAAATGGAGCAAGCGGCTGCTGAGGGCCCGCAACAGGCGGATATCCGCTCCTTACCGACGCTGCTCGACCATATGCTGGGTGGCGTGTCCGTTCGTCCGGTTCAGGGAGGCCATCCGCGTATCGCGATCCTCGGCCTGATCGAAGCGCAATTGGTTCAGGCCGATCTCATGATCCTGGGCGGGCTGAATGAGGGGACCTGGCCCGGCCTGCCATCGCCCGATCCATGGCTCGCGCCGCGCATCCGCCGCGAGCTCGGCCTGCCGGGTCTCGAAACACGCATAGGCCGCGCGGCGCATGATTTCGCCAGCGCGTTGGGCGCGCCTCATGTCCTCATCACCCGCGCCCGTAGAGGTTCGGGCGGCCCGGCCATAGCCTCCCGCTTCTGGTTGCGCCTCAAGGCCATGGCCGGTCCGCAATGGAAGAGCGCGGATCGCTACGGGGCGCTCGCGCAGGCTCTCGACCGGCCAGCACGACATCAACCTAGCCGCCGACCTGCGCCGGTGCCGCCCGCGTCCGCCCGGCCCAAGCTCATCCCCGTAACCGATGTCGACCGGCTGAAGGCCGACCCCTTCGCCTTTTACGCCAAGCGTATCCTGCGCCTCAACAGGCTGGACCCCGTTGACGCCGATGCAGGCCCGGCATGGCGCGGCACCGCTGTTCACGAAATCCTGCAGCATTGGGCGGAGGCTGGACGGCGCGACCCGGCTGATCTTGAGGCACGCGCCCGCGCCATGTTTGACCGGCCGGATGTTCATCCCCTGCTCAAGGCGCTCTGGCAGCCACGGTTGCTTGAGGCCGTCCGCTGGATCGCTACGGAGGTCACCGCCGATCAGGCAACAGGCCGCACGATCCTCGCGGTCGAAACGGACGGCCGCGTGGACATTGCTGGCGTCACCCTCACCGGAAAGGCCGACCGCATCGACCGCATGCCTGACGGGATGCTCGCCATTGTCGACTATAAGACCGGCAAGCCCCCTAGCGCCAAACAAGTCAAAGCGGGCTATTCGCTCCAGCTTGGCCTGCTCGGCCTTATCGCGGAACGTGGCGGCTTCCCCGCGATCACGGAATCCGGCGCTGCCGGATGCTTCGAATATTGGTCGCTTGCCAAGAAAAACGACGCGTTCGGCTATCGGGAGAGCCCCGTCGATCCCATGGGTAAGCGGGACAAGATCGTGACGTCGTCCTTCACCGCGCTGGTCCATGACTGGTTCGAGAAAATAGCAGGCGATTATCTGACCGGCGCCGCGCCCTTCGACGCACAGGTCAATCCAGAGGTCGCCAATTATGGGGATTATGACCAGCTGATGCGGCTGGAAGAATGGTATGGCCGCGACGATGGCTAGGAAGACCTCCGCACTCCAACCGCTCGCAGGTGCACAGGCGCGCGCCGCGTCCCCCGACGCGCATGTGTGGCTGTCTGCGTCGGCAGGCACGGGCAAGACTCATGTTCTGACAGCCCGCGTGTTCCGCCTGCTGTTGCAAGGCGTTAGGCCTGAAAACATCCTCTGCCTCACCTTTACCAAGGCGGGCGCGGCGGAGATGGCTGACCGCATCCATGACCGCCTCGCCGCCTGGGTCCAGATGGAGGAAGCCGAGCTCTTCGAGGATCTGGAGGCGTTGCATGAGGACAGTGGCCCAAAAGCGCGCGACCGCGCCCGCCGCCTTTTCGCCGAAGTGCTGGAATCGACAGGCGGCGGCCTTCGCATCCAGACCATCCACGGCTTCTGCCAGCAACTACTGACCGCCTTTCCGCTTGAAGCGGATCTGCCTCCCGGCTTCCGCCCGCTCGATCAGCGTGAGCAGGCCGCGCTTGCCCGCCAGACGCTGGCCGACCTTGCCGTGCGCGCGCAGGATGATGGCGATAACTGCCTCATGGAAGCGCTGCAGGCGATCAGCCTGCGTCTTGGCGAAGGGGGCGCTGAGCAGTTTCTGCTACGCTGCGCCGCCCATCTCCCGGCTTTGGAGCAACTGCCTGAAGATATCGCTCCATGGCTCTACGGCGAACTCGATCTCCCCGAGGGTGACGTCATGGCGCACCTCGCGAGCCAATGTGAAGACGCGCAGTTCGACATGCGAACCCTTGCCTGGGTCGCGCAGGCCAACGCTGATTGGGGCACCGGCCGCGCGCTCGAACGCTGCGATCGCATAGCCCGCTGGCGAGCAATGAGCGCGCATGAGCGCGCCGAAGAACTTGACGATCTGCACAAGTCGTGGGCCAAGGCCGATGGCGACATCATCTCGGCCAAGGGCTGGGTTCCGCCTGTCGACGGCTATGGCGAGGCCAGCGCCCGCCTTCATTCCCGCTGCGCCGAGCTTCTGAGCCTCAAGGCGCTTGCCGCCTATGCCGATCTGCTGGCTCAAGGGCTCTACGCAGGCCGTGCCTATGCCCGTGCCTATCATGAAGCCAAGCAATTGGCCGGAGCGGTCGACTTCAACGACCTCATCGCACGCACCGCCGAGCTTCTGTCCCAACCCGGCATTGCGGACTGGATTCGTTACAAGCTCGACCAGCGCATTGACCATATCATGGTCGACGAAGCGCAGGACACCAATGTGAGCCAGTGGCAGATCGTCGGCGCGCTCGCGGCTGAGTTTTTCGCCGGTGAGGGCGCCAAGGGCGACCGAGTCCGTACGATCTTTACCGTGGGCGATTTCAAGCAGGCGATCTTCGGCTTCCAAGGCACCAGCCCTCAGGCTTTTGCCGCCGCGCAGATCGCGTTCCAGCGTCACGCCGAAGATGCCGACCACATCTTCCACGACCTGTCCCTCGAACGCAGCTTCCGCTCGACACCCGCCGTCCTTGACGTGGTTGATCAGACGATCGCGGCGCTCAGCGCGGAACGCCTGGGCCTGCTCTCCGGCACCGTCCAGCATATCAGCGCCAATCGCTTCCCCGGAGAGGTGCTGCTGTGGAAGCCCACCATTGCGGGCCTGTCCGAAGATGCCGAAGGGGAGGAGGATTGGGCCGCCGATCAGGAACGGCAACTCGCCCAGAATATCGCACGGCAAATCCGCCAGTGGATCGATGAAGGCATGATGCTGGAAAGCCGTGGCCGTCCGGTCACCGCTGGCGACATCATGATCCTGGTCCGCCGCCGCAGCGAGCTTGCACGGCTGATCGTCGCGCGCCTTTATGAAGAAGATGTGGCCGTCGCTGGCATCGACCGGCTGCGCCTGAACGCA
>JAEZCS010000165.1 GCA_023433445.1 Pseudomonadota bacterium | reverse complement strand
GGCCTGATCAACGCCAAGCGCAAGATCCGCATCGCCAAGGGTGCCGGCCGCACGGTGCAGGAAGTCAACAAGCTCCTGAAAATGCATCAGGAGATGGAAACGGCGATGAAGAAGATCCGCAAGATGGGCGGATTGAAGGGCCTCGCCAAGATGTTCACCGGCGGCGGCATGGACAAGCTGATGGGCGGCGCGGGCGGCGCGCCGGACCTCGGCGGGCTCGGTGGATTGGGTGGCCTGGGCGGGGGTGGCAACATGCCGAACCTGCCGCCGGGCTTTCAGAATTTCATGAAGAAATAGCCCGTCATCCCAGCGAAGGTTGTGATTTCAGGCACAAGATCCCAGCTTCCGCTGGGGTGATGAATTGAAGCTAAGTAGATTAGAGTAGAAAGGTCAAAAACAGCATGGCAACGTCCATTCGTCTTTCGCGCGGTGGTTCCAAGAAGCGTCCTTATTACCGCATCGTCGTGGCTGACAGCCGCGCCCCGCGTGACGGCAAGTTCATCGAGCGCATCGGCAGCTACAACCCCGTCCTGCCCAAGGGCGACGAGAAGCGCGTCGTGATCGACGTCGAGCGTGCGAAGCACTGGGTTGCCGCTGGCGCACAGCCGACCGACCGCGTTGCCCGCTTCCTGGACGCGGCTGGCGTGAAGGAACGCGCTGCCCGCAACAACCCCAAGAAGGCTGAACCGGGTCAGAAGGCCAAGGATCGCGCAGAAGACCGCGCCGCCAAGGCTGCCGAAGCCGCTGAAGCTGCCGAAGCCGCCAAGGCTGCTGCCGCTGAGGCCGCTGCTGCTCCGGCCGCTGAAGAAGCCGCTCCTGCCGCTGAAGAAGCTGCGCCCGAAGCTGCTGCTGAAGAGCAGGCTGAAGGCTGAGCACTTTGACCGACAAGCCCGTCACTCTTGCCGTCATCATCGGCGCCCATGGAGTGACGGGCGAGGTTCGTCTGAAGCTCTTCGGAGAGGGGGTCGATGCCCTCAAATCCTACCAGAGCTTCGACGCGGCGGGGGGCAAGCTGACATTGAAGTCGGTGCGCCCTGGCCCCAATGGCGCGGTTGCGCGCTTTGCCGAGGTTGGGGATCGTAGCCAGGCGGAAGCCCTGCGCGGCACCGAATTGACTGTTCCCCGCGCCGCCCTGCCTCCGCTGGAGGAGGGCGAATATTATCATGCCGACCTGATCGGCCTGCCTTGCTTTTCCAGTGATGGCGATGGGCTGGGCAATATCGTCGCGGTTGAAAACTTCGGCGCTGGCGACATCATCGAGGTCGAGCGGCCGACCGGCAAGCGCTTCATGGCGCCGATGCATGCGGTGACGATCGCGGATGATCGCGCCGTGATCGAAGCAGCCTTCGCAGCCTGATTCATGACCTTTGTCGCGCAGGTCCTGACGCTCTATCCGGAAATGTTCCCCGGCCCCCTGGGCGTGTCGCTTGCGGGCCGTGCGCTCAGCGAGGGGAAATGGTCGTGCGATCCGATCCACATCCGCGACTTTGCGACCGACAAGCACCGGACCGTGGATGATACGCCCGCAGGCGGCGGGGCGGGCATGGTGCTGCGCGCCGATATCCTTGGCCTTGCCATTGACCATGCGTTGGAGAAGCGGCCCGATCTGCCGGTGATCGCCATGACGCCGCGCGGCAAGCCGATAACGCAAGGCCGCGTGCGGGAACTGGCGGCGGGGCCGGGCGCGACGATCCTCTGCGGCCGGTTCGAGGGCTTTGACGAGCGGATTTTCGACGCTCGCCCGGTCGAGCAGATCAGCATGGGCGACATCATCCTGTCAGGCGGAGAGATGGGCGCGCTGATGCTGCTGGACGCTTGCATTCGGCTGCTTCCCGGAGTAATGGGCGCGGCTTCCAGTGGGGATGAAGAGAGCTTCGAAAGCGGCCTTCTCGAATATCCGCACTATACCCGACCCGCTGAGTGGGAAGGGCGCACGATCCCTGAAGTGTTGCGATCGGGGGATCATGCGAAAATCGCCGCCTGGCGGAAACAAAGGGCGGAAGATGACACACGGCTAAGGCGGCCGGACCTTTGGGAACGTCATATCGGCGTTCGGGACCAGCCGCCCTCTGGTGCGCAACGCGAAAAGTAGGACTTTATGTCATGAACTTGATCCAGCAGATCGAGGCCGAGAACATCGCGGCTCTCGCCAAGGATATCCCCGAATTCCGCCCCGGTGACACGCTGCGCGTCGGCGTGAAGGTCATCGAAGGCGACCGCAGCCGCGTCCAGAACTATGAAGGCGTGTGCATCGCCCGCTCGAACAAGGGCATGGGCAGCAACTTCACCGTGCGCAAGATTTCGTTCGGTGAAGGCGTGGAGCGCGTGTTCCCGCTCTATTCGCCGAACATCGATTCGATCACCGTCGTCCGTCGCGGCGTCGTGCGTCGTGCAAAGCTCTATTACCTGCGCGGCCGTACCGGCAAGCGCGCTCGCATCGCCGAGCGCCGCGAAGTCCGCACCGAGGATTGATCCTCCTTGCGGCCGTAAGGTTGCTATGTTGAACAGGCGGCGCTCGGAAGAGCGCCGCCTGTTTGCTTTTGGGGTCCGTATGTCCGCTCAGACCCTATCGGGTATCTGCGGGGAGTGTCTCCGCCAATGGCCTCGTCTTCCACAATGACCAGCCCACGCCACCGGCCAGAATGGCAAAGGTCACAGCCAGCGAAACCGGCGGCGGGATCTTCGCCAGGCCCAGCGCGTCGGCCACGAATATCTTCGATCCGATGAAGATCAGCAGCAGGCTGAGCGCATATTTGAGGTAGTGGAACCGCTCCACCATCGCGGCCAGGGCGAAATAGAGCGCGCGCAGGCCAAGGATCGCGAAAATGTTGGACGTGTAGACGATGAAGGGATCAGTGGTGATCGCGAAGATCGCGGGCACCGAGTCCACCGCGAAGACCACGTCGACAAATTCGATCATCACCAGCGCCAGGAACAGCGGCGTGAAGTAAAAAGCAAGCTGTCCCGTTCGAGGGTCGGGCTGCTTGACCCAGAAATGCCGACCATGCAACGTGTCGGTCACCCTCATGTGGCGCTTCACCCAGCGGAGTATGGGCGACCCGCCGACATCATAAGCCTGCTCTGCGGTCATCCACATCTTGATGCCGGTCGCGATCAGGAAGGCGGCGAAGAAATAGAGCAGCCAATCCCACCGCTGCACGGCCGCCGCGCCGAAGCCAATCATCACCCCGCGTAGCAGGATGACGCCCAATATGCCCCAGAACAGCACCCGATGCTGGTACAGGCGCGGTATGCCGAAATAAGCGAAGATCATCGCGATGACGAAGACATTGTCCATCGCGAGGCTTTTTTCGACGACGAAGCCGGTGACGTAGTTGATGGCTGGCGTCGCGCCTAGCTGCCACCATATCCACCCCCCGAACCCAAGGCCCAGGATGATGTAGAAGGCGGAAAGGGCGAGGCTCTCGCGCACGCCAATCTCGCGTTCGCGCCGGTGCAGGACGCCGAGGTCGAACGCCAGCAGGACGACTACGATGCCAAGGAAGGTGAGCCACATCCACAGTGGCGTGCCGAGCCAGATCATTGACAGAAAATCCATGGCGTCAGCTCATGTTCCATGCAGGCAGCGTCATTGACTGGCGCAGGCGGGCGCTCAACCGCTGCTTGCGCTGCAACAGCCTTTCGATGCGGCGGAGATCAGGCGTCGCCCGCAGCCGCTCCATGTGCAGCCGGTCATCGACGCGCTGCGCCAGAAGCATGAGAAGAAAAGTAAAAGGCTTCATTGGTGCCATCCTCTTTCGTGCGTTTCGCTCGATCGGATGACACGGAGGGATAAGGAACCTGCATCGGTGTCACCCGATGCGGTCCGACATCACGCCACTTCGATGAGAAGCTGCGCCAGAGGGGCCCGGTCCGCAGAGATTGAAATAGCCTGTTACCGCGCGCGGCGCAAGCCCGATGGGCTATGCTGACCGCCGGCTCGTAGACCACAGTCCCCCAAGGCTGATCGCGGCCGCCGCTGACATATACAGGCCGACCAGCGCTACGCCCTGCACCTGGATGAGCCAGGTCGCGACAATGGGGGCAAGCGCGCCGCCGATAATGCCGCCAAGGTTGAAGGCGAAGGATGCGCCGGTGTAGCGCAGCTGGACCGGGAAAAGGTGGGGCAGGTAAGCACCCAGCGGACCATAGACGAACCCCATCAGGAACAGCGCCAGGCTCAGGATCAGGAAGATCGGCAGCAGCTGGCCGGTACCGATGGCGGGGCCGAAGATCAGCCCCATGAAGATCGTGCCGATGCAGCCTGCGACCAGCACGCGCGTGGGGCTGGTCTTGTCGGCCCACCATCCCGCGATGACGATGCTGACGCCCATGAACAGAATTGCGCCAAGCTGAATCGCCAGAAAGGTCTCGCGATCGATCTTGAGGGTGGTGGTGCCGTAGCCGAGCGCGAAGGCGGTGGCGATGTAGTATACGGCGAAGCAGGCGACGACCGCGAAGGTGCCTGCGATCGCCGCGCTTAGATGATTGGAGAGCAGGGTCGCGAGCGGAAGCGCAGGCGGAGGTGTTTCGGCTTGGGCGGCGGCGAACTCCGGCGTCTCGGTGAGCTTCAGGCGCACCCAGAGGCCGAGGAAGACCAGCACCGCGCTGCCAAGGAAAGGCAGGCGCCAGCCCCAGGCGAAGAAATCCTCATCCGTCAGGAACATGCCGAGGATAAGGAACAGGCCGTTGGCAGCCAGGAAACCGACCGGCGCGCCGAGCTGGGGAAACATGCCGAAGCGTGCGCGCCATCCGGGCGGGGCATTTTCGACCGCCAGCAGCGCCGCGCCGCCCCATTCTCCGCCAAGGCCCAAGCCCTGGCCAAAGCGCAGGATGCAGAGGATCAGCGGCGCCCACCAGCCGATCATCTGATAGGTGGGCAGGAAGCCGATGGCGAGCGTCGATCCGCCCATCAGCATGAGCGAGGTGACGAGCGTCGTCTTGCGGCCCACGCGGTCGCCATAATGACCGAACACCGCCGCGCCCAGGGGCCGCGCGAAGAAGGCGAGGGCGAGCGAGCCATAGGCGGCCAGCAGTTGCGCCGAGGGCGATGAGGCGGGGAAGAAGAGAGGGCCGAACACCAGGCTGGCGGCGGTGGCGTAGATGTAGAAGTCGTAAAATTCGACCGCCGTGCCGATCAGGCTGGCTGCCAGCACCCGCTTTTGGCGCAGCATCACGCTTATTCCGTCCGCAGCCATGTCATCCCCGCCCCTTGCCATTTTCTAGGCCTTTTTTGATCGTTTCTGGTTCAGCAGTTCATAGGCCATCACTGCGCAGGCGACGGCGGCGTTGAGGCTGTCGGCCTTGCCCAGCATCGGCATTTTCACGAGCTGATCGCATTCGGCCTCATAAGCTTCCGGCAGGCCCTGGGCCTCATTGCCGACGAGCAGGAAGGAAGGGCTCGCATAGCGCGGCTCCTGATAATCCTGCGTGGCCTTCAGGCTGGTGCCGATCAGTTCGCCCGGCCCTTGCCGCAGCCATTGCATGAATTCGCCCCAGCGTGCCTGGGTGATTGATTGGGTGAAGAGCGCGCCCATGCTGGCGCGGACGGATTCGACCGAGAAGGGATCCACGCAATCGTCGATCAGGATGAGGCCGCCAGCGCCGACAGCATCGCCCGTCCGCAATATGGTGCCAAGGTTGCCGGGATCGCGTAGCGACTGGGCGACGATCCAGATGTCGGCCTTGCTGCGGTCGAGCTTGGCCAAGGGGGTCAGCCGGTCGCGATAGACGCCGACGACGGCCTGGGCGTTGTCCTTGCCGGAAATCTTGGACAGGATGTCCGGCGTGGTTTCGATGACGTCGCCGCCCGATGCCTCCATCGCGGCGATCAGCTCTGCGGCGAGCGGATGGGTGGACCCGGCGTGGAACAGCATTTCCGGCAGCACGCCTTCTTCACGCGCTTCGGTCAGGATGCGGAGGCCTTCTGCCAGGAACAGCCCTTCGGCCTTGCGGAACTTCTTTTCGCGCAAGGAGCGGACGCGCTTCACCAGCGGGTTGGAAAATCCGGTGATCTCGCGTGCCACTGCGCCTGCTTTCCTCCTGAAGGATGAGGCGGCCTCTCTATCGAGCCGAGGCGGAGCGCGGAAGAGCTATTCTTCGCCGAACTTATCTTCGACCAGAGTCACCAGCTTGCCCAGCGCGGCTTCGGCATCGGGGCCCTTGGCGCTGATGGTGATGGAATCGCCCAGCGCCGCGCCCAGCATCATGAGGCCCATGATCGACGTGCCGGTCACTTCGCTGCCATCCTTGCGCACGGTGATCTGCGCGGGAAGGCCACTTGCCAGCGTCACGAACTTGGCGCTGGCCCGCGCGTGCAGGCCGCGCTTGTTGCTGATCAGGACTTCCTGGCTGATTTCGCTCATGTGGTGCTGCCCAACAATTCGGATGCGACGCTGATATATTTCTGGCCTGCTTCGCGCGCAGCGGCGACGGCCTGGCGGACGTCCATCACCTTGCGCGCGCTTTCCAGGCGGATGAGCATGGGCAGGTTTATCCCCGCGATAACCTCAATCTCGCCTGCCTTCAGCAGCGAAATGGCGAGGTTGGACGGGGTGCCGCCGAACAGGTCGGTAAGGAGGATGACGCCCGAACCGTCATTCACCCGCTCCACTGCCGACGCAATGTCGGCGCGGCGCACCTCCATATCGTCTTCCGGGCCGATGCAGATGGTCGCGATCTGCTGCTGCGGACCGACCACATGCTCCATCGCCACGACGAATTCCGTCGCCAGCGATCCATGCGTGACGAGAACAAGTCCTATCATCTACCTACCCGGCCCAGATTGTTTCATGATTTAGCTTTCGGGCCTCCCGGTTCGCGCTTCTCCAGACTGTCCTGGGGCGCTGATTCCATATTGCGGTGCGAGACCGTGGGCGAAAAGCCCGCGTCTTGCAAGTATTTGGCAACGCGCTCGGCGACATGGACCGACCGGTGCCGTCCCCCGGTGCAGCCGAAGGCGACGGTCACATAGGATTTGCCGCTTTCCTGGTAACGCGGGATCAGCAGCGCCAGCAATTCCTCGATGCGGTGGACGGCATCCTCATAGGCGGGATCTTCGATGATATAGGCGGCGACCGCAGGAT
>JAEZCS010000137.1 GCA_023433445.1 Pseudomonadota bacterium | reverse complement strand
ATCTTCATCACCTTGCGCACCTTCTCCAGCGGCATGGAAAGGCGCTCGGCCATTTCCTCTGGAGTCGGCTCGCGACCTTGCTCATGCAGGAACTGGCGGGACGTGCGCACCAGTTTGTTGATCGTCTCGATCATATGGACCGGGATACGGATTGTTCGCGCCTGATCCGCGATCGATCGGGTGATCGCCTGACGGATCCACCAGGTCGCATATGTGCTGAACTTGTAGCCGCGCCGATATTCGAACTTATCAACGGCCTTCATCAGGCCGATATTGCCTTCCTGAATAAGATCAAGGAATTGCAGGCCACGGTTCGTATATTTTTTTGCGATGGAGATGACGAGGCGCAGGTTGGCCTCCACCATTTCCTTCTTTGCGATACGCGCTTCGCGTTCGCCCTTCTGCACCATGTTAACGATGCGGCGGAATTCGCCGAGCGACATGCCGGTCGCCTGCGCGATCTCGCTCACCTCATTACGGATGCGCTCGACCGCACGACCTTCGGCCGCTGCAAAAGCCGCCCACTTCTTGTCCAGGCCCTGCACCTTATCCAGCCAGGCGTCGTCCAGCTCATGGTTCACATAGCGGTCGAGGAAGTCCTTGCGGCTCACCTTGTGGCGTTCTGCCAGGCGCAGCATCTGCCCACCCAGCGCGGTCAGGCGCCGGTTATAGGCATAGAGCTGATCGACCAGATATTCGATCTTCTGCTGGTGGAACTGAACGCTCTCAACCTGCGCGGTCAGTTGCTCGCGCAGTTCCTGATAGTCGTCTTCGGACTTCTGGCTCAGTGTCTCGCCATTCGCCATCGCAGCCATGCGCGATTCCTGCGCCTTGGAGAATGCGCGGAAAATGTCGGTGATGGTCGCGAATTTCTCCAGCGCCATCGGCTTCAGCGTCTCTTCCATCTGGGCGAGGGAGAGGGTGTTGTCTTCCTCCTCTTCCTCTTCCACGCGGCGGGCGCGACGTTCGGTCAGGCCGTCTTCGTCCTCGTCCGAATCAGCCGATTCTTCCTCAGGCTCTTCTTCTTCCTTGAAGCTCGGGCCAGCGGTCTTCTCGCTGATCTCGCCGTCGTCGTCCTCGGCGCCTTCCTCCAGATTTTCCGGCGCAGGGTCCTTCGAGAGCATCGCGTCGAGGTCCAGGATCTCGCGCAGCTGCATCTCGCCATTGTTAAGGGCAGTCGACCATTCGATGATCGCGTTGAAAGTCGTCGGGCTTTCGCACAGCCCCAGGATCATCGTGTCTCGGCCAGCCTCGATACGCTTGGCGATGGCGATTTCGCCCTCGCGGCTGAGGAGTTCGACGGCGCCCATTTCGCGCAGATACATGCGCACGGGATCGTCGGTCCGATCGACCGTCTCTTTCTTCTTTTCGGTGACAAGTTTGGGCGCGCCATCGTCGTCGCTCGAATCATCTTCGGCGTCCTCGGCATCCTCGCGCTCGCGCTGCTCGTCGCCGTCTTCGCTGGCTTCTTCATTCTCGACGATGTTCACGCCCATTTCGTTGAGCGCGGCCATGATGTCCTCGATCTGCTCGGAGGACATCTGGTCCTGGGGCAGGGCATCATTCAGTTCGTCATAGGTAATGTAGCCGCGCTTCTTGGCGCGCGCGATCAGCTTCTTGACCGAAGCCTCGTTCAGATCAAGGAGCGGCGCATCGCCGCTATCCACATCCTCGCCCGCACCCTTGCCTGTCGCCTTGCTCGCCATGTATTCGCCTTGCTCCATCGTCCCGCCTGAGGACGATCTATCAAACAATATCTTCGGACTGCGCCAGTTCCGCCAAGCGAGTTAGGTGGTGCCGATGGTCCGCCAAAGCCCGCTGCTGAGCAGCCAAATTCTCTTCGGTGACATCGTCCATCACTCGCCGTGTGGCCTCAGCCAGATTGAATTCCAGTTCCGGTCCCTCTGCTATCACCCGAATAGCCTCATCCAGATCGCGCGAAACGCGACCGGGATCGGTCTTCATCCTGCTGGGGGTGAATGTGAACGTGTCGGCCCGGAGCATCCCCTTCGCCATATTATACACTTCACCTTGGCCCAATATGGTAAGGAGGCCCTCTGTTTCAACTGTTTCTTGTCGGAACGATGCGGCGACCATCGCGCGCGTCAGTTCATCCAGCGCCGAATCGCCGATGTGCAGCCCTGCAAGCATCTCCCGGTGCAGAGCGATCTGCTCGGGATGCCGCAGCAAACTCGCCAGAACGGCGCGCAGCAGCCGCTGCTCCATGCCGCTGACGCCGATCGCCCGCGCTTCGTTTCCGACGGGGGGCAGGGGAGGCTTCCAATTGCCGCGCCGGTCACGCTGCCACCCCTGTCGCGCACCTGTCCCGCGCTGATGCCGGGGGGCGCTTATCTGCGCGGGCCGAGAAAAGAACAGCGCATCATAACGCTCGCGGAATATCTGCACATAATGCGCCCGGACATCGGGATGTGCGATCGCGTCGGTGATCGTCCTCAGCCGCTGCTTGAGCGCCGCCCGTTGCTCCGGCGTATCAAGCGGCGCCGCCTTTTGCTCATGGGCCCACAGCCGCTCCACCAGCGGTTCCGCCGCATCCAGCACCCGCTCCATCGCGCCCGGCCCCTCCGCCCGGATCAGGTCGTCGGGATCCTGCCCCGACGGCAGCGTCGCAAAGGCGAGGCTCATCCCCGGCCGCAGCAGCGGCAGCGCGCGCGTAGCCGCCCGGATCGCTGCCTTCTGTCCCGCCGCATCGCCATCGAAGCAAAGCAGCGGCACGTCCACCATCTTCCAAAGCCGCTCGATCTGATGCTCGGTCAACGCCGTGCCCAGCGGCGCGACCGCTTCGCCAAAGCCAGCCTGTGCCAGCGCAATGACGTCCATATAGCCTTCAACCACGATCACCCGTCCGCTCTGGCGGCTCGCCGGAGAAGCGCGATCGATATTGTAGAGCGTCCGCCCCTTGTCGAAGAGCGGCGTGTCCGGCGAGTTCAGATATTTGGGCTCGCCCTGGCCCAATATCCGCCCGCCAAAAGCGATCACCCGCCCGCGGATATCCCGGATCGGCAGCATCAGCCGCCCGCGGAACCGATCATAGCTCTCCCGCTCCCCATCAGGATCGATCAGCAACCCCGCCTCGATCAGCATCGGCTCGCCAAACTCACTTAGCGCACCCTTGAGCTTACCCTTTGAATCCGCCGAATAGCCAAAGCCAAAAGCCCGCCGCGTTGCCTCACTAATCCCGCGCCGCTTCAGATACTCCCGAGCCTCAGCCCCCTCGATCCCCCCAAGCTGCCCCTCGAACAAAGCCTGAGCCGCCGCCATGACGTCGTGCAGCCCCTTCGCCTGCTCGGCCCGCTTCGCCGCGCGTGGATCGGGCGCGGGCACATCCATGCCCGCCGTCGCCGCCAGCTCCTTCACCGCCTCCATAAAGGGCAGGCCGCGCTGATCCGTCATCCACCGGATCGCGTCCCCATGCGCCCCACAGCCAAAGCAGTGGTAGAAACCCTTCTCATCATTGATGGTAAAGCTCGGCGTCTTCTCG
>JAEZCS010000010.1 GCA_023433445.1 Pseudomonadota bacterium | reverse complement strand
CGGTTCGACAGCCTCACCACCATGTACCTCATGGCAAGATCCGACACCATCTACGCCGGTACAGACCAGATCCAACGCAACATCATCGCTGAACGTGCCCTCCAAATGCCGCGAGAACCAAGAGGGTAAATTAAGGGCATAATTGAGTTAGCGCCCCAAGGCGCTTTTCTAATGCCACCGGCTTGACCAGGGGTCACGCTACCTCAACAGAGGCCGTCAAGAAGTCAGGCTCCGGACCAAGTCCGGGGTGACGATCACCCAAATATGATGGCCGTCAGGATTGATGACGGCGCCAACAGACGAGCTTGCCCACCGTAAGGCCGCTAGCAATAGCCGCATGACGCGCAAAAAAATCCCGGCGGCCAGAAGCAGCCGGGACACTCACCGATCAAATAATCTTCTTGTCTTGTAGCTCGGCAATACGCGCTTCGTCATAGCCCAGCTCGCTGAGCACCTCTGCGCTATGTTCGCCAAGCAGCGGCGGCGCACGGCGGATCGTCGCCGGGGATTCCGACATATTGGCCAAGGGACTGGCAATCAGGTCGACCGTGCCCGTCTCCGACCAGGGATGCGGCGTCGTCACCCGCAGGCCGCGATGCTGCACCTGCGGGTCTTCCCACACTTCGGGCAGTTCATTGTACCGTGCGGCCGGAATGCTCACCTCATCGAACTTCGCCTGAAGCTCATCCGACGTGAAATTGCGACTCCACGCGTTGACGATGTCTATCAATTCGACCCGGTTCAACTTGCCGCGCTTGTAATTCTCGTCGAAGCGCGGGTCCTGGTACAGCTCGGGCTGACCCATCAGCACGGTCAGGCGACGCCAATGTTCGTCACCCCCGGCGGTCAGGTACAACATGCCGTCCTTCGTATGGATGAGGTCCGCCGGACCGCCTCCATTACCGCCATTGCCCAGACGAGGCGGCGCGACACCGCTTAGCAGATAATCCTGCATGATGTGGCTGACCATCGCCACAGAGCTATCCAAAAGGGCAATATCGATATGCTGCCCTTCACCAGTCTGGTTACGATGCTGAAGCGCTGCCAGAACCGAAATCGCGACATTGTGGCCCGTGATGAAGTCCACCAAGCTGGGACCAGCCTTGAGCGGCCCCGCCCCTGGCTGGCCATCAGGAATGCCAGTCACCGCCATCATGCCCCCGGTCGCCTGGAACAGCCCGTCATAGCCCGGCCGCGCCGCCATCGGCCCCGTCTGCCCAAAGCCCGTGACCGAACAATAGATCAGGCTCGGGTTGATCGCCTTCAGGCTTTCATAATCCAGCCCGAAACGCTTGAGGTCCCCGACCTTGTAATTCTCGATCAGCACATCTGCGCCTTGCACCAGCTTGCGCAGGATTTCCTGGCCTTCAGGCTTGCTGTGGTTCAGCGTAATCGACCGTTTGTTGCGGTTCGCCGCCGCGAAAAAGCCCGCCTGGCGGACATTCATGCCGTCCTTGCCCTTCACCTCGGCAAGGCCATAGACGCGTCCATCATCGCCAACGCCCGGACGTTCCACCTTGATCACGTCTGCACCAAGATCGCCCAGGATCTGCGCGCCTATGGGTCCTGCGAGGACGCGGGTCATGTCGATGACACGAATGCCTTCAAGGGCTGCCTTGTTACTGCTCATGGTCGCCTGCCCCTCCAAATTGATATGCGTAGCGTTGGGCGGCGCTTTTACCACTTTTCTGTCAAAGCGCCAGACAAGACGCCGCGAAACTTGCAGGGAAAGAGAGATATTTCTGCTGTTTCATGGTGATGGAAATGCGGCGCGCCAAGCCTGTGATCAGGCGAAGGGAGCGAGCCCTGTGAGGATCAGCCGAACAAGGTCGGCCTGCCCCTTGGCACCCGTTTTTTCATAGACCCGCTTGGAATAGTTGCGCGCCGTTTCGCTGGTCAGGCGCAACTGCTCACCCGCACTGACGATGCTCTCCCCCATGCTCAGCGCATGGGCCAACGCCGCTTCGCTACTCGACAGCCCATGCAGTGCCGCCAAGGTGGCTGCCGCCGCCTGTGCTGCTTCGCGCTTGGGGGTTCGGACGATGCCGATCACCGCTGGCAGGGCGCAAGGCTCGCTCAATTCGAGATCGGACTTCCGCAGCAGCAGGTCCAGTTCCCGGCTCTCATCGATACGGATCACTCGGGTAGCGCCGGGCGGCGCCGATGCCATTTCCGCGCAAGCCCGATTGAGCGCATGCGTGGTGTCGGGCAGCAATTGCAGCCGCCGCTCCGGACTGGGGCCGGGCTTCACGGTAAAGCTCAGCATCGCCTCCGCCGCCGGGTCGGCCGCCATGACCCGGCCGCCCCAGTCGAACGCCAACTCCGCGACGCCTAGCCGCGACAGCGCGCCCTGCGCCATCGCCACCTGCAATCGCGCTTCGATCAATGCGACCAGCGTGCGCAAGGCCGCGGCGAAATGCGGCGCGATGCCCGACAGCACGGCGACGGCGGAAGCCGAGAAATCCTCCCTCTCCCGCACCAGCAGAAAATGCGCATCCGCCACGCCGCCCGCCGCGACGCGCAGCCAGCGGCCGTAACGGATGTTCATCTCGTTGAGTGCCTCGCGCTGCCGCTCCAGTTCGCCTGCATCATCATAGTTGAGCATTTCGTCGAGCGCATAGACGCGCCCCGGACGCAGCGATCCATAAGGATGCAGACGCAACGCTTCGAGCCGCCGGAAATCGAGCGGAGGCTCCTGCGATGCACGCGGCGCGGCGATGTGGATCACCGTCGGCTCCTGTTCCGGCATGGCATTGGCCAGCGAGATGATCAGGAAGGCCCGCCGCGCATAGGTGCGGCTGACGAGATTGCGGATGAAAGCGCCGAAGGGCGGGCTTTCATGAATTCCGTCCACCAACGGCAGGAACAGCTCGTTCTGATCGGCCCAGAGAGAACCCATGCCCAGCCTCTCCCATATGGGAGATTGGCAGTCAAGCAGCCGGGCAGCGGATCAGCAACGGGCCAGCAGCGCCTGCGCCTTTATCAGGTGCGGCCGATCGATCATTTTGCCGTCCAGCGTCAGCACCCCCGCACCGGGGCAAGCGGCGAAGGCATCGACCACCGCCTGGGCGTGGGCGACATCCTCAGCCGATGGGGTGAAGGCGGTATTGATGATCGGCACCTGATCGGGGTGAAGCGCCATCATGCCCAAAAACCCGTCACGCGCGCCGCGCTGCGCATAAGCAGCAAGACCATCCAGATCGCGAATGGCCGGATACACTGTCTCGATCGGCAGCACCCCGGCCGCGCTAGCCGCGAACAAGGTGAACGCGCGCGCAATTTCATAGGGCGGCGTATAGCTGCCATCGGCTTGCCGGGCGGTCAGCGCGCCCACCGCCGCCGGCAGATCCTCCGCACCCCAGGTTAGCCCAGCCAACCGCTCCGGCACCTCGGCATATTCGTTCAGCCGAAACATCGCCTTGGGTGTTTCGGTCACGATCGGCAGGATCAGCGCGCGATCATCACCGCGTTGCCGTAGCCGCTCGTCCAGATCCCTGATGGATGCAGCCCCTTCCGCCTTGGGCAATATGATGCCCACAGGACGTGCTTCAACCACAGCATCGAGATCGGCGTCAGCCATCCCTCCGTCGAGCGGGTTCACGCGCACGAACAAGGCGGTTGCACGATCCGCCGCCTCTTTCAGAAACGCTGCGATTTCCGTCCGGGCCGCTGCCTTGGCATCGGGCGCCACCGAATCCTCAAGGTCCAGGATCAAGGCATCGGCGCCGCTGTTCAGGGCCTTGCGCATCCTTTCGGGTCGATCCCCTGGTACGAACAATAATGACCGCAAACGCACCGCCGCCCGGCTCCCATTCCTTGATTATTCTCGACAACTTATCGCCACGGCATATTCCAGAGGCAGATCAGGCCGCCACCTCCTGCCGCACCTCTCCGTAAAGCGTGGTGCGCTGCTTGGCAAAGCGCCCCGCCGCCATTGCAGTCCGGTGCATACGATCGACGTCAAACAATTGTCCGTTCGCCCCACCCGCCGCACGCGTGATGGACTCATCCATCAGCACGCCGCCCAGATCGTTCACGCCCGCGCCCAGCGCCGCCATGACACCTTCTTCGCCCAGCTTCACCCAGCTGGCCTGAATATTCGCAATTGCGCCATGCAGGGCAATCCGCGCCACCGCCTGCATCAGCATCGCTTCCCGGAAGCTTGGCCCGGACCGCGCCTGGCCCTTTCGCCATATCGGGGCTTCCATATGGACGAAGGGCAGCGGCACGAATTCAGTAAAGCCGCCGGTCTGCTCCTGAAGATCGCGCACGACGCGCAAATGCCTTGCCCAGTGCCGGTAATCGTCCACATGCCCGAACATGATCGTCGCCGTACTTTTCAGCCCGACGCGATGGGCCGCGCGCATCACCGCCACCCATTCATCGGTAGAAACCTTGTCCGGGCAGATGATCGCGCGCACTTCCTCATGCAACACTTCGGCCGCCGTTCCGGGCAAGGTCGACAGCCCCGCTTCTTTCAGCATCGCCAGATAGGGCTCCAGCTCCATGCCGAGCGTCGAAGCGCCATGGGCGATTTCCAGCGGGGAAAAGGCATGGATATGGATGCCGGGCGCAGCCTCCCGCACCGCCTTGACGATCGACAGATAGGTGTGGCCGTCATAATCGGGATGGATGCCGCCTTGCAGGCAGACTTCGGTTGCACCCCGCGCCTGCGCCTCTGCGGCCCGCCGTCCCACTTCCTCCAGATCCAGCCGATATGCCGGGCCGCGCAAGGCCTTGGCCGTGCCCTTGGAAAAGGCGCAAAAGCCGCACCGATAGCTACAGATGTTGGTATAGTTGATGTTGCGATTGACGACGTAGGTGACGGCATCGCCCACCGTCTCAGCCCGCAATCGGTCGGCGGCATCCATAACCCGCCGCACATCGGAGCCCGTCGCCTCGAACAGCGTGACGATGTCTTCTTCCTCAAGACCCTGCGCCAGCTCCGCCCTCTTCAGAATGGCATCGATCCGCCCGGTCCGCGTGGTTTCCCCGCGAGCAGGCAGCGACGGCGGCGGCTCGCCAGTCCCCGCGCGCCAGCCTTCGATGATCGGCAGGCCCCTCGCATCGACAGAACGCCGTACTTTCAGCGCAATTGCAGGCTCCAGCCATCGTTCCGGCTCCTTCGCATAGCGCGGGCCCACCGCCAGCCTTTCGGTCAGCACGCGGCCGGTCGCCGCCGTCGCAGCGCCAAGCGCCATCAGATGCGGCCAGGGCGCTTCGGGGTTCACATGATCGGGCGTAACCGGTGAAACACCGCCCCAATCATTGACGCCCGCCCGCATCAACGCGGCAAGGCCATCTGGCTGAAGGTTCGGCGGCGCCTGGATCGTCATCTCCGGCCCCAATATCAGCCGGGCGGCCGCGATGGTCCAAAGATGCTCCTCCAATGGGGGCTCGGCATGTCCCGCCATACGCGTATCGGGCTTGGCCCTGAAATTCTGGATGATGACTTCCTGAACATGGCCATGGCGGGCATGGGCATCGCGGATCGCCAGCAATGCCTCGATCCGCTCGGCCCGCGTTTCGCCAATGCCGATCAGCAGCCCCGTTGTGAAGGGTACCCTTGCCCGCCCCGCCGCTTCGATCGCCTCCAACCGCACCGCCGGGACCTTGTCGGGCGAACCATGATGCGGCCCGCCCTTCGCGCACAGCCGCTCCGACGTGCTTTCCAGCATCAGCCCCATCGACGCCGCAACGGGCCGCAGCATCGCCAGATCCTCATCGCCCATGATCCCGGGGTTGAGGTGCGGCAGCAGGCTTGTTTCGGCCAGCACCGCTGCCGCTGCTTCCCGCAAATAGCTCAGCGTCGAACAATGTCCGAATCCCGCAAGCGCCAACCGCGCCACCGCATAGCGGTCCTCCGGCCGGTCCCCCAGCGTGAACAGCGCCTCCCGGCATCCCGCCGCTTCGCCCGCACGCGCGATGTCCAGAACCTGTTCGATCGACAGATAGGGTGCCCCAGCATCGCGCGGCGCTTTGGCGAAGGTGCAATAATGGCAGACATCACGGCACAAATGCGTCAGCGGAATGAAGACCTTGCGCGAGTAGGTGACGGTCGCGCCGAACGAGGCCAGCGTCATCGCCTCTGCCTGGTCCATCAACGATCCCACGGACTGCGGGATCAGCGTGCGCGCCCATCCTTCGGCCGTATCGGCATCTGTCATCCTCATTCCTCACTTATTCTATCGCATCGGATTGTGCAGCGGCGGATAGTTTTGCCCTGCCCAAGACGACGCTGAACTTGATCCAAGCACTGACCGGTGCGGCCCGGTAAATCAAGTATGGAACGGCCTTCGGGCGGACATTACCGATTTTGCACTTGCTCCCGGCGCGATCCCATGCACAAAGCTTGCCAATTGCCTCGGCCGCGCGACTATTTTATGTGGCGTCAACCATGTCGCAGCAAGGACGAATGATGGACAATGTCGTAATTCAGGACAGACAGGACGCCGCAACGCGCATGGCCGCGGAAGAGACGGGCGACGGACTTGCCGTCATCTCCATCGCCAAAAGCTATGACAAGCGAACGGTGCTGACCGACGTCTCGCTGACGGTCGGCAAGGGTGAGGTTGTCGGCCTGCTCGGGCCCAACGGCGCGGGCAAGACCACCTGCTTCTATTCCGTCATGGGCCTCGTCCGCCCTGACCATGGCCGCATCGTCCTGGACGGCCAGGACATCACCGGCCTTCCGATGTATCGCCGCGCGATCCTGGGCCTTGGCTATCTGCCGCAGGAAACCTCGATCTTCCGTGGCCTCACCGTCGCCCAGAATATCAGCGCGGTGCTCGAACTGGCTGAACCGGACAAGGCATCGCGCGAAGCTCGCCTGGCCCAGCTGCTCGACGAGTTTGGCCTCACCCGCCTTGCCAACTCGTCCGCCATGGCCCTGTCGGGCGGTGAACGCCGCCGCTGCGAAATCGCGCGCGCCCTTGCCGCCAATCCATCGATCGTCCTGCTCGACGAACCCTTTGCCGGCATCGACCCGCTCTCAATCGCCGACATCCGCGACCTTGTGAAGCAGTTGAAGACGCGTGGCATCGGCGTCCTCATCACGGACCATAATGTGCGCGAGACGCTGGAAATCGTCGATCGCGCCTGCATCATCTACGGCGGGCAGGTGCTCTTCACAGGCAGCCCGACCGAACTGGTCGCCAATGCAGAGGTGCGCCGCCTCTATCTGGGCGAGAATTTCTCGCTCTGAAATGAACAGGCAGCGCCTCTCTCTCCGGCGTGACGAAACAGGCACCGGCTGATGTCGCTCGCGCCCCGCCTGGACTTGCGGCAAAGCCAGTCGCTGGTCATGACGCCGCAGCTTCAGCAGGCGATCAAGCTGCTGGCGCTTTCCAACCTTGAAATCGACGCCTTCGTCGCGGCGGAGCTGGAAAAAAACCCGCTGCTGGAAGCGGGCGGCCCGATCGAACCCGCCCCTGTCGCAGATGGCATAGACGCGCAGATAGACCTCCCCGCGCTCGCGCCTGAAACCGGCGGCATCGACGCGCTGATCGGGCAGGGCCATGCCGAAACCGATGCGCCGCTCGACGTCGATTATGGCGCGGAAACCTTCATCGACGATGGCCCGTCCGACCGCGCCGTCAACGCCATGGGATCAGGCGGCCACGACCTTTCCCAGGGCGGCGGCGAAGCGATCGACTTCGACAGCTTCGCTAATCCCGAAATCGGCCTTCAGGAACATCTGATGGATCAGGCGCGCAATGCGCTGGACGGCATGGACCTGCTGATCGCTACCCAGCTGATCGGCCAGATCGGCGAGGCAGGCTATCTTGAGGCCAACCTCCTAGAAACCGCCCACGCGCTCGGGGTGCCGCTCGCCCAGGCGGAGCAGGTGCTGGGCGTCATCCACGGCTTCGACCCGACCGGCGTCGGCGCCCGCTCGCTCGCCGAATGCCTGACGCTTCAGGCCAAGGAGGCGGATCGCTATGACCCCTGCATGGCGAAGCTGCTCGCCAATCTCGACCTGCTGGCCCGGGGCGCCCTGCCTCAACTGCGCCGTATCTGCGGTGTGGATGAAGAAGACATGGCCGACATGATCCGCGAACTGCGCGCCTATGATCCAAAGCCGGGCCTGCGCTATTCCAACGACCGCGCGCCCCCGGTTACCCCCGACCTGTTCGTGAAGCCGACAGGCGATGGCTGGTCGATCGAGATCAACAGCGCAACCCTCCCGCGCCTGCTGATCAACCGCAGCTATTATGTCGAACTCGCATCCGGCCCGCAGGATCGAAGCTCAAAGGCATGGCTCGCCGACTGCCTCGCCAGCGCCAACTGGCTGGTCAAGGCGCTGGACCAGCGGCAGAAAACGATCATCAAGGTCGCCACCGAAATCGTCCGCTGCCAGGAAGATTTCTTCCGAAAGGGCGTCGCGCACCTCAAACCCCTCACGCTCAAGATGGTCGCCGAAGCCATCGGCATGCATGAATCGACCGTCAGCCGCGTGACATCCAACAAATATCTCTCCTGCCCGCGCGGCGTTTACGAGCTCAAATATTTCTTCACCAGCGGCGTTGCGGCAGCAGGAGGCGACGGCGCCGTCTCCGCCGAAGCGGTCAAGAGCCACATAAAGGCCCTGATCGCCGCAGAGACCGCCGACGCGATCCTGTCCGACGATACGCTTGTCGACCTGCTCCGTGGCAAGGGCATGGACATCGCCCGCCGCACCGTCGCCAAATATCGGGAAGCAATGGGCATCGGCTCTTCGGTACAGAGGCGGCGGCAAAAAGCGCTGCAAGGAAAGGCAGCTTAGGACGGTTGCGCGTCCGGCGGCCGAACCCTCAAACCAACCCCAGCCGCGTTAACTCCCCCAGCATCGCCGGCGGCATGGAATCCAGGTCATCCGCCTCGCCTGATCCCAGATCGGGCGGCGCATCCTTGTCCTCCAGATAGCGCCAGCCCTGATGCGCGCGCTTGGGCGCTCCGCGCACAGCGATCAATCGCGGCTCCAGCCTGATCCAGAATCGCCCCTGCCCTGTCTCCTGAAATCCGATCAACGGACTGCGCCCCACCAGCCTGTGCTGATGAATCCAATAGAGCGATCCGCCCTCCATTTCCGTCACCCGCTTGGGCAGGTAGCGCGTCGTCAACCGCGCCTCGCCGGAATGGCTTTCCAGCCATGCGCGCAGGGTTACTGGGCTCTCGCTGCCAAAGGCGATCTTGGTGATGTGAAGCGGCATGCCTTCAAGATGGGGGCGCGCTTTAGCCCGTCAATCCCGCTAGCGTCGCCAAGCCGAGGAAGGCGAAAAAGCCCATGGAATCCGTAATCATGGTGACGAAGATCGACGAGGCCACCGCCGGGTCGAGATTCATCCGATCGAACGCCAGCGGCACTGCCGCGCCAGCAAGGCCTGCGGTGACGATATTTGTCATCATCGCCGCCGCGATCACCGCGCCCAG
>JAEZCS010000191.1 GCA_023433445.1 Pseudomonadota bacterium | reverse complement strand
GACGCGGGGTCGTCTACACGCCAAACAAGGGTTTCAAAGGCACCGACAACTTCTGCACGCGAAATGCGTCGCCGAAGGTCAGAGGGACCTTGGGCGGCTGCATCCAGGTGGTGGTGAAATAGGACCGCACACCACGCGCTGCTGATCTCCGCAAGCGCGGGGATTGGCAGGCTGACCGAATGTTGCAGCCAATGCTGAGCTTACAGAGTTGTCGTTTGTTCGCCAGCTTGAGGGAAAATGGTCGGAGCGGCGGGATTCGAACCCACGACCCCTTGACCCCCAGTCAAGTGCGCTACCGGGCTGCGCTACGCTCCGAACCGGGGCAAGCTCTATAGGCTCGCGTTGTGCCGTGCAAGGGCTATTTCGCGCCATTCGCAGGAAGCTGGAGAGGTAGCAGGCGGCTGCCCATCGCAAGCCGCCCGCAGGTCGGGCGCGGGTTCAACCTCGGCTTAGCGCCTGTTGCGGTCCCAGGTCAGGTCGGCGAAGGCGACGATGCCGCCGAAGAAGGCAAAGACGGCGACAATGGCGGTAACGGTGATCAGGGTTTCTGCAGGCATCGATCTGTCTCCCATGAATGATTGCTCATTGTTGGAGGAGGATCGCGGGAAGCGCCTTGATTTCGGTCAAGAGGCGCGCGGACGTGGCCGCATGGCAAGTTCGCGCTGATGCCTGCTTTCAAGCGCCATGGCACCCCAGATCAGTCCGAGAAGCAGGTAGAAGTGACGCCAGTGGTCGATGTCGATGACCGTTGCAAGCGCAATGTGCCCGATGAAAACCACATAGGCGCATAGAAGATAGGGCTGCCAAGGCCGGTCGCGCAAAAGGATGCGGAAGCCGCCAGCAATGGTCCATACCACGATCGTCAGGAACGAGGCGAAGCCGAGCCAGCCATAATCCATCAATGCTTTCAGCCAGATGTTGTGAGGGTCTTCCCCAAAAAGCTGAAAGAAAGTCAGGATGCCGATACCCAGCGGGCGCTCCGTTGCAAGGAGGAAGCCGGTGCCGAAGCGTGCGAATCGACCACCTTGCCCACCATCGTAGCTCTGCACCAGACGGGCGCGCTGCTCGAAGAACTCCCCCACGCCAGGCATCTGGAGCGCGATGAGGATCGCGGCGACGAGCAGCGCGACGGCCAGTATCGTCATCACGGTCAGGCGCAGCCGGAAAAGCCCGCTGCGCGAGCGTAGGAACAGCACCGCAATCATCAGGGCGCTGGAGGATGCGAACAGGCCCCATGCCCCGCGCGAGAACGACAGGAAGATTGCGCAGACGATGACGAGGAAGGCTGCCGCGTAACCGGGCATCTTCAAGGGATTGCCGGTGACCAACTTGTGCAGGAGGAAGACGGCCGGAAGTGCAAGAAACGGTCCGAAGACGTTCGGGTCCTGGAATGCGCCGGTCGCGCGACCATAGCGCGTGAAAATGTCCGCGCCGGGAAAAAGACCGAAATAGCCGACGATGCCAAGGATGCCGGTGGCAAGACCCGAGGCGATCCAGGCGCCCATGATCAAGCCATAGCGCGTGTGAGCAGCTTCGATTATCGCGGTGAACAACACAGCAGTGAAGGCGAGGAACAACGAGACCGCAAGGTAGAGCGGGGCACCTTTGAGATCCGCCATCGTGGACATCGACAGGACCCCGCCGACGTTGAATGCGATCAGCAGGCTGAGAAGCAGGGCGGCGTGGCGCGAAATGCGCAGACCGAACAGCGCCCATACGCCGATCAAACCAGCCAGGAACAGCTCGTACGGCGCCGGCTCCATCAGGACGAAGCCCGAAAGAAAGACGCCGAAGGTCACCGCCGCCGATGCGATCAGCCGTGTCGCCTTTGCGTGGACGACGTGCCGCGGCAGCCCGCTTTCGGCGATTGCGCTCAATAGGCGTTTTCCTGGTTGAGGATGCGGATGGGCGTCAGCAGCAGGATCTTGAGCTCGAACCACAGCGACCAGTTCTCGATGTAGTACAGGTCGAATTCCGTTCGTCGGTGGATCTTCTCGTCGCGGTCGACCTCACCTCGCCAGCCGTTGATCTGCGCCCAGCCGGTCACTCCCGGCTTTACACGGTGCCGTGCGAAATAGCCTTCGACGACCTCATGATAGACGCGGTCGACGCTGGACGCGCCCATCGCGTGGGGGCGAGGGCCCACCAGCGACAGGTTCCCGATCAGCACGTTGAAGAACTGCGGCAACTCGTCGATCGACGTCTTGCGGATGAAGCGCCCGACCCGGGTGACGCGCGGGTCGCCCTTGGTGACGGCTCGGCGTGCGGTCGGATCGTGCTGATCGACATACATCGAGCGGAACTTGTAGACGTCGATGATCTCGTTGTTGAAGCCGTGGCGCTTCTGCTTGAAGAGCACCGGTCCCTTGCTGTCGAGCTTGATGGCAATGGCCGTGGCTAGCATGATCGGCGAGAACATAATCAATCCTGCAAGGCCGAAGACGATGTCGAAGGCGCGCTTGGCGACCGAATCCCAGTTGTTGATCGGCTTGTCGAAGATATCCAGCATCGGCACGGAGCCGATATAGGAATAGGAGCGCGGCCGGAACTTCATCTCGTTGGAATGCGCCGACAGGCGGATGTCCACCGGCAGCACCCAGAGCTTCTTCAACAGCGCCAGCACGCGTGCCTCCGCAGTCAGAGGCAGCGTGACGATCAGCATGTCGATGCGCGCGATGCGAGCAAATTCCAGCAGTTCGCTGATGTTGCCGAGCTTGGGATAGCCCGCGACGATGGGTGGCGATCGACGGTCGTCGCGATCATCGAAGATGCCGCAGATGCGGATGTCGTTGTAGGGCTGCTTTTCGATCGAGCGGATCAATTCCTCAGCAGTCTTGCCGCCACCCACTATGACCGCACGGCGCTCTATCCTTCCGTTGCGCGCCCAGCGCCGGATCATCCGGGACAGGATAAGGCGCACGCTCAGGAGAAGCACCAAGCCGACGACGAACCACAGACCCGCCCAGAAGCGGGAGAAATCTTCGGAAATCTTGAGAAAGAATCCCGCGGTCGTCAAAAGCGTGAGCGTGCCACCCCAGGAAAGCGCGACCATGCCAAAGCTGCGGAAAGGACTGCGCAGCTTTGCCATCTGGTAGTTGTCGGTCATTTCGAGAAGCAGGACCGCACAGCCGGCCGCGAGCAGGATCAGGACCGGATACTGCCATGCGAAGCCCGGGCGGGCCCCGACATAGGTGAGGTAGAGGATCAGGCCGGACATGGCCAGGATTGCGAACTCGACGATGCGGAAAATCCCGCTGACCATGACTGGAGACATGGTGTCGCGCCGGTACTGGACGGCATTTTGCAATGCGATTTCGTTGAGCGCGGATGCTTGAGAAGGCGCCACCGTCTGCACGATCTTTGCCGCGCCGCGCGTTGAACTGTCGTCTTTTTCTTGTTTGGTGCTGGCCATGGGTTCGCCCTTCCCGATCTACAGTCCATAGCCTGAAAGCGGCTAAAGAACCATTGACGGCCGGATATGGCTGCGATGTGGGTCAGCGTGGTGCGGGCAGACTGTCTCGGTAGGCTTTCTCGACTTGCGCAGCCATGACGTCTGCACCGAATTTTGCTTTCAATCCTTCACGCGACGGCATGGAGGCGGCGAAGGATGCTTCGTCGGTAAGGGCCGCCGTGATGGCGGTGGAGACCGCGTCGACGGTTGGCTGTACGAGGGCAGTGGAGTTCGGCGGGAAAACTTCGGGAATGCCGCCTACCGCCGTCGCGATGGTTGTCTTGCCGGCCGCGAGCGCTTCCAAGACAATATACGGCAGGGCCTCGGCGCGGGAGGGCACGACGATCACGCGCCCGAGTGCAAAGGCCTGCCGCGCCGGCATGGGATCGAGGAACCGGATCGCCACTCCCAAACTCTGCGCAAGTTGCCTGCACTGTTGCAGTTCGCCCGCGTCGTCGCCGACCATCACGGCTGTCAACGGACGGCCGAGACGCTGCTGCGCCCTTGCCATCGCCTCGATGAAGATGTCCGGCCCCTTGAGATGGCGGATCGTGCCGATGAACAGCAGGTCCGCCGCATCAGATGCTTCCGGTACGGCGACGAATTCGGACTCGTTGAGGCCGTTATAGACCATCGCCGTGGGAATGGATGGTTTCCCGACCTTCTCGATGAAGGTACGGCGTTCGAAGTCGGACACGAACAGCAGGCGGTCGCTCATGCGCGTCAGCACGCGCTCCATGGCAAACAGCACGC
>JAEZCS010000068.1 GCA_023433445.1 Pseudomonadota bacterium | reverse complement strand
GTCAGGTCTTCGAAATTATCGTCGTTGATCTGGACCATCGGCGCGTTGGCGCAAGCGCCCAGGCACTCGACTTCGGTCAGCGTGAACAGCCCGTCTGGCGTCGTACCGCCCTTCACCAGCCCCTTGTTCTTGCAGGCCGAGAAGACATCGTCCGAACCGCGCAGCATGCACGGCGTCGTGCCGCATACCTGAACGTGGTAACGGCCAACCGGCGCAAGGTTGTACATGGTGTAGAAGGTCGCGACCTCGTAGACCCGCATATAGGGCATTTCGAGCTGGTCAGCGATATATTCCATCACCGGCACGGGCAGCCAGCCATTGGTCTGCGTTTCCGCACCAACCTGGCGCTGGGCGAGGTCGAGCAACGGCATCACCGCCGATTGCTGGCGGCCGGCGGGATAGCGCGCGATGACCTTCTTCGCCTGTTCGGCATTGTCAGCCGTCCACGCGAAATTGCCCCAGCGGGCGCGCGTTTCCGCTTCGTCAGGGATATGAACTGCGTCAGCCATTAGCGGTCACATTCTCCGAACACGATGTCCATCGCGCCAAGGACGGCGGTGGTGTCGGCCAGCATGTGGCCTTTCAACATGAAATCCATCGCCTGCAGATGCGAGAAAGCCGTAGGGCGGATCTTGCAACGATAAGGCGAATTGGAGCCGTCGCTGACCAGATAGACGCCGAACTCGCCCTTGGGGCTTTCCGTCGCTACATAAACCTCGCCCGCCGGAACGTGGAATCCTTCAGTGTACAGTTTGAAGTGGTGGATCAGCGCTTCCATCGAACGCTTCATCTCACCCCGACGCGGCGGCGCGACCTTGCGATCGAGCGAGAGCACCGGACCTTCCGGCATCTCGTTAAGGCACTGCTTCATGATGCGCGCGGATTGGCGGACTTCTTCGACGCGGACCATGAAGCGATCATAGCAGTCATAGTTGGTGCCGACCGGAACGTCGAAGTCCATGCGGTCATAGACATCATAGGGCTGCGACTTGCGGATGTCCCAGGGGATGCCCGATCCGCGCAGCATGGGACCGGAAAAGCCCCATTTGAGTGCATCTTCCTTGCTCACCACGGCGATATCGACATTGCGCTGCTTGAAGATGCGGTTGTCGGCTACCAGGCTGATCGCGTCCTCGAACAGGCGCGGAAGGCGCGTGTCGAGCCAATCGGCGATGTCGGTCAGCAGCTTGAGCGGCACGTCCTGATGCACGCCGCCCGGCCGGAAATAGGCCGCATGCATGCGCGCACCCGAAGCCCGCTCATAGAAATTCATGCAGTCTTCGCGCAGTTCGAACATCCACAGGTTCGGCGTCATCGCGCCGACGTCCATGACGTGCGAACCCAGGTTCAGCATGTGGTTCTTGATGCGGGTCAGTTCCGCGAAGAATACCCGCAGATATTGCGCGCGGAGCGGCACTTCCAGATTCAGCAGCTTCTCGACCGCCAGCACATAACTGTGCTCCATGCCCATCGGCGAGCAATAGTCGAGCCGGTCGAAATAGGGCAACGCCTGAAGATAGGTCTTGTGTTCGATCAGCTTCTCGGTGCCGCGATGGAGCAGGCCGACATGCGGATCGCAGCGTTCCACGATCTCGCCCTCCAGCTCCATGACCAGACGAAGCACGCCGTGCGCCGCCGGATGCTGCGGGCCGAAGTTGATCGTGTAGTTCTGGATCTCGGTATCGCCCAGCGCCGAATCGTCGGCATTGATCCGATGTTCCAGCTTTTCCATGTAGTCAGACATCAGGCCCTGTCCTCTGACTTAGAAGCGCCCTCGGGCTTGGCGGTGCCTTTGCCCTCGTCGGTTTGCTGTTCAGGCTGCACCGGAGCATTGGCCGACTTTTCCTGGCCCTTGCTGTTTGCAGGCTCACCAGCGCCAGTATCCTCGGACTTTTCGGTCAGCTTGGGGGTCGGGCCAGCCGGAGCTCCCTTGGGCGCAGCAGGTGGCGGCGGTGGAGCAGCGACAGGCGAAGGAGCCCCCGGAGCCTGCGGCGCCTTCTCATCGCCCGGCAGCACATATTGCGCGCCTTCCCAAGGGCTCATGAAGTCGAACTGGCGGAAATCCTGCGCCAGCTTCACCGGCTTGTAGACGACACGCTTGTCTTCTTCGGAATACCACATCTCGACATAGCCGGTCAGCGGGAAGTCCTTGCGGAGCGGATGCCCCTTGAACCCATAGTCCGTCAGGATGCGGCGCAGGTCGGCATTGCCATCGAAGATCACGCCATACATGTCGAACACTTCGCGCTCCAGCCAGCCTGCAACAGGCCAGATGTGCGTGACGGTGGGAACCGGCTGATCTTCGTCGGTCGTTACCTTGACGCGGATGCGATGGTTTTGCGTGACGGACAGCAAATGATAGCAGACTTCGAACCGCTCGGCCCGCTCGGGATAATCGACGCCCGCAATCTCCATCAGCTGCTGATATTCACCTTGGACACGCAGGATATCCAGCGCGTCAGCCAGCCGATCGCGCGCGACAGTAAAGCTCAGCTCGTCGGCATGATCGACCGCTTCGATCAGCATCGATCCCAAAAGTCCGGCGATCTTGTCCGCGAGCCCGTCCGGGTTCACGATCTTCGGTGCAGAATGACCCATATCAGCGCTCAATCGTCCCGATCCGGCGGATCTTCCGCTGCAACTGCATCACGCCATAAAGCAGCGCTTCGGCAGTCGGAGGGCAGCCCGGCACATAGATGTCGACGGGCACGATCCGGTCACAGCCACGCACTACCGAATAGCTGTAATGATAGTAACCGCCGCCATTGGCGCAGCTGCCCATTGAAATCACATATTTCGGATTGGACATCTGGTCGTAAACCTTGCGCATCGCCGGAGCCATCTTGTTGCACAATGTTCCTGCGACGATCATCACGTCCGACTGGCGCGGAGAAGCGCGCGGTGCAGCGCCAAAGCGCTCCATGTCGTAACGCGGCATGTTGACGTGGATCATCTCCACCGCGCAGCAGGCAAGGCCAAAGGTCATCCACCACAGCGAACCCGTGCGAGCCCATTGGAAAAGCTCTTCGGTCGAGGTGACGAGGAAGCCCTTGTCGCTGACCTCATTGTTCAGCGCGTTGAAGAAATTCTGGTCGGGCTGCGTCCCCGCGGGCAACATCGTGCCGGGCGCGGGACTGGTCAGTTCTACTCCCAATCGAGGGCTCCCTTCTTCCACGCATAGACGAGGCCGAGCACCAGCTCCGCTATAAAGATCATCATCGTCGCCCAGCCGGCCCAGCCGGTCTGATCCAGGCTGACCGCCCAGGGAAAGAGAAACGCCGCTTCCAGGTCGAAGATGATGAACAATATCGCGACCAGATAGAAGCGGACGTCAAACTGGCTGCGCGGCTCCTCGAAAGCGGGGAATCCGCACTCATATTCCGACAGCTTCGCCGGATCGGGTTGATGCGCGCCGGTCAGGCGGCCGACCAGCATTGGCAGGAACACGAATGCCCCGGAAAGCAGCAAGGCGATCCCGAGAAATATAAGGATCGGCAGATATTCGGCTAGATCGACCAACGGAATCCCCTGGGCGAAAATGATTATGGGCGCGCTTTAGGCCTGCCGCATAAGCGAAGCAAGGCCTCCAGCCATGAGAATGATTCGCAAGAGTTTACTTCTTGTACGCAGAAACAAATGCCTGCTTCAGCGTAGCGCCCCAGCAACAAGTTTGTGCAACTTGCTATGGATAGCGTCGTTCCCTGCAATCACTTCCTTGCGCTCGATCGGCTGATCGCCGCCGCGAAAATCCGTGACGAAGCCCCCGGCCTCGCGCACCAGCAGGATGCCGGCGGCCACATCCCAAGGCTGCAAGCCGCTTTCCCAGAAGCCGTCATACCGCCCCGAAGCGACATGAGCGAGGTCCAGCGAAGCTGCGCCAAAGCGCCGGATACCCGCCACCGAAGGTCCGACAGCGCCAAAAATGCGGGTCCATTGGGCGAAGTCGCCATGACCCATGAAGGGGATGCCGGTCGCGATCAGGCATTCACCCAGGTCGCGACGTGCCGACACGCGCAGGCGCTGGTCATGCCGCCATGCGCCACGGCTCTTTTCCGCCCAATAGCTCTCATCGGTGACCGGCTGATAGATCAGGCCAGTCGTCACCTCCCGCTTGTTTCCGCTGTAAAGCGGTTCTTCCACGGCGATGGAGATCGCGAAGTGCGGAATACCGTGCAGGAAGTTGCTGGTGCCGTCGAGTGGATCGATGATCCAACGCGGCTTATTGGGATCACCCTCGATCACCCCGCCCTCTTCCAGCAGGAATCCCCAGTCGGGCCGCGCCTTTTGCAGTTCCTCGACCAGGGTGCGCTCGGCTTGCTGGTCGGCCTTGGACACAAAGTCCGCCGGTCCCTTGCGCGACACCTGCAGATGTTCGACTTCGCCAAAGTCCCGCCGCAGCTTCGCGCCAGCCTTGCGAGCGGCGCGTTCCATGACGGTGAGAAGGCCGGAATGGGATACCATTTACTCAATCTCCCCCCTCCCGCAAGCGGGAGGGGCCGGGGGTGGGCACGATTGCGTAGCAATCGCATGCAACGCTTCAATGAGGCAGAGGCTCGCTGACGCTCGCGCCCACCCCAAACCCCTCCCGCCTGCGGGAGGGGAACAATTAGCAGCTCAATCCGCCCGCTTCACATATTCCCGCTCATACACATCGACGATGATGCGCGTTCCGGTAACGATATGCGGCGGCACCATGACGCGCACGCCATTGTCCAGGATCGCGGGCTTGTAGCTCGCCGAAGCGGTCTGCCCCTTCACCACGGCATCGGCCTCGACCACGGTCGCTTCAACCGTTTCAGGCAGCTGCACGGAGATCGGGCGCTCCTCATACATTTCCAGCATGACCATCATGCCGTCCTGCAGGAAAGCGGACGCTTCGCCGACCAGATCCTGCGGCAGGTTGATCTGCTCATAGGTCTCGGTGTCCATGAAGACGAGCATGTCGCCTTCTGCATAGAGATACTGGAAATCCTTGGTATCGAGGCGGATGCGCTCCACCGTCTCGGCC
Organism: Pseudomonadota bacterium; assembly: GCA_023433445.1. Lineage (GTDB taxonomy): Bacteria > Pseudomonadota > Alphaproteobacteria > Sphingomonadales > Sphingomonadaceae > Sphingobium. The sequence continues at coordinate 572 of JAEZCS010000068.1, read as the reverse complement.
GACCGGAAGCGCACATTATTCTTGCGCCCGTCGATCAGGTTCTTCAGTTCCACCTGCATATAGGCGCCGCCCTTGCCGGGCTGCGTGTGCTGGATCTTGACGGCTCGCCACAGGCTTCCGTCATATTCGATATTGTTGCCGGGACGAATCTCGACGCCGCTGATCTTCATGGGAAGAGCCTGCCTATATGTCTGAAGGTGAAAAGAGCCGGCCTCATGTAAAAAGGCTGGCCGCGCCTCTACATCGTGCCGCTGCGAAGGGCAAGTAGGCTCATCGGGTCGGCCGCGCCAGCAATGGATAAGGATTGACGGGACTGCCCTGGTGCCAGTCGTCGCCACTCTCCATGCGATGGATCGCAAAATGGAGATGCGGGCCTGCAGGATTGGCATTGCCGGTGCTTCCCACCGTCCCGATCCGCTGCCCGCGCTGCACCTTGTCGCCTTCGTTGAGGCCGGGCGCATATTCATCGAGATGGGCGTAATAATAGATCCAGCGATTGTCGGGCGATCGGACATAGGCCGTGATCCCGCCGCCGCCCTTGCTGAAGAACAATTTCTCCACCGTTCCGGGCG
>JAEZCS010000162.1 GCA_023433445.1 Pseudomonadota bacterium | reverse complement strand
AGGACATGTTCGCGGAAAAGCCGGAGCAGCTGCCCAAGGACCTCGTGCTGGCAAAGCTCAAGCCGCTGCTGGAGGACGACAGCGTCCTCAAGATCGGCCAGAACCTCAAATATGACCTGACCGTCATGCGCCGCCACGGTATCGAAATCGCGCCCTATGACGACACCATCGTCATGAGCTTCGACCTCGACGCCGGGCAGAGCCTGGCGGGCCACGGCATGGACGAGGCGGCAAAGGTGCACCTCAACCACATATGCATCAGCTTCAAGGATGTCTGCGGCTCCGGCAAGAACCAGATCAGCTTTGCCGAAGTCCCGCTCGACAAGGCGACTGAATATGCCGCCGAAGACGCCGACGTCACGCTTCGCCTGTGGAAAATCTACAAGAACCGCATCGCCAACGAAGGCGCGAACCGCGTCTATGAACTGGTCGACCGCCCGCTCGTCTCCGTCATCGCCCGGATGGAGCATCAAGGTATCAAGGTCGATCGCGAAGCCCTCTCCCGCCTCTCGGCCGAATTCACCACCGAAATCGCCAAGCTGGAGGGCGAAATCCATGGCCTAGCAGGCCAGCCCTTCGCCATCGGATCGACCCAGCAGCTGGGCGCGATCCTGTTCGACAAGATGGGCTACAAGGGCGGGAAGAAAGGCAAGTCGGGCGCCTATTCCACCGACGTCACCATCCTCGAGCAGCTGAAGGCCCAGGGCGCTGAGATCGCCGGCAAGGTGCTCGACTGGCGTCAGCTGTCAAAGCTCAAATCCACCTATACCGACGCGCTTCAGGCACAGATCAACAGGGATTCAAGCCGCGTCCACACCAGCTATTCACTGTCCGGCGCGCAGACTGGCCGCCTTTCTTCCACCGACCCCAATCTCCAGAACATCCCGATCCGCACCGAAGTCGGCCGCCAGATCCGCCACGCCTTCGTCGCTGAACCCGGCAACGTGATCCTCGCGGCGGACTATAGCCAGATCGAACTGCGCCTTGCCGCTCACATCGCCGACGTGCCCGCTCTGCGCGAAGCCTTCCTCGCGGGCGAGGACATTCACGCCGCCACCGCCCAGCAGTTGTTTGGGGAAGTGAACCGCGACACGCGTGGACGGGCCAAGACCATCAACTTCGCGATCCTTTACGGCATCTCCCGCTGGGGGCTGGCCGGACGGCTAGAAATCACTGCCGACGAAGCGCAGGACATGATCAGCCGCTATTATGAGCGCTTTCCGGGCATCAGCCTCTACATCACCGACACGCTCGAAAAGGCGCGGGCTCGCGGTTACACCGAAACCCTCTTCGGCCGGAAAACCTGGTTCCCGCGTATCAAGGCCCCGGTCCAGCACGAACGCCAAGGGGCCGAACGCGCCGCGATCAACGCCCCAATACAGGGTACCAGCGCCGACATCATCAAGCGCGCGATGGTCCGCATGGGCCCGGCGCTCGCGGCTCAAGGTCTGGATAATGTGAAGATGCTGCTCCAGGTCCACGACGAACTGGTGTTCGAACTGCCCGAAGCGGATGTGGAACAGGCCAGCACCGTCATCCGCCACGTCATGGAAACGGCCGCCGAACCAATCGTCAAGCTCAGCGTGCCGCTAGGCGTGGAAATCGGTCACGGCCCGAGCTGGGGAGCTGCGCACTAAGCGGCCTTCCTGATCCGAACCTGCTTGCCGTCATCCCAGCGAAAGCTGGGATCTAGAGCGAGCATCTGGGAATATGCCGGTCCATTAATTCCGGGCGTAACGGTCCTCATATCGAACGATGTCGTCCTCTCCCACGTAAGACCCGGTCTGCACCTCGATGAACACCATCGGGATGCGCCCCGGATTTTCGATCCGATGAACCGCGCCTACGGGCACATAGACGGACTGGTTTTCCGAAAGCAGCTGGACATCCTCGCCCACGGTCACCCTCGCCGTGCCCTCGACGACAATCCAATGCTCCGACCTATGAAAATGGCTCTGCAGGCTGAGCGATGCGCCAGGCAGCACGGTGATACGCTTCACTTGGAAGCGCGACCCTACAACCAGGCTCTCATACCAGCCCCATGGCCGATGGTCTTTCGGAAACGCCTCAGCCTGCGGAGCGCCCTTGCGCTGCAGCGCCTCTACGACCAGCTTCACATCCTGCGTGCGCGACTTATCCGCGATCAGAACCGCATCGTTCATCGCCACGGCGACAATGTTGTCGAGGCCCAGGCCAACAATCTCCAGCCCGTCGCTATCCGAGCGCAACAACGTGTCGCGGCAATCAATCGCGGTAGCCGCGCCTGACAGCGCAACCCCTTGCTCATCCGGCTGCGAGTGGCTCCACACCGCGTCCCAGCCGCCAAGATCAGACCAATCCGAATCATAAGGAACGACGGACAGATTTTCCGCCCGCTCCATGATCGCGTAATCAATCGCGACATTTTCGGCCTGCGCCCATGGTTCTGCTGCCAGCCGCAAGAAACCAAGATCGCTTTCTGCCTGCTCCACCGCGGCGCGCACCGACGTCAACATCGCCGGCGCGTGGCGTTCGAACGCCGCCACCAGATCCTTCGCAGCAAAGAGGAAAATGCCTGCATTCCAAAGATAATTGCCGGTCGCCAGCATCTCTTCTGCGCGCGCCGCATTGGGCTTTTCGACAAAGCTTGCCAGCTTGACTGGCTGGCCCGACGCATCAGGCTTCACCGCCGCTTCCAGATAGCCATATCCGGTTTCCGGCCGCGTCGGACGGATGCCGAACGTCACCAGATCACCCGACTGCGCCGCCGTGAGCCCCTTAGCCACCGCGTCGTGAAAAGCCGTCACGTCAGGCACCACGTGATCCGATGGCGCGACCAACATCATCGCGTCCGGTTCCTTCGCCACCAGATGCATCGCCGCTGCCAAGATGGCGGGGGCGGTGTTGCGCCCCTCAGGCTCGATAAGGATCGCCGCTGGATCGATATTTTCAGCCGCCAACTGCTCAGCGATAATGAAGCGGAACAGCGAATTGGTCAGCACCAGCGGCCGACCGAAAGCGAATCGTTCATTGTTGCCGGACAGCCGCTGCGCGACAGAACGGAACAGCGTCGTTTCGCCCAGCAGCGGGACGAACTGTTTGGGATAGGATTTACGTGAAAGCGGCCATAGCCGCGTACCCGAGCCGCCTGCCAGGATGACTGGGGTGATCTGCAAACTGCTAGCGCTTGGAATCGGCATGACCCTGTTCGCGTAATGAAAGCTAACGAACCTCTAGCCGCCCACGCTCTTAGCTCCAATGAAAAAGGACGGCACGGCGGCCGTCCTTGATCTTAATCGAAAAGCTCCTCCAGGAAGCTCTTCTTGCGTTTCTTCTGATAATAGCGCCCATCATCTCGATGATCACGATCGGGCCGGTAGTGCGATTGCGGCGGGGTAACGGGCGCCGCGCCCTGCCCCGACCGCTCGATGATCTTGTCGAGCTCGCCCCGGTCGAGCCACACCCCCCGGCATTGTGGGCAATAATCAATTTCCACGCCCTGCCGGTCCGTCATCGCAAGTCCGATATGACAGACCGGGCAGAGCATGGCCGACACGGCCTCGGGCGTGCGCATCATTATTCCCGTTCGCCCGTCAGGCTAAGAAGCATCTGGAACAGGTTCACGAAGTTCAGATACAGCGACAGCGCGCCCATCACCTGCATCTTCTGCGCAACCTCATGACCTGCATAGTAGAAGTATTCCGACTTGATGCGCTGCACGTCCCAGGCAGTCAGGCCAGTGAACACCACGACGCCGATGATCGAGATCACCATCTGCATGGCCGACGAGCCGATGAAAATATTGATGAGGCTCGCGACCAGGATACCGATAAGGCCCATGATCAGGAAAGAACCCATCTTCGACAGGTCACGTCCGGTGGTGTAGCCCCAGAGCGCCATCGCCAAGAACATCACCGCCGCCGAGAAGAAGGCCTGCGCGATGCTCGCGCCGGTGAAGACCAGGAAGATGCTGGCCAGCGATACGCCCATCACCGCGGAAAAAGCCCAGAACGCCATCCGCGCGCCAGCCGTGGTCATCTTTTCGATGCGGAAGCTGAAGAAGAACACGAACGCGAGCGGCGCGAAGATCGCCACCCACTTTAGCGGCGTATTGAAGATTGCGGCGGCCAGCGCTGGCGTGCTGCCAATAAAGGCAGCGACCAGGCCGGTAATGACCAGGCCAATCCCCATGTTGCGGAAGACGCCCAGCATGTGGCCGCGCAGCCCGGCGTCGTATTGCGCCGCCTGCGTCGTCCCATAACCCGGTGTACGAACGGGATTATTCACGGCGTTAAAACTCCATCCTACAAAACAATGTCTCAGTGGATCGAGTGGCCCGGCACGGTCTTCGTAAGGCTTTCGAGGGGGCGCGAAAGCCTACGAACCTGCACCGAGCGCACTCGATGCGGTCCGACATCACGATTGGATCATTCCAATCGCCAGAGGGGCCCGGCCCGCGCTGGCAATATCGGAAGACAAACGCCCAAGCGCAATAGCAGGGCACACAAGCAACAATTTATTACATATCACGCGATGGTTGATTCCTGTCGGGAAGCGCCCCATGGCTCTGCGCATGAGCGACCAGTTCACCCCCGCCGAGCAGCATGCCACCGCCCCCCTGCGCCTGTTCAACAGCCTGACCCGCGCCATCGAGCCTTTTGCTCCGATCGACCCGGGCCACGCTCGCGTCTATAGCTGCGGCCCTACCGTCTATAATTATGCTCATCTCGGCAATTTGCGGGCTTATGTCTTTACCGATACGCTGCGCCGTACGTTGCTTTGGAAAGGCATGAACGTCACCCACGTCATCAACATCACCGACGTCGGGCACCTGACCAGCGACGCAGACGCGGGTGATGACAAGATGGAGGCGGCCGCTCGCGCCCAGGCAAAAAGCATCTGGGACATAGCCGCGCACTATACCGACGCTTTCAAGCGCAACATAGCCGACCTCAACATCATGCCACCCAGCGAATGGACGGTCGCGACCGACTATGTCCCGCAGATGATCGAGTTCGCGAAGAAGATTGCGCCTGCCCACTGCTACGAATTGGAGAGCGGCCTTTATTTCGACAGCAGCAGCGTGCCCGACTATGGCGCGCTGGCTGGCGGGCGGGACGACGCCGCCCACGCCCGCATCGATCCAGTCGCTGGCAAGCGCAATCCGTCCGATTTCGCCATCTGGCGCAAATCCCCGCCGGGCGAGCAGCGGCAGATGGAGTGGGACAGCCCATGGGGCAAAGGTGCGCCCGGTTGGCACCTTGAATGCTCGGTGATGAGCGAAGCTCGCCTCGGCCATCCGTTCGACATCCACACGGGCGGCATCGACCATCGCGAAATCCACCATCCTAACGAAATCGCTCAGAACCAGGCCTATTGCGGATGCACCGACGCTCAACCCGGCTTCACCGGGGCGCGCTGGTGGATGCACAACAACTTCCTTGTTGATCGACAGGGGAAGATGAGCAAGTCGAAGGGCGGGTTTACCACCCTCTTCTCCCTCATCGATGCCGGCGTGCATCCGCTTGCCTATCGTCTGCTATGCCTTGGCGCCCATTATCGCAGCGAACTGGAATTCAGCGCAGACGGCGTCGGCGCAGCCCTCACCCGCCTGAAGCGGCTGGTGATGGCAGTCGAGGGTTTGAAAGAGCGGGCAGAGGGCGTGACTTGGCAGTCGCCGCGCCTCGACTATCTCCGCGCCAATCTTCACCCCCGGCTCGCCCCGCTACTGGAGCAATTTGATGCTGCGATCAGCGACGACCTGATGACCCCTCGCGCCCTGCCACTTTTGGAAGAAGCCGTCGCGCTCAAGAAGGTGCCGGTGGATGAAAAGCTTTGCCTCGTCGCGGCCTTCGACCAGGTTCTCGGCCTCAGGCTCCTCCAGCTTACTCGTGCTGATTTGCGTATCATGCCCAAGGACGCACAGATTAGGCCCGAAGAGATTGAAGCAGAGCTGGACCGACGTCAGTCCGCGCGCGGCGCAAAGGACTTCGCCTTGTCGGATGAGATCAGGGACGCTCTGATTGCGCGTGGAGTGGAGGTGATGGACGGCGATCCGCTCCGGTGGGACTGGCGGCCACAACTGGGGTAAAATCGCTATTTACCATATAGTTACGGAATCGTCATGATGCGGCGGACCGTGCTGTGATTGCGCTTGTTCGGCTGGACAGGATCATGGTGGAAGCGCACCATCGATCCATGAAATGGCATATCGCAGCAGCGCTGCTCCTCCTGGCTGGAAGCCCTGTTGCCGCACCCTCGGCCGCTGCCCAGAATTTCATGTTCGAAACTGGCAGCACATTGCTCGCCAAATGCCGCAACAAGGCGCCCGAATATGCGCTGGCTTGTACCGCATACATCGTCGGTGCCGTGGATGGCATCAAGAAGGACGTGTTCATCGGCCGCGCCCGGCCCAATTGCTGGCCCGACAAGATGCAAGCCGAAGAAGTGCGGAAGATAGTCGTCACCTATCTCCAGCGCTATCCTGACCAGGGCAACGCACCCGCCTCGGTACTGGTCAGCGTCGCGTTGAATGAGCATTATCCTTGCGAAAAATAAGGCCGCTGTAGGCGCGCGCAGAGCCGTCAGATGGACCGGGCAAGATATCTTCTCGGTACCCGCCTGGCTCGGCGCCAACCCCTTGCATCGGATTGCTGGTATAAACTTGCTTTAACGCCTACATCAGCGTAGGGGCGGCCCCTATTTCTATAGCTTTGGGAGAAAAGACGTGACGGCGAAGTGGACGCCGGAAAGCTGGCGCGAGCATAAGGGCATTCA
>JAEZCS010000161.1 GCA_023433445.1 Pseudomonadota bacterium | reverse complement strand
GTGCCTTGCGGGCCGCGCAGCACTTCTATCTGCTGCAGGTCGACCAGATCGAACTGCGACTGGCCGGGACGGCCATAATAGACATTGTCGAGATAGAAGCCGACGCCATTTTCCAACCCGTCATTCGTCAGCGCGACGTTGGCGCCGAGCCCACGAATATTGACGTTGGTGTTGCGCGGATTGAAGCTGAAGATCTGAAGACTGGGGACGAGCTGCTGCACCTGGCCTAGCGTGAAATTGCCGGTCTTGTCGAGCGTATCGGCGCTGATGACGCTAAGCGCGATAGGCACGTCCTGCGCGTCTTCTTCGCGACGGCGGGCGGTGACAGTAATGGCCTCTCCACTCTCCGCCGCATCGAAGGGGACCGCCTCCGCGAGAGGGGCGGCGCCTATCCCGTCATTGGCGACAGCCGGATTGCAACCGAGGCCGCCGAGGACGGCGACGGATAGCAACAGGCGCTGACGACCGGTGAATGACCCTTTCGGTTGAACATTATGGTTCACTGATTTTCCCTGTGGTTTCATTATGTTGTGCTGGCGATGGAGCTGAAGGCGCCCCAGCGTGGTTCAAGGTTGGCGAGATGCCAAAGATCGCTGCCGCGGCCTGTTGCAACGAAACGGAATAGGCGCGGGGATCCGTGGCGCCGCGACCTGCGGCGCCGTTACTGCGTTCAGCCATGACATTATCCCTCCGCACGGAACCGCCGGAGGCGCATCCTCAAGAATGCGCGGGACGGCGTCGTCCGATAGATCAGATGGATGTGGTCAGATGTGTCTGGCGGAACACCTTCGTGCCCGACGCGAACGCACGATCGCTTCGGGAGACGAAGTGGTGCCGGAACGGCAGATTATTGAGCGTATATGCATCGTCTATTCTCCTGGGGGGAGAACACGATCCCTGGCGTAGTCGCCTTAGCATCGCACGCTTTAGCCGTTGTTGACGCGGAGCAAGCTGCACCCCTTCAAAAGCCGCGGGTCGGTTCAGGCGATTGCCCAGGACGATGACCAGTCGTCCGTGTGAGTTAACTCTACATATATGATAGAGATTTCAGCGCAAGCCAAGTTCTGCTTTGCCCCCGCGAACTTCTGCTGTTCCTGGAGCATCTTCGAAGCAGGTGACATCGCCTGCTGGCTCGCCAAAATGCGGTCTCGAATGCAACAGATTTTGATCCGGCTCAGCCTGATCGGATCATACTCTAGAAGCTGGCCGTTAGGTTGAACGAGGTATAGCGCGTCCACTTGCCCACAGGCGCGTTGGGCGCGTAACGCAGGAAACGTCCCTTGGCGAGCAGCAGGCCATCAAATTCGAAGCGCAGTCGCGCGGGGATGATCCAATAGCGCACGCGTCCTTCGAGCTGGTGCCCAGCAAAGCTTCCCGACTGACCTGCACTATCCCGGACGCCTGTGGACGAAAAAGCGTCGGTCCGCGAAGCCAGCCACATAGTTCGATAGACGGCGAACCAATCCCACCTCTTGCTGGGAGTCGCTTCGAACCGAATGCCCGGAGTCACGATGTTTGTCCGTGCGATGGCATTATAGAGGCCGGCAGGCGCGAGATCAGCGCGGCGCATGCCGAACAGCGTGTCGAACCGGCCATTATTGCCGCCTGCCCGGTCGCCGCTGGCGCGGTCGAACTCGACAGACAGGCGCGGCTTCGAGGCCCCTGGAAATGTGTATCCGACATCGACATGGACGAAGCTGGCATCGACCGACTGACGCGCAGCGGTCGTAGCCAGTGAAGCGCTCACGCTCCCCCTTTGGTAAAACGCCTCGATCTCGTAATCGAACTTGGCGGTTTCGGGCTCACGGATAATGCGACCACCGAATGTGTCGAGAGATCGATCACGGGTCGGCCTCCCCGGCCTGTCTCGCTCACCCAGATGAAAGTAGGTCAACTCTGCTGTTGCCGGGCCGATCGCCTTGGCCTTGCTGATGACCCCGCCCCAGAGCACAAGGTCGAACCCCTCATGGTCAAACGAGATACGGTGATTCTTGATGCTCTCCCTGTCGTCCGGGCGTCGCTGCTGCGGCAAGGTGTAGACGAAGACGCCCCTTACTCCCTGAGGCGCAACGAAATCCGCGCGCAGGCCGGTATAGCCATTGGTCGTGTTGCGATAGTCATCGGCGGCAACCAGTCGGCGTGAGCCAAGGTTCAACATCATGCGGCCAGCGGTCAGGGTCAGCTTGCTACCCCTGCCGAACGGATCAAGGATGTCTGTCGCGACATAAGCTTGCACCAGTTCTACCGCATTGACCTCATTGGTAGAGATGGGCGTGCCGGGATCGGCGCCGTAAACGCGGCTATCGAATATCTCGGCGCCAACGCGAAATTGCCCTGAGCGATATTCCCCGAGCACCTGTGTACGGGCGTTGAACAGGCTGTCGGCGCGGTCAAAGCCCACCCGGGGCTGACCATCGATTTCTTCAAAGCGAAGGCGAACACTGCCGCTTAGCGTAAAGGCATCCTCCGAGGCGCAGACCGGTGCTGAAGGAACAAGAGCGGCGACGACTGCCAAACAGGACAAAGAGCGAATCATAGATACACATATTTCCGATATCACATACAATGATACATATGCATCACGACACGGTCTAATGCCAGCCCTTGGCTTGTCCTTCTCCATCAGCTTAAGAAAGCTGTGCATGCTCTGCCCCGCTCTCTGGAGAACGAAGCGAGTTTTCTGGACTGCTGGAGGATGGCGCGGGAACTGGAACGGCTCGAGTTGGCCCCGTGCCGTCGAAGGGGGAAGGAAAGGTATTCGTAAGCCTATGGCTTCGCGGCGACGGGCAGGCGGAATGGCGCGCCCAGTCGATTGAACGCGTTCATTGCCGCGATAACTAGCGTGAGATCGACCAAGTCCTTTTCAGCAAAGACGGCGGCAGCGGCCGCATACGCTTCGTCCGAAGCATGGGTCGTGCTGATGTTGGTCACTTCCTCAGCCCAGGCCAGCGCTGCTCGATACTGGTCAGAAAACAGATGCGGCACCTCCGCCCAGACGGGGACCAGCACGACTTTGTCGATCGCCATGGTTTTGAGCAGGTCACGGGTGTGCATATCGATGCAATGGGCGCAGCCATTGATTTGCGACACACGTAGGAAGACGAGATGGATCAGCTCTTCAGGAAGATCCGTTTTCTTGGTTACATAATGATGGACCCCGAACAGGGCCTTGGCGCCCTCGGGGGCGATTTCCGACCAGTTCAAACGCTTTATCTCGGTCATGCTGGTTTCCTCGTCACTGGCACCGATCATCGGCGCTCGCTGACTTGACGAGGTAAGCCCGTGCATCGTGACATTATGGCGCCGATATTTTTTGTTCCTGCTGTCGTCATGTCACACCGGTGGCACCCTTCTCGTCATGTAGGCAGACATTTGCATCGGAGAATGGACTCTTGGACCGCAACCGAGGCGTTAAAGCCATTTCGTAGGTCAATCGCGCCACGCACCGCATTGCTTCTTCGAGGGTGATAGCCGTCGTAAATGTGGAACGATTTACCCGATTGTTGGATATCTAGAGGTTGAAGTCCTCTGGCGTATCCTGGTGCGTCCAAGTCATCCCAGAAGGAAGGCAAAAGCTCTCCCCACAATCCTTATCAGTGCCGCCCGAACGGGCGGACAGCAGTGAGATGAGGGAGATGAACAAATGGCGCATTGGTGGTTTATGACGCCGCATCTGATTGACTGCAAATGGTCGACAGCGGTCCAGCGACTGTTCCCGCCCACTATCCGAGTAGCAGATCAGACGAACTGCCGGCTCAACTCACCGGGACGCTCCCACTTTGGCACGCACTATTGCGCGCGCCCGGCATCGCCAGAAAGCTGATGCTTGCCGGGGGTAACGTCATGCGGCCTTTCCGCACCTTGACGGGATTGAGCGCGGGCAATGCGTCTTCCGCCGTAAGAGCGAGAGTCCGGCCTTTCAGACGCACGGTCCCGGCATTTAGCCGATCAGCTGTCAAGGTGAACCGGCTGGCCTCCACAGGCAGCTCCAGTTGCTCTTTGCCGGTACGATTGAGGTTGATCGCCACCAAACCCACACCACCCGGCCGGTCGCGCAGGCAATGGGCATAAATGTGAAGGCCTGGCCGGAACGGACCGGCATCGAGCACCGTGCTGCCCATTATCCTCTTCCACAGCACCGCTGACCAATAGCTGGGGCGCGGGTTCCAAGTGGTATCGTCGATCAGGGCATAATCGCTGGCAGCGAGCGTGTTGTGAAACACGACCTGCACGCCGCGTCGCGCAAGGCGTCCCAATTGATCGGTGAAGCGGAACGTGTCGAGGAAGGTAGCTGCCCAGCGGTCGCCACCGCAGGCGGCCTGGCCGCTTTCGGTAATCCAGATCGGGGCGCCCGACTGAAAGCGGTCGCGCAATCCCCGGTAGAAATCGTTGACCTTGTCTGCCCGTGCGAGCCATTCCTCCGATAGCGCGTTATCGGGAGAGGTGAGCAACTCGCTTCCCTGGGATAAGCAACGTTCCGAGGCCGCTCCATAGAAGTTATGCGCAAAGATATCGAGCTTCGTGCGAGGTTCCGCGCTCAGCAACGCTTCGGTACTGATTGCCGGGTTCGTTTTCGCAACCAGCCTCACTTCGGAGTCCGCGTTGGTGGATGTCGGGCCCAGGCTTTTGATCTCCGGCGCTTCGCTCCGCAAAAAGGCGGCATAGGTCGCCACGTCGCGCGCATAGGCGGAAGCGTCATAATCCTTACCCCCGACCGGCGCGCCGTTCGGTTCGTTGGCGAAGGCAGACGCGTAGATACTCGCGCCAAGAGCGCGCGTGTACTGGATCAAACGCCGCGCCTGGTCCGGTGTCCATCGGCGGTCAGCGTCACGCGTGCCGGAACTGACCGCGAAAGATGTCACGATCTTGCTATCGGTCGCGCGTGTGAAATCGACCAGGCCGGCCCATTGACTTCGAGTGAGGACGCCGCTGAAACCCTTGGGCGGCGTTGCACGCGGCGGCGCGTCATCGTCCTGAAAATAGGTAAAATTAGCCCAGCTGCCCCCAACCCTGACATAGGCAGGCCCTAATGCCGCCGCCATCGCGCGCAGGCGCCGATTGCCCTTCAGGTCCAACGGTCCTCGCTTGCTCAGGATACCCTTGGGCCGGTCGGTGGCCGGATCGCTCGGCTTTGCATAGGGCGCCCAAAACGAGCCGCCAGTAATTTCCACCATCTCGACATTGTAGGATAAATACCGCTCATCGACCTTCCCAGTCGCTGGCATTGCAGTGGGATCAAGAAGCGTAGGTGCAGCTCCAGCGGCCGATGTCATGCATGCAACCGATCCAAGCAGAAAACGGATCATTCTCGAGCTATACACAGCACCTCCCCACCCGGCCTACCTAACCGCAAGCTCAAGTTATAACAGCAACGCCAAAGCCGACGCGTCAGCCTTACCAATCGTCGAAAATTGGCAGGCCTATTAGGGAAGTCAACTCGAAGCAGGAACCGTCGCAGGCGATCAAGCTGATGGCTAAGAACAACTATGGAGCTCCGAATCTTCCGCGCGCCTCCCCCGATCGGGGTATGACGTAGAGCAGCAAGATGGTTAAGGAAACTCTCGCGACCCCAAGGCTCACCGCTTGGCCGCCGACTTTGAATTGGTCCGGCCGACATCACACAGCCGGGCTGTTTTTTGGTTGGCCAGAGGGCTGACGCTTAGTCAGGCGCGCGACCCGTGGCTCTTTCTAGCTCAAAGCGGGTTCTGGCAAAAAATCGACCATGATCTCGCTAGATATGGCTTCGAGTGCCTCCCGCACCTCGTCGGTAGAGAGGCCAGCAGGCAATGCCATCTGGACATTTGCGCGGAACAGCGGTGCGCCGGACCAGGCGCTTCCCTCAATCCTGGTAAGGAAGTCGTCAATATTGACATCGAGCTTCGCAAGCGCCGAGGTCACTTCGCGAACTATTCCAGGACGATCCTGCCCAACGATCTCGATGGCCAGAGACAGTCCGCTGCGTTCTTCAACATCCGAGGCCGCGATGATGTCGATCTTGATCCCCATCGCATCGATGCCGCGGACCGCGACCTCAAGTTCATCCAGCCGCTCCTCGGGTAATTCAACCAGCACGGACCCAACATATTTTCCTCCCAGACGCGAGAGATGGCTCTCGAGCCAATTACCGCCTGCAGCATACACTGCCTCTGCGATTGCGCGGGTCAGGCCCGGTCGGTCACTACCGACCACCGTCAAGATGACTTTTCGATCCATACCTCACCTCTATGCTGATCTCTGTTCCACGATCATAGATAGTGCATCGGGATCATTTTGAAGAGCAAAGTCTGGTTAGCAGAATGTCCGCACTTGGACGCCGCGTGATCTCGGAGGAACGTCCAGCATGGGTCGGCATCCCCGCGTCCACTCGCCCTCTGCAGGCCTTACAGACTCACACCATTTTCAATGCCGCGATGCTGGGGATTCTGCAATCTGAGTTGCTCGATCCGAACATGTCGGTCGTTCAATATTCATAATCTCGTCATATCGGCGTTCCGCTACCCCGTAGAAGGGGCCGCAGTAATTCTCCAGGCCCTGTCTGTCTCGGATCGTTACTAGACCACGCTGGGCCTTGATCCAGCCATGACCTTCCAGCCCATGAATGGCATGGGTGACGCTTGCCCGTCGAACGCCGAGCATTACCGACATATTTTCATGCGTAAGCGGCAAATCCTGAAGCCCTACCCGATCATGGTACATCAACAGCTTCCGGGCTAGGCGGATCTGTACATTGGCGCGAACGCTGGCGCTGATTGTCAAACTCATCTGCGCGATCTGTGTCTGTACATAGCGAAGCAGATAAGCGTGAAGCCTGCTGTTGGACCGGGTGGCTTGTAAAAGCTCAGGTCGGTCAATTGCCAGAGCGCGGCCTGCAACTTGGACATAACTGTCGCGCTGCGGAAAGAGGTCAGTCACGAGAGAGCTGGCTCCGATCATTCCTTCCAGCCCGATCAGCCCTACTTCGATCGGGTTTCGCAGATCGCTGTCTCCAGCAAGGAGACCACGCCTGACTCTATAAAATAGATCTTTTCCGACCGGCGCCCGGTTCGTTCCAAATATGCCCGGACGGGTAGTTCTTCCTCATGCAGATCAGGCCAGAGAGTTTGTCGATCCTGGAGCGTCATTCCTGCGAGCAGCAGGTTATTGCATTTCGCAGCGCTCGCCTTGCCATGCATGTCGCTGAGCCCCTCCTGTGGCGGTGGCGCCCGTCGAATTCTCGGCGGTCTCTTATCAATTGTTGGAAGCGCTCGAAGTGCTCGATCGTTCCCATTTTTCGCACGAGTCGGGAGGAGTAAAAAGGGGTAACTCACTGGGAGCAGCAGCGGTTAACAGTGTACGCTTTCGTACAAACTTTTCGGCTTCCTACGAATCGATCGTTTGAGTAGATCCAACAAAACAACAAGCCCAGATGAAGACAAGCAACATAATAATACACAGGCGTCGTGTTATTTGGCTGAAAGAGTTTGGAAGCGACATTAGATTAGGGCTAGGATTAGCCGCTTTGAGCATCAGAATGGCGAGAGGTTGCAAACCTCGCAAGAAAATGACGAAGGATTTAGCTGCGCCGCATCCGTCGTGGTTCAACTCTGATTATAGTACCCCAACACAGGGGCTAACAGCCTTGGCGACCAAAGCGCTCCAGGAGCGATTTTGGGCTGCAGCAGATAGTGTTGAATAGGGATTTTTGAACCTGCACGTGCAAGCTTCACATGCGGTTAGACCATCTGCGTAGTCAGTTGATGCAGCGGTGCTAGCATTTACGAGCTTTCAGAGTAAGCGTGGGCTGAAGGCCGCAGATCAGGCGGCTTCGGCGATCGGTTGCTGATCTGGTCGCCAGTTCCACGGCATGAGTTCATCCCAGCGAGCGGCAGGCCAATTGCCGGCGATCTTGGCGATAAC
>JAEZCS010000109.1 GCA_023433445.1 Pseudomonadota bacterium | reverse complement strand
CGCGAAGAAGCCCCGGCTGGCGAATAAGGAGATCTGAACAATGGCACGCCCGTTTTTCCGCCGCCGCAAGAGCTGCCCCTTCGCCGCCAAGGATGCGCCGAAGATCGATTACAAGGACGTCCGTCTGCTGCAGGGCTTCGTGTCCGAGCGTGGCAAGATCGTCCCCAGCCGCATCACCGCGGTGTCCGCCAAGAAGCAGCGTGAGCTGGCCCAGGCCATCAAGCGCGCCCGTCACCAGGGCCTGCTGCCCTACATCGTGAAGTGAGGGAGTAAGACTCATGGAAATCATTCTCCTCGAACGGATCGAGAAGCTGGGCGCCATCGGTGATATCGTCACCGTGAAGGACGGTTACGCACGTAACTTCCTGCTGCCCAACAAGAAGGCGCTGCGTTCGAACGCCGCCAACAAGAAGGTGTTCGAAGCCAACCGCGCCAAGATCGAGGCCGACAACGCCGCCCGCCGTGGCGACGCTGAAAAGTCCGCTGAAGGCGTCAACGGCAAGCAGATCGTCCTGATCCGCCAGTCGTCCAACGCTGGCCACCTATATGGTTCGGTCGCCGTCCGCGACGTCGTAGACGCGCTGCAGGCTGAAGGCATCACCAACGTCACCAAGGCGATGGTCGTGCTGGAACGCCCGATCAAGACGCTCGGCCTGTTCGACGTCAAAGTCGCGCTGCACCCCGAAGTCGCGGTCACCATCCAGGTGAACGTCGCCCGTTCGCCTGAAGAGGCCGAACTGCAGGCGCAGGGCGTCGACGTGATGGCTGATCTGTTCGAAAAGGACGAGAGCGGCTTCTCCGAAGATTATGATCCGAACGCTGAACCCGGCGAAATCGCCGCTGAGGCGGAAGAAGCTCCGGCTGAAGAAGCCTGAGTTTCCGCGACGGACAGAAAAAAGAAAGCCGCCCCTCACCGGGCGGCTTTTTTGTTGGCGGTGAAGGCTAAGGCACAACGGCAGGTATATTTGCCTGCGCAAACCACCTGCCTTTGCTTCAGGTCGCTAAAGGCGTTCAGGCCTGCGCTTCGATTGGGCGCGGGCAGCTTAAAGGCCCTGCTCGAGACCTTCCTGCTTCAAATCGACGCAGCCTCATGCCGTTCGCCCTCAGCCTGTCGAAGGGCTCTACTTCTCTTGAGGGGAAGAGGGCTTGGATAAGCATAGGCCGAACGGATCGAGTGTTTTAGATTCGCCGCATTCTGATCCAAAAAATGCAGAACTGCCTTAGGCTGCGCGTCCGCGCAGGCCTGGCGATGATACCCCTTCCTTCGCAGGAGTACCGTTCATGCGATCAAGATAGTGGCGCCGGGAACGCTGTCAGAGCCACGCACCCCGCACAATGCTTCAATAATCGATGCGGACCTGTACCTGCGAAACATCGACGCCTGCATGCTTCGCAATCTCGCGCTTGGCCGAATCGATCACGTCATGGAGCTGCTGGGCTGCACGGCCAAGGCCTGTCGTTGCCGGATCATGTGACGTGGCCGAAGCCTCACCGACGAGCAATTGTTCTTCGGTCAGGCCGAAAGCCTGCGCAAGTGCGACCAAGCTTCTGCGCCGGGGCATGGTCTTACCCACTTCCCAAGCCCAGAGCGACGGCTTGCTGAAACCCGTGAGTTGGGACAGCGCTTCTCGGCTCAGACCGCGTTCACGCCGCAGCCGGCGAAGGCGCGCGGGGAACATTTCCGGCGACTTGGTATCGGCGACATGGTCGACCGGCCTGCCATCGCTGCGCATGGTGCTGCGCAGGCGGGTCGCGCTGACGGCAGCCTGCGGCAACGGCTCGTCAAAGCGGCATCCGAATAGCGGTTCATCCTGCCACACCACTCGGGCGGTAACAGAGCCCGCTTCCGGCAAGGATAGCAGCAACGTCTGCCCGAGTGTCAATTGCGAGCTTGTTTCGATCAGCATACCGGCGGTGGAGATGTCGTGTACGACGACGTCGGTAGCGCCTTCGCCTACCGCCCCCGGCGCCTCAAGACGAATGGGCCACCGGACATCGGCGCGTTTGTCGCCGCGTTCCGCAGACTGCTCCAGAATTCGTTCGATAGCCATGGCACCATACTCGCATTGAGGGGTTTCCAGCGCGTTAATAAAAACAGATGACTTGAACCGATCCGGCTCATTCCCGTCCTCAACGCTATTGTCTTCAGCCATCATCCAAAACCTGCATCAAAATGATAGCCCCCTTTCCTCCTTACCCTATCCTGCTCTATGGCGAAGGCCATATTTCCGAAGGGGAGCAACAATTTGATCCTTGACCTTGCCGCCGCGGCTGCGGGCGCAATTCGTTTCGATCAGCTGGGGCTCAGCCCGGTCGCGCTCGACCTCGGCTTCTTCACGCTCAAATGGTACAGCCTTGCCTATCTGGCAGGCATATTGATCGGCTACTGGTATTTGCTGAAGCTGATTGCTCAGCCCGGTTCGCCGATGGCTCGGCGGCACGCCGACGACATGATCTTCTACGCGACGCTCGGCATCATCATCGGCGGGCGGCTGGCCTATGTTTTCTTCTACCAGCCAGAGATCCTGAGCAATCCGCTCGAGATTTTCAAGCTGTGGAACGGCGGCATGTCCTTCCATGGGGGAGCAGCCGGCGTGTCGCTGGGCATCCTCTACATGGCGCGCAAGGAAAAGCTGTCCTGGCTGCGCATCCATGATTTCGTCGCCTGCTGCGTCCCCTTCGGCCTGCTCTTCGGCCGGCTCGCCAATTTCGTGAATGGTGAGCTCTGGGGCAAAGAGACGGACGTGCCCTGGGGGATCATCTTCCCAACCGGCGGTCCATTTCCGCGCCATCCGAGCCAGCTTTATGAAGCCTTTTTCGAAGGCATCATCTTGTTCCTCATCCTGGCCTTCGCCTTCTGGAAGACGCGGGCGCGCTACAAGCCGGGTATGCTCGTGGGCCTGTTCCTGTTCTTTTACGGGGTCTTCCGCTTCGGCATCGAATATTACCGCGAAGCAGACGCGCAGCTGATGGAATTTGCAGCGCGCACCGGACTGCATATGGGTCAGTGGTTGTGCATTCCGATGATCCTGGGCGGGCTTTACCTGATCGTGACCGCCAAGGGCCGCAGGGTGCGCGTGGAGCCGATCGCGGGCAGCGCGAGTGTCAGCTGAACCGCTGACCCTCGCCCAGCGCCTCGCGCGGCAGATCGATGCCGGGGGCCCT
>JAEZCS010000095.1 GCA_023433445.1 Pseudomonadota bacterium | reverse complement strand
CACCTGGGATGAAGGAAAGGCCGGCGAGGTGACGATCGAACTGGCCCAGGAGGAGGATGGCAAGACGCGGCTGATCCTCACGCATGCCGGTCTGCGTGGACGCGACGATGCGGAAAACTTCGGCTCGGGCTGGCATTCGCATCTTGCCGCGCTCGAACGCCGGGTCCGCGGCGACGGCGTCGCCAATTTCTGGGCGCTGCATGGCGAATCTGAAGCAGCAATCCGGGAAGCGCTCGCGCATAACAGCTGAGTTTGTAGCCGGGCGCCGCGCGGTTTTGTTCGCGACCTGAGGCTGAGATGGGCATGCGAAGCAGCGGGGCTCGCTATTCGGTGCAAACCATCCCGTTCGACGATCGAGCAACCAATCACCTGTCGCACCAGCCGTCCGGCCAGATGCCGTATCTCGATGATGGCGAATTGAAGATATTCGAAAGCGGTGCCATCATGCGAAGGAACACGCCCATATAGTTTACGCCGCCAAAGCCGGTGCCGGAGACAACACACTTCTCTCCTGCTAGCCTGCGACTGACGGTTCAGCAGGTTCCATCTCGCCTTCCGTCGTCAACGAAGGGATGACCAGGACGTCCAGCTCTGCATATCTCAATACTTCCTCCGCCATGCTGCCGAGGAAGAATTTCTCGATCCCGGTTCGGCCGTGCGTGCCGATGACGAGGAGGTCTGCCCGCGCTTCCTTGGCAGCCTCCAAGATCGTGTCGGCGACCGACAACTTGACCGGTTGAACAATCTTGCGGTCGGGCTGAACCCCGGCCGCAGAAAGAAAGGACTGTAAGGCTTGGCTCGCTTCGGCGCGCGCACTCAGGAAATTGTCCTCCATGTCATCGGCCGGCATCACCGAACGTTGCATCATGCTCCGCTCAGGTACGTCAAGAACGTGAAGAATGGTTGTGTGCACTCCTTCCAGAAAGCCGAGCGTCCGGGCTGCGCTTGTGGCCTCCAGCGAGCATTCAGAAAGATCCGTCGCGATCAAAATTCGCTGATAATCGCCTGCCGGCACGCCGTTTGCCATGAGGACTGGCGCCGCGCTTTCGCGGATTGTCCTCTGAGCGGTCGTGCCCATGAAAATGTCCTTCAGCAGATTCCTGCGATGCGGCCCCATAACGACGAGATCAGGTTCCAGATCACGGGTCGCATCGACCAGCACGCGGAATGGGTCTCCCATGATCAGCCGATACGTACAATCGATCTGATCGCCGGTCGCAACCGTATGAGCCGTCTCCGCCAGAAGTCCTTCGTAACTGTCGCGATGGATGGCCAAGAGCGCCTCGGGAAACTCGTCGTCGAGCGCATGCAGGAGAGTGATCCTGGAGGAAAACTGCCGTGCCACCAGCACTGCGCGGCGCAGCGCGCGGTCGGAACGGGGCGAGAAATCGCTAGCGACGAGGATGTTTTTCATCAAATTCTCCTGGGCAACTTGCGCCGATCATTTCCGCTCCGCCTTGGCGCCGGAACGCGAATGGCGGGCGGCCCGGTGATCACGAAACGACTGGAGCACTGCGGACATTCTCGCGAGTGCCTCCCGTCGCGCCGATGCGCTTTCGATCTGAGTGAGTTCGCGCTTCAACCGCGTGGCGAAGTCTGCATAATCATTCTGCCAGTCCCGCGTTACCGCCTCCTGCACTTCAACGCGGCCAGTCTTCAAACGGTGGGCGGGAGTTCCCTTGGACAGTGCATAGCTCTCACCGATCCGGGGCAGGATGATCGATTGGGTGAGATCGGCCGCTTGCGCCAGCCGCCGCAGCGCCTCGGTCGCCCCGGACTCCCCATGCGTCAGGAAAAGGCTGCCTTCGATCGGCTTGCGCGCGTCCATCCAGCGCAGCAGATCGTCCTGATCAGCATGGGCCGAATAGCTGTCGATGCGGCGGACCTGCGCCTTCACGACGACATCGTGGCCGGAAATGCGGACCCGGCTCGCCCCGTCGAGGATGGTGCGCCCCAGCGAGCCTCCGGCCTGGAAACCGACGAAGAGGATCGTCGACTGACGCCGGCCGAGATTATGCCGCAGATGATGCCGGATCCTTCCGGCCTCGCACATGCCTGATGCCGCCATGATGATGGCGCCGGACATCTGGTTCAACCGCATCGATTCCGCAGCGCTCGCCACATAGTGGAAGGATGGGTGCCTGAAAACCTCTCCGCTGCCCATGTCCTCCAGCTCATGCGCGTGCTTCGCGAAGACCTCCGTGGCCCTGCTGGCGAGAGGGGAGTCGATGAACACGCGCGGATGCGGCAGGCGTCCGCTGTTGATGAGGCTGGCGATATCCAGCAGCAGTTCCTGGGTTCTTTCAAGCGCGAACACCGGAATGACGAGATTGCCGCCCCGCGTCAGTGCGGCCTTGATCTCAGCTTCAAGCAATGTTCGCCGCTGCTCGATCGTGATGTCTTCGCGGGCCCGATCCCCGTAGGTGCTTTCGCATACTATGTGATCAAATCCCGAAGGGGCCTCTGGATCGGGGTGAAATGCCTTGTGATCCGGCCCCAGATCACCCGAAAAGAGCATTCGGCTGCCGCCAGCCTCCAGTTCCACCGAGGCCGAGCCGAGAATATGGCCTGCGTTCCACAGGCGCGCCTTGAAGCCCGGGGCCGGTTCGAACCACTGCCTGAGACCTATGGCACGGGCTTGCTCCAAGGCTGCCAACGCATCAGCTTCAGTATAAATGGGTTCGATTGCCGGTTCGTCGGCGCGATCCGCCCGTCGATTTCTGCGTTCCGCTTCATACTCCTGAATGCGGCCTGCGTCCGGAAGCATGTGGTATAATAGATCGCGGGTCGCGGATGTGCAGAAGATGGGTCCAGAATAGCCCGCCGCCACAAGTTTGGGCAGCAGGCCGCTATGATCGATATGGGCGTGGGTCAGGATGACCGCGGAAAGAGCGTCGGCATTGAAGGTGAACGGTTCGCGATTGAGTGCCTCAATGGTCCGGGTTCCCTGAAACAGTCCGCAGTCGATAAGGACGCGGTGCTCGCCGCAGAGAAGCTCCATGCAAGAGCCGGTGACCGTACCTGCCGCTCCATGGAAGGTGATGCTTGCATTCGTCGCCATTTCATCCCTCCCGCTGGAGTTTTCTCCGAGTTTTTCGACTTGGCGCCGACCTGTTGTTAACATTCTGAACGAATCGAACGCTCAAGGCCAGCTTGAGGAGCCATAAATGACGGCAATCACGACATTTGCAGTCAGCCCGACCATCGATGGATCGAGCGCGGCCGAGACCGTTCGACACATCCATCAGGGTCCGTACGTCCAAGGGACGCTTCGATCCGGGCGGTGGCGGCATCAATGGCGCACAGGTTCCCCGCGTGTCTCGGCAGCGATGTAGAGGCGGTGAATCTCGCCGGAGGAGGGCAGGCATGAAAGTCGCGATTTTCAGTACGAAACCTTATGACGCCGATTTCCTCGTCACGGCTAATCGAAATGGCGGAAACCGGCATGAACTCCTGTTTCTTGAACCGCGATTGAGCTTTGAGACCGCCGCGCTCGCTGGAAATGCAAAGGCGGTCTGCGCCTTCGTGAACGACACGCTGGACCGTCCCGTGCTGGAGACACTGAAACATCATGGCGTTGGAATCGTCGCGCTGCGATCGGCGGGGTTCAATCATGTCGATCTCGTTGCGGCGCATGATCTCGGTATCGAGATCGCCCGTGTTCCGGCCTATTCTCCCGAGGCAGTCGCGGAACATACGGTCGCGCTCATCCTGTCGCTGAACCGCAATATTCATCGTGCCCATGCGCGGGTCCGGGAGGGGAATTTCGCTCTCGATGGGCTGCTGGGTTTCAACCTGACGGGACGCACGGTCGGGATCATAGGCACAGGCAAGATCGGGATATGCGTAGCCCGTATAATGCGCGGTTTCGGTTGCAATTTGCTGGGCCTCGATACCGATCCTGTCCCGGAGTTCACCGACATTGGTGGTGCTTACGTCGAATTGAACGACCTGCTCGCCCGATCCGATATAATTACGCTGCATTGCCCGCTGACACCGCAGACCCATCATCTCATCGATACGGCACAAATCGACATGATGAAGCCTGGGGTCATGCTGATAAATACCGGACGCGGTGCGCTGGTGCAAACCCGAGCGCTTATTCAGGGCCTCAAGTCCGGGAAGATCGGACATGTCGGCCTTGACGTCTATGAGGAAGAAAGTGACCTCTTCTTTGAAAACCTGTCGGGACAGATCATTCAGGACGACGTGTTCGCTCGGCTCCTGACCTTCCCGAACGTGCTGATAACGGGGCACCAGGCCTTCTTCACACAAGAAGCGCTCACCTCCATAGCCGAAACAACGATCGAAAATATCTCCCGGTTCGAGCTCACGGGCCACGCAGCTCACCCGATCTCGATTGAAATGCTGGCTTGAGAGGTGGCAGCCTTGCATGCGCTGCTCCCGATCGGCCTGCTCCTGCTGTGCATCCCGGTACTGGGATGGTCGACCGCGCGGTCCGGCCTGCCGCTGACGGTTCAGGTTGCCTAGCCTCCATTTTCCACCTTCCGTTGGTTGACCTCGGGCATGTCGCATCCGATGCTGATGAACAGGCACGACAAACAAGGGTCTATCCGTATTGTTACGGCTTTGCGGTCAGCGGTCACGTCATGCTTATAGCAGCGGGACCGATTTGATCGACGTCGGCTTGTTTGCGAAGCCAATCGGTTGTCGGGCCAGCATCGGGGAATTTCATGGAAGTCATTGTCCAGTCCGCATTCGGCGAAATCGCTGCCTTGCTGGTGCTGGCGGCGGTTGTCGGTTTCATCGGCATCGTGCTGCGTCAACCGCTGATCGTCAGTTTCATCGCCGTGGGCCTGCTGGCCGGCCCATCTGCATTCGGCCTTGTCCAATCCGCCGAACAGATCAACCTGCTCTCGGAACTCGGGATCGCTCTGCTGCTGTTCCTGGTCGGCATCAAGCTGGACGTCAAACTGATACGGTCCCTCGGCACGGTTTCCCTTCTTACCGGGCTCGGCCAAGTCCTTTTCACATCCATCTTCGGCTATCTGATCGGCCTCGCTCTGGGCCTGGGGCATGTGACCAGCCTTTATGTGGCGGTCGCGCTCACCTTTTCCTCAACGATCATCATCGTGAAGCTGCTTTCCGACAAGCGCGAGATAGACTCGCTGCACGGACAGATCGCCCTTGGCTTCCTGATCGTGCAGGATCTTGTCGTCGTCCTCGCGATGATAGTGCTGTCGGCGATCGGCATCGGCGCTTCCGAAGCGCATGGGGAGGGACAGAGCATCCCCATGGTCCTCCTGTCGGGCGGGGCCATGGTCGTGCTCGTCTTCCTGTTCGTTCGTTCCCTGCCGATCCGCTAACGCGACGGCTCGCGCAGGCGCCGGAGCTCATGATGATCTTCGCCATCGCTCAGGCGGCCATATTCGCGGCCGTTGGCGAACTGGTCGGCCTGGGCAAGGAAGTTGGCGGCCTGTTGGCGGGGGTGTCCCTGGCCTCGACCCCGTATCGCGAGACCATCGCTGCACGTCTGGCACCGTTGCGCGATTTCCTGCTTCTTTTCTTCTTCATCGCACTCGGCGCCGGGCTCGACCTGTCACTGCTCGGTACGCATGTGATCGGCGCTCTTGTCTTTTCGCTCTTCGTCCTCATCGGAAACCCGTTGATCGTACTCACGATCATGGGTGCAATGGGATATCGCAAACGTACAGGCTTCCTGGCGGGGCTCACCGTTGCCCAGATCAGCGAATTCTCACTGATTTTTGTCGCGATGGGCGTGTCGCTAGGGCACGTAACTCAGGATGCACTTGGCCTCGTCACGCTCGTTGGCCTCGTTACGATCGCGGCATCCACCTATATGATCACCTATTCCCATCACCTCTATGACCGGCTCGAGCCCCTGCTAGGTCTGTTCGAGAGAAAGGAGACAAAGCGAGAGCCGCACGATCGCGCGCCTGAAGCCAATGCGGGCTACGATATCTTGATCTTTGGGCTCGGACGCTTTGGCACGGCGATCGGCATGCGCCTGAAGAGCAGAGGCTTTCGTATATTGGGGATCGATTTCAGTCCCGCAGCAGTACAGCGATGGCGCGAACTCGGGCTCGATGCTGTGTTCGGAGATGCCGGAGATCCCGAGTTCGTGTCGGAATTGCCTCTCGTTTCCGCAAAATGGCTGGTCTCGACGGTGCCGGTTCATCTGCCAGGGCTGACCGCTGAAGATGTCCAAAGAACCCTTATCCAGCTCTCCCGCCTTTCGGGTTTCACCGGGCGTGTCGCAGTGTCGGCGCGCGGCAACGGGGACGGGAAAGCTCTCAGCAAGGCGGGCGCCGACCTGGTCCTGGAGCTCTTTCAGGATGCGGCAGACAGGGCCGTCGATATCCTTTGCGGGCAGGAGGAGCGGGAACGGACCCGGTTTCCCGCCATTCCGGCGGAGCCCGTCCTGAACTGACCTCTTTTTACGACTGCAGCGGCACGGCAAGGTGAGTAGGATCGAGATGAACAAGCAGGCGGTATCGAATTGTCATGCTCGGGCAACCCACGACGTCCTTGCTGCGCTCGACGCCAGTCCTGATGGGTTGAGTTCCAGCGAAGCTGCGCGCCGCCTGGCCGAGTACGGCGCGAACCGGCTTCCCGAAGCGAAGCAGCGAAGCGCTTTCCTCCGGTTCCTTTCGCATTTTCATAACATCCTGATTTATGTGTTGCTGGTGTCCGCAGCGGTCACGGCAGCGCTCGACCACCTGGTCGATACGGGCGTCATTCTTGCCGTCGTTGTCGCAAACGCGATCATAGGTTTCGTCCAGGAAGGGCGCGCGGAAAACGCAATGGCGGCGATCCGGGGCATGCTGGCCCCGCACACGGCGGTCCTGCGCGACGGTATACGAAAGAGTATCGACGCGATTGATCTTGTCCCTGGAGACATCGTGCTGCTGGAAGCCGGGGACCGTGTACCGGCTGACCTCCGCCTGATCGAAGCCAGAGCCCTGAAGGTCGAAGAGGCCATCCTCACCGGTGAGTCCGTGCCCGTCGACAAGGACGTCGCACCGGTGGCGCAGAACGTCCCGCTGGGCGATCGCGCGTCCATGCTGTTCAGCGGTACGCTGGTTGTCGCGGGCACGGGCCGGGGCGTCGTCACGGCGACAAGCATCGGGACAGAGATCGGCCGCATCAGCGGCATGCTCGCAAAGGTGGAAACGCTGACGACGCCGTTGGTGCGACAGATGGACATGTTCGCGCGTTGGCTGACACTCTTCATTCTCGTGGTCAGCGCCGGATTGCTGGCATTTGGGACGTTGGTCCGGCATCTGCCCTTCGACGAAATGTTCATGATCGTCGTCGGCCTTGCCGTGGCGGCCATACCCGAAGGGTTGCCGGCGGTGCTGACGATCACCCTTGCCGTCGGCGTGCAGTCCATGGCCCGCCGCAACGCGATCGTGCGGCGCTTGCCGGCGATAGAGACGCTGGGCTCGGTCTCCGTCATCTGCACCGACAAGACGGGCACACTTACGCGGAACGAGATGGTGGTCACATCACTCCTCGCTGCCGACCGCCGGTTCACCGTGACAGGCGAGGGATATGCCCCAGAGGGCATGTTCGAGGTGGATGGTGCGACCGTGCAGGCCGCCGACCACCCCATTCTGCTGGAGTTCGCCCGCGCCGCGGCGCTGTGCAATGACGCGGCCCTGCAGCGAACCGAAGACGGTTGGCGCGCGGAGGGCGATCCGATGGAGGGAGCCTTGCTCGCTCTGGCAGGAAAAGTCACCGACGAGGGCGCCTCGCCTTTCGGCAGTCTTGCCCGGACTGACGCGATCCCGTTCGATGCTGCCTATCGGTACATGGCGGTTCTGCACCATGACCATGAGCGCCATGCCTTCATCCATGTGAAGGGAGCGCCTGAGGCCATCCTCGCCATGTGCCGGAATCAGCGCGTCGGCCACGATGGCGTTGCACCGCTGGACCTGGGTTTCTGGCAAGCGGGTGTCGAGGAACTGGCCAGCGCGGGACAGCGCGTGATCGCGGTGGCGGCGCGTGGTGCCCCACAATCGCACACCGTACTCAATATGTCCGACCTCGACAGCCAGCTCACATTGATCGGTCTTGTCGGCCTCATCGACCCGCCGCGCGCAGAGGCAATCGAAGCGGTCGCCGAATGCCACCGCGCGGGTATCAGGGTGAAGATGATCACCGGTGACCATGGCGCCACGGCCCGCGCGATCGCCACGCAAATCGGCTTGCGCAACAGCGACCGCGTTCTGACAGGCGCTGATCTTGAAGGCATGTCGGATGGTGACCTTGCCGATGCCGTGATCGAAACCGACGTCTTTGCGCGCACGTCCCCCGCCGACAAGCTGCGATTGGTCACAGCACTGCAATCACGCGGATTGATCGTTGCGATGACCGGGGACGGGGTGAACGACGCCCCCGCACTCAAACGCGCCGACGCCGGCACGGCGATGGGGGTGAAAGGCAGCGAAGCCGCGAAGGAGGCATCCGAACTGGTGCTTGCCGACGACAATTTCGCTTCGATTGCGGCGGCGGTGCGTGAGGGACGCACGGTTTACGACAATATCAAGAAGGTCATCAGTTGGACATTGCCGACCAATGCGGGTGAAGCGATGACCATCATCGTCGCCTTGTTCGCCGGCATGACCCTGCCCGTGACGGCCGTGCAGATTCTCTGGATCAACCTCGTTACCGCGGTGACACTGGGTTTAGCGCTCGCCTTCGAACCTAGCGAGAAGGGAACCATGCGGCGGCCACCACGTGCTCGGAGCGCTCCGCTACTGTCTGGCGAACTCGTCTGGCATATCGTGCTGGTATCAAGCTTGTTCGTCACCGCCGTGTTCGGTGTCTTCGCCTATGCTATCGACAAGGGCCATCCGGTTCCTCTTGCCCAGACCATGGCAGTCAACACTCTGGTCGTCCTGGAAATCTTTCACCTCTTCTTCATTCGCAACATTCACGGAACCTCGCTGACCATCGCCGCCATACGAGGGACACCGATAGTCTGGTTCTCCGTAGTCACGATAACCGCAGCCCAGTTCGCCATGACCTATGTGCCGCAGTTTCAGGCAGTCTTCGGGACACAGGCCGTGCCGCTTGTCGAGGGCATTATCATCGTGGCGATCGGAGCTGTGTTCTTCGCGCTGATCGAAATCGAAAAACAGATGCGGCTAAGCTTTCGCAGGCCGACTGCTCCCCTGCCCTCATGATGACAGGGCGATGAACTTGGTCGCGTCCTGCAACGGCCCTGTAATCGCATCTTCGATCTATCAGGCGTCTCGCTTGAAGTTTTTCACAAGGTCCAGGACGTCCAGCGGGAAGGGGAACACGATTGTCGAGTTCTTCTCTCCAGCGATAACATTGAGCGTATTCAGATAGCGCAGTTGCATCGCTTCGGGCCGTTGCCCCAGAATTTCGGCCGCCTCGAGCAGTTTTGCCGCGGCTTGCTGCTCGCCCTCCGCATTGATGACCTTGGCCCGCCGTTCGCGTTCAGCCTCGGCTTGGCGAGCAATCGCTCGTACCATGGAGTCGTCAATGTCCACATGCTTGATTTCGACGTTGGCGACCTTGATGCCCCATGCGTCAGTCTGGGAGTCGAGGATTTCCTGGATATCGGCATTGAGCTTGTCCCGCTCGGCCAGCATCTCGTCCAGCTCATGCTTCCCAAGGACAGAGCGTAGCGTTGTCTGGGCAAGTTCACTCGTCGCTTGCATGAAGTTTTCGACCTGGATTGTCGCAAGGTCGGGTGCAACGACACGGAAGTAAAGCACGGCATTCACCTTCACAGAGACATTGTCCCGCGAGATCACGTCCTGGGTCGGCACGTCGAGCACGATCGTCCGCAAATCGATACGCACCATCTGCTGGACGAACGGCACGAGCAGGATCAATCCCGGTCCTTTCACGCCTGTGAAGCGTCCCAGTGTGAAGATCACGCCTCGCTCATATTCCCGGAGGACCTTGATGGCCGCCATCAGGAACACAAGCAGCAAAACAAACAGCGGCAGATAGAATGCGAGATCACCGAGCATGGGCATGATTCGTCCTCTTTCCTTGTCCTGGGCTAACAATGCTAGGCTGTTCGTTCGACCCTCAGGGTTAGCCCCTCGAGCCCAACAACGCGGACCAGTTGGCCTGTGTGAAAGTCTTCTGTGCCGCTGGCACGCCAGCGTTCGCCATGGATGTGGATATGACCACTGGTTCCTTCCCAATCCAGAATCTCGCCCGACGCGCCGATCATTTCCTCGCGGCCGCTCACGACCCTGCTGTGGCGCGATTTCAATGCCAGCCGCATCGTCAGCAGGGTTGCGCCCAGGCTCGCAACCGCGACCGCGCCAAGCACGGGAAATGCGATCCGAAACTCCGGAATGTCGGTGTCGAACATGATCGCGGCGCCGAGCACGAAAGCGATTATCCCGCCAATGCCCAATATGCCAAAGGATGGGGAAAAGGCCTCCCCCGCCATGAGGGCCACGCCGAAGAGGATCAGCGCGATCCCGGCGTAGTTCACCGGAAGGACCGAAAGGGCATAAAGCCCGACCAGCAGGCAGATCGCGCCGATCGTCCCCGGATAGAGGGCGCCCGGACTCATGAACTCGAACAACAGGCCATAGGCGCCGATCATCATCAGGATCAACGCGATGTTGGGGTTCGTGATCGCCGCCAGAAGGCGCGTGCGCCAATTGGGTTCGACATCGTGGAGTGCCAGGTTGCCGGTATCGAAGCG
Organism: Pseudomonadota bacterium; assembly: GCA_023433445.1. GTDB lineage: Bacteria > Pseudomonadota > Alphaproteobacteria > Sphingomonadales > Sphingomonadaceae > Sphingobium. Next base: position 6,329 of record JAEZCS010000095.1, on the reverse strand, counting down.
CACATCGCCGCCGCCCACTTTCACGCTGCGCCCGTTCAGTTGAACGAGCAGATCCTTGCTGTCGCGAGCGACGATATCGATGACCTTTTGCGCCAGTGCAGCCTGGGCCGAAAGACTTGCCGCATCGCGCACAGCCGCTTCCGCCCAATCCGCATTGCGGCCTCTCATTTCCGCCAACGAACGGATATAGGCGATGGCATCATTGAGCGCCTTGGCCTCGCTTGCGCTGCCGGTTTTCGAACCGGCAGATTCGTCGGCAGCAGCTTTGTCGCCTTTCTCTTCTTTTGGATTGGTCGCGGGGGTGACACCCGGCGCACCCAATTGCACAGGCGTGGCGGCACCGACATTCGTACCCGGCGCCATGGCTGCGACATGACTGGCCATGAGGATGAACGCGCCTGCGCTTGCGGCCCGTGCGCCACTGGGGCTCACATATGTGACCACCGGCATCGGCGCGTTGACGATCGCACGGATGATCTCCCGCATCGAGGTATCGAGGCCGCCGGGCGTATCCATGCGGATAACGACCATTGGTGCACCCGCTTCCGCAGCCGCGGCGACCCCGTTAGAGACATAGTCGGCGGTAGCGGGGCCGATCGCTCCGTCGATCGTGAGGACGGGAACTTGCCGTTCGGTCGCCGGTCGCTCAGCCTGGGCGAATGGTTGCGAAAAACCAAGTAACAGGCACAGGGCGAGCAGGCATCGCAACAGGGAAATATGGCTTGGCCTGTCCATCGGAAACCTCTCTCCCTACGTCTCAGACTGGGAATTTCCGTTTGTTATATTTGGAATTGTCTCACATTCTGAGCCGGGATACGAGAAAATTGGACAGGATAACGGATAGCTTAGCTTGAGGTGATCTGCCCTGGACTCGCGCACATGCCGGTGATCTCACTCAGCTAATCCAGCCAGCCCTGGTTTCGGATTGCCTCCGCCAGCACTTCGGCCAATGGGATCGAGGCGACGGAGTTTGACGTTGAGTCCGTTGCTCGGAAGCTGGTGATCCCTTCCTCCGCCAACCGTGCAAGGTCTGCAGGCGAGGCCAGTGAATGCGTCGCCACCGCCTGTATGGCTGTAGCGCCTGCTTCTCTTAATAGATGGGCGCAGGCAATCAAGGTCGTGCCGCTCGAAATCATGTCGTCAATCAGAATGACCGGCCGCTGGCGCACGTTAGAGATGTCGGCAATCGCAAGCGCCACCTCGCGGTCGCCGCAGCGAACTTTCTCGCCCACGAGAAACTCAAGCCCCAACGGGCGCGCGATGCTTTCCACCCATTGGCGGGATTCGCTGTCCGGGCCAACCAGCACGGTTCGCGGATCAAGGTCACTGGCGATTGCTTGCACAAGGGCCGGGGCCGCAGAAACCGCAAGCGCCGGAATGGCATCCATTACTTCGCCAAGGCTGGCGATGCGATGAAGATGCGGATCGACCGTGAGCACACCGTCGAACCAGCTTGCCAGCAGGCGTCCGATGACTTGCTGGCTTACCGCTTCGCCCTCCCGAAAGGCCATGTCCTGACGCATATAGGCAAGGTAGGGGGCGACGAGTATCACCCGCTTCGCGCCCCTGTCGCGCAGGGCAGAAGCCGCGAACAACAACTCTATGAGCTTTGCGTTCGGGTTGTCGAGCGATCGAAACAACAGCGCCGTCGGCGCGTCTCCATCTACCCTGACGAGACTTTCTCCATCGGGAAAGCTGCGCGCTTCGATCGAAAAGAAGGGAACCTGACATTGCTCGGCAAGGTCAGATGCCTGCCGCATACTCTCGGCAAAAGCGAAGACGGCCGCTTTCATGGCGTCACCGTATAGCCCGACGAAGCCAAAGCCAGTTCCCGGGCGTAGCCCAACCCCGTCTCTGACTCAGCGTGAATGCGGTAGAGCGCCTCGTCCCTCCGCACGGGCTCACCCACCTTGCGCAAAAGGTCAATACCCGCCCCCTTGTCCATCGGCGCGCCTGCCAGCCGGGCGATACGAGCGATCAGGTGGCAGTCGATCGCCGTCACCGTACCGCGGTTCGTAGCGCGGACTTCGTGGATCAGCTTCGCGGGTTCCAGCACCTCTTTGCGGCGCCCCTGCGCATCGATGAGCCTTTCCATCGCCGCCAGCGCTTTACCCGATCCGAGCAGTTCCATGGCGCGGGCGTAGCCCCGACCGCCCTTCAGGCCCGGATCGAATTCCAAAACGCGGCCCGCCAACATCAACGAGCGTTCCCGCAGATCTTCCGGAGCATCTTCGTCATTCCGCAGCACGGCCATCACATCGCGCGCTTCAAGGACAGGGCCAACGCCCCGCCCGACCGGTTGCGTCCCGTCCGTGAAAATCACCTCCAAGACCAGGCCGAGCTTGTGCGCGACATGTTCGAACAGTTTGCGCAGGCGGATGGCCTCGCGTTGGGATCGAACCTTGGCGCTGGGTCCCACCGGAATGTCAACAAGGAGGTGCGTCGAGCCGGCAGCGACCTTCTTGGACAGGATCGATGCCACCATCTGATCGAAAGTATCGATCCGTAGCGGACGTTCGACCGTGATCAGGATGTCGTCCGCCGGGGACAGGTTGACCCGCCCGCCCCAGGCCAGGACCGCATGATGCTGTTCGACCACCGAGATCAGCTTTTCTTCCGCAAGGTCTACCGCTGCCAGAACCTCCATGGTGTCGGCCGTGCCGGAAGGCGATGTGATTGCTCGCGAAGATGTCTTTGGCATGGTCAGGCCATGAGCAGCGATGATAGGAACGACGATCATGGAGGTGCGGTTTCCCGGGATGCCGCCGATGCAATGCTTGTCGACCACAACGTCGCTGCCCCAGCGCATGCGCCGGCCGACTCCCGCCATGGCGCTGGTCAGCGCCAAAGTTTCCTGGGTCGTCATGAAGCTGGCGCAGCCCACCAGAAATGCACCGATCTCCATTGGCGAATAGCGGTAAGCAGAGATGTCGTTGATGATCTCACGAATTTCCGTGTCGTCGAGGGTGTCGCCGTCGATCTTGCGGCGGACATGCTCCAGGCTATGGGGGACAGGGGCCTGCCGGAAGGAGACTTCACTTCCCTCTGCCAGCCCAAGCCGGCGAAACGCCTGTTCGCCTAAGCCGATTTCCCCGGGCTGCAGCAGACATGCGTCGTCAACGATCGCGAGTGTCGCCAGAATAGAGACGTTTCCGTCACCGATCTCGATCTTCCGAAGCGCCTGGAATTGCTCCGGTGAATATCCGTTGCCGCCGCGCGCCAGGAAGGCGGTATTTTCAGGATGAGTGTCTATGGCAATGCGTCGGATCTTCATGACGGCCTCCCCGAGACCCGTGTCTCGCGAGACAGTGGCCGATGCAACCCTCGGTATTCCCCTATTGATCTTGCGATCTTAGGCGCGACGGAGCAGTGTGCGATCCGCTGCTGTTATTCAGTCCCCAAAGAGCTGCGGATTGCGCTCGATGAAACGTCGTGCCCAACTGTCCACATATGACGTTCTGACACGGATCAGGTAGCGCAGGCCCCCAAGGCTGATGACGGCCGCCCCAAGCGCATTGACGATGAGATCCCACATCGTGTCGGTCAGGCCCGATGGATCTCCGAGCATGGGCTTCTGCATGGTCATCCCGAAAATCTGATCCATCGCAAACTCGAAAATCTCCCACAAAGCACCGATCCCCTGGGAGAAGAAAAATGCAAAAAGGGCGAGGAAGGATGGGCGCATATAAAGGTCTACATGCCGGTCTTCGTTCAGGATGTAGACGATCATGAAACCCAGCAGGCCCAGAAGCAGCCCCGCCGTCGCATGCAGAAGCAGATCCCACCACCAGAAGCGTTCGTAATAGTCACGCACCTCGCCGAGGAAGAGCGTGGCGAAGACGAAGATTATCGCCAAAATCTGTAGCTCAAAGGGTATATGGCTGCGAAAGAGCGGCTTAAGCACGAATGGCGACATCATCGTTATCATGATGGCGAGCACGAGGAAAACGTGGAGCCATCGTTCATCCAGAATCAGAAAGACCAACTCGCCGGCCATCACCAATTCAAGAATTGTGAGAATGAACAAGTGAACGAGGCGTGCGCGCCCATTCGATGATGGCTGTGCGGCTTGTCCTGCCATTACCTCTTCCTGCGCATAAGCGGCTTAACGACCCTGGTCCCAAGCCATACGCTACCAGCACGGACGAAACCTGTCTCTAGGGTCAGCGCTCACCGATCAGACTCTGGCGATCACAGAGGCAGCAAGAGCGACGGCGGAAAAGAAGATCGCCGGGCACCGGCCATAGCGGGTAGCGATGCAGCGCCAGCCTTTCACGCGGCCGACAATGAGCTCAATGCGGTTTCGGCTTTTGCAGCTGCGCTTAACTTATTGAAATGGTGCCCGGGGACGGAGTCGAACCGCCGACACTGCGATTTTCAGTCGCATGCTCTACCAACTGAGCTACCCGGGCACGGGCGCCGGGGAGGACCACCGGCGGCGTTGAGAGGCGTGCCTATAGGCATCAATCCAGGGGGTTGTCCACCCCATCATCGTCGCTTTTTTTCATCCCATCGACGGCAGGGCTTCCGGGGACGCGATAGCCCTCGCCCAGCCATTGCAAAAGGTCGCGGTCACGACATGCCTTTCCGCAGAAAGGCCGTGTGTCCGGATGCGCGGATTGGCCGCAGACCGGGCAAGAGGATGATTTAGGTGGCATGGCCGGCCGATATGGCGAGAGCTGGGTCCGCCTGCAAGCTGACGGCACCGCCACGGCGGCGGGCGAGCTGCTCCAGCCAATCGGTGGCTTTGTGCAGACGGTCGATGATCGCAGGCGCAGCGGTGATCGTCACCGGGCCGCCGTTACCTTCCCGCTCGGCACGGCGGAGCAATGCAAGCGCTGCGGTTTCAACCGGATCGGCTCGCAGCAATTCCATGAGGTTCATCCGCTCTCGACGCCGAATGATCTGGACGAAACCGAAGCCGTTCACCGCAGTGCGTTCAAAGGGCAACGGCAGATATTTGTCGATCTGGGCAGAGGCGACCGCGCGCTCATCCTTATTGTTCATGGTGGGCAAGTCTACGCCGATCGAGCCGGTGAGCCCCATGCGGCGGATAGTTTGGGCTGCCAGCTTTGCACCCTTGGGCCCAAGCTTGGCTGGTGGAAGCGATCCGTCCACATCGATCAGGATCATGGCGGGCGTCGGGAAGATGCGTAGCGCAGCTTCCTCCGTGCCGATCTCGCCGGACATCGCCTCTTCCATAAGCTCGCTCCAGCCATGCGCTTCGAAGCGGTCCTCCTGATGCGCAGGACACGGCACGACAGGAATGCCCGTTGCACGCAGCCGCTGAAGCAGGCTGGGCGCGGGATGCACCTTGGAACCGGGCTGGGCAATGCGCGCCTTGGCCAATTTGGCGCGGCCTTCCTCAGGGATGGCTTCACGCAGGATTTCCAGGAGGACGGTCGCGCCCTCCGCAGTTCTGGGCGGGAGGGGTTCGACCAGCACTTCCTCACCCGAGATCAGCCGGGCGATGCCCCGTTTCTTGGGGATGATCGTCCGGACGAGCTTGCCCTGCATGACCGACCCGGCGCGGGCACCGTCGCCCTCCCGCTCTATCTGCGCTTCGACCAGCCGGCCCTTTTCGATCAGCGCGGCGCGGGCCTCGCCAATCCCTTCTTCATAGAGCCATTCGGCCATCAAAATATTCCTGTCGGTCGGGATTGCGGAGCCGGAAAATGTGCCATTTCCCTCGCCTTCCCTTTAGTCCAATGGATAGCCCGCTGCCTTCAGCAGCGCGCGGGTTTCGTAAAGGGGCAGGCCCATGATCGCGCTATGGCTGCCCTGTATCGCACGGATGAGACCGGCGGCACGCCCCTGAATCGCGTAGCCGCCTGCTTTGCCATGCCATTCCTCGCTGGCGATATAGGCGTCGATTTCGGCCTGCTCGAGACGTTTGAAGGTCACGATGTTGGTCGAAAGACGATGCCTCGCCCTGCCCCCGCCATCGATAAGCGTCACAGCGCTCAGCACGCGGTGGCGGCGGCCGGAGAGCAACGAGAGACAGGCGCGCGCCTCATCCTCCGACTCTGCCTTAGGCAGAATGCGACGGCCTGCAGAGACCACCGTATCGCCCGAAAGCACGAGCGCGCCGGGATGGCGAGCAGCGACCAGCGCGGCCTTTTCAGCCGCCACGCGCGTGGCATAGGGCGCTGGCAGTTCGCCTTTCACAGGGGTTTCATCGACATCGGCAGGGTCCACCATATCGGGACACACGCCGATCTGGCCCAGAAGTTCACACCGTCTAGGCGAAGCCGAAGCAAGGATGAGCCGCATCGAAAAAGCGGCTTATTTGAAGCGGTAAGTGATCCGACCCTTGGTCAGGTCGTAGG
>JAEZCS010000225.1 GCA_023433445.1 Pseudomonadota bacterium | reverse complement strand
ATGTTGAAGGTCGCGCGGCGATCCCAGAGCTGGGTCTTCAGGCCGAGTTCGAAATGGTGAACCGATTCAGGCTTCACCGTCGCGGCGTCGTAATTCACCGTATTGTCGACGTTGAGCGGCAAGCCGTTCTGATTGATGCCGAGCGTCTTGAAGCTCTTGGCATAGGTCGCATAGGCGAGGATGTCGCGTGCAACCTTATAGTTGACGTTGAAGTCATAGGTGAAGTTCCACGCGCTGTCGGACGGGGCACTTTCCTGCGGCTGGTAAACGCCGCACTGCTGCGATGTGCCCGCGATGGTGCCGGGTGCCGGGATGGGCGTGCAGCTGATCGCCTGACCCTGGGCGTTGGTGACGACGCGCTGGTAGAAGCCGGACTTCTTGTCATAGTTCAGACGAAGGCCGGGCTGCAGCGTCAGCGCATCAGTGACTTTCCAGCTGAGCTGACCGAACAGGGCGGCGCTCTCGGACTTGAGATACTGTGTGTTGCTGGCGGTCAGGCCCGCAAGAGTCGCAGGGTTGTTGGCCGGGTTCAACGGGTCGGCCGAAGGCGCAAGGCTCCACTGGGCAGCGTTGACGCCCTGCTGTTCAGTGCCCTGGGTGTCGATCCGCTGCTTGAAGCCGAAAAGGCCGACCACGAAGTCGATCTTCTGGCTTTCGTAATTGTAGCGGAATTCCTGGCTATACTGGTCCTGCTGCGAGGGATTTTGCGAGCGGGACACGATCGACAGGCCAGTGAAGTCGCGGTCGTTTTCCGGCTTCCAGTCCCAGAAGCGCCAGGCGGTGACGGAGGTCAGCGTGCCGGGCCCGATGTCCCATTTCACGCGTGCCGACACCCCGCCGATCTTGTTGCCCGCGTTCAGATTGCTGTCGAGATCCGTCAAGCGATCATAGGGATTGCGGCTGGGCACGACATAGCCCTGCGCGGCGGCAAGCGCGTCATATTGACGGTTGAGCGGACGCTGCGTGCGGCCCACGCGGACGAAGGTGGTGCCGCAGCATTCCGGGTCCTGCCGGCTGTAGTCGCCCGACAGCGTGATATCGAGGTCGTCATTGGGCCGGAACAGCAGCTGGCCGCGAATGCCGAGATTATCCTGTTCGTTGATCCAGCGCTGCGACGTCACATTGTAGAGCGTGCCGCGACGGCTGGTCGCTGCGACGGCGAGGCGCGCTGCGACAGTGTCGGACAGGGGGCCGGAGATCGCGGCCTTTGCCTGGCGATAGTTCAGGTTGCCGACGCTCAGCTCCGCACGGCCTTCGAAGTCGAAGGTCGGCTGGTTGGTGGTGATGTTGATCGCGCCGGCCGTCGTGTTCTTGCCATAGAGCGTGCCCTGGGGGCCGCGCAGCACCTCCACCTGAGAGACGTCGAGGAAGTCGAAGGTGGCGGCAGCGACGCGGCTATTATAGACGTCATCGACATAGATGCCGACGCCCTGTTCGAAGCCGTCGCTGGTGAGGCCGAACGGCACACCAAGGCCGCGGATGTTGACCGAGGTGTTGCGCGGGTTGGTGGTGTAGACCTGCAATGTCGGCGCGAGCTGCTGGAGCTTCACGACGTTGAAGTTGCCGGTCGCTTCGATGCTGTCGCCGCGAATGACGGAGATCGCCAGCGGCACTTCCTGCGCCGTTTCAGCACGGCGGCGGGCAGTGACGATGATGACGTCGCCGCGCGGATTGGAAGCCTGTTCGGCAGCGTCGGGCTGTTCGGCCGCACCGGCGGCAGGCGCAGGCGCTTCCTCGGCATGAACGGTGGACGCAAAGATGGATGCGCTCGCCACACCGGCGAGCAACAGAGAACGCGCAATCATAATAATTCCCCTTCCGGAGGTCCGGCGAATGTTGATCGCGACATTTCCGGTTGGCCGGTCAACGTCGATGGTCTGGGAATGGTATCGGACAGTCAGCGGCCCACCCCTTGCCGCCTGTTAGTAACCGCCTGTCCGGCGGCTTGGCTTTGCGACCCTATTGCCCCCGTTGCTGTTCAAGCGGTGAGGCGAGTCTTTTCCGTCACGTCGATCTGAACGACGCGCGCGTCGTGCACGGTCAACGTGATCGACCCGAAGCGTAATGCTTCCAGCACTCCGCGAACCTTGTCGATGCTGACGGCTATGTCAGCCCGCTGGCCGTCTGCGCGGCCATTCTGGGCGAGTTCGGTTGGTCGGCTATCACTCATAAGCACCTCTGGGTCCGTCTTATCTCAACTAATTTAATAGACAAAAAAGCAAATATATCGGGCGCACAAGTTTGTCTTGCAGCGCCCCTGATTGTCAGCCGATCATCCGCATCGCGGCGAGCTTTCTCTCTTTATTCGCCAAAGGGATAGCAGGCCGCATCTGGCGCATGACCGACGCCTGTTCATGGGCATTGTCGATCAGCTGTTCCAAAAGCGATTGGCCAAATTCCCAATGCCCCAGACCCGAGTCCGCGTTGATATGGCCGCTGAAACCTGCGTCGATGAAGGTGCTGCCCCAATTCTTCGCGATGCTGTGTGCTCGTTCGAAGAAGATGTAGGGATCGTCGCGGCTGGCGACGACGAGCGAGGGAAAGGGTAGCTGGGCGCGCGGGGTAGGGCCGAACCCGCCGATCGTTTCAGGCGTTTCCATCCTGTCGCAATCCGGCGGCGCTACCAGCAAGGCGCCTGTCACCGGCCAGCCATAGGCCTGGCTCTGCAAAGCGCCCCACCACGCGACTGCAAGGCAGCCGAGGCTATGCGCCGCCAGGATGATGGGCCCGTCAGCTTCGCGGATTGCGGCGTCCAGGCGCGTGACCCATGCATTGCGGCTGGGGCTGGCCCAACTGCCCAGATCTACGCGCTGGCAATCGCCTCTGACCTCTTCCCAAAGCGTCTGCCAATGGTCGGGGCCGCTGTTGTTCAGCCCCGGAATTGTCAGCACGACCGGATTGCGCATGTCGCCCAGATGTCCGAATCGGTCCATTGTCTGATCCTCGTCCAATTGCAGGTTGAACATAATTCTATTGTTTAAGTAGACAATAGATCAGCGACCAAATGTGTTCAAATTTGGGCAGTCGGATTCATCTGGCGTTCAGGTCGGAATGGGCGTGCGCAGTCACAGTCCCACCCATCACCAAGGATATATGAGGCCGTAATAGGAGAAGACGTTGCGGCCATAGGCCTCGTCATATTCGGGCCGGGGATCAACCACATGGCGAGGCGCATTTTCCAGCGTTTCCTTGCTGAGGTCCACGACATAGCCGCCCTTGTCGGTGTCATAGTTCAGCATCGACCAGGGGATGGGATAATGGTCATTGCCCAGGCCCAGGAACCCGCCAAATGAGAGGAGGGCATAGCGCACCTGTCCGCTGCGCTTTTCCACCATGAAGCTGGAAATATGGCCCAGCTTTTCTCCCTCGCGGTTGTAGACGGCGGTTCCCTCCACACGGTCGGACGCGATCAGGTCACTGGAACTTTCGGTTGCGCGATCAGTCATCGTCACTCTCCTGCATCATTATGGGCTATGATGATGAAACCGGGGACGATCAGCGGGGTTCCCACTCTTCAAGCAGGAGGATGAGATGAAGATCAATCGCAGTGGATCCGCGGTGTGGAGTGGCGGCCTGAAGGATGGCAAGGGCGCGATTTCCACGCAGAGCGGCGCTCTGGACGCGCATCCCTATGGCTTCGCAATGCGATTCGAGGGCGTGCCGGGCTCCAACCCGGAAGAGTTGATCGCAGCGGCTCATGCGTCCTGCTTCACCATGGCGCTGTCGCTGATCCTTGGCGAAGCAGGGCTGACGGCAGAGAAGATGGAAACCAATGCCGTCGTGACGCTGGAGCAGCAGGAGGGGGGCTTTGCCATCACCGCCAGCAAGCTGACGCTGAAGGCCACTATTCCCGGTGCCGACGACGCGCAGTTTCAGGAACTGGCGGCGAAGGCGAAGGATAATTGTCCGGTGTCGAAGCTGCTGAACACGCAGATCAGCCTGGACGCCGAACTGTTAGGCTAAAGCGCGTCGGCGGGAGCGTATATGCTCCCGCCACGCGATGTAGAGGCCGCTCAGGATGATGAGCGCCGCGCCGATCCAGGTCGTGTACATCGGCCATTCGCCCCAGATCAGCAGGCCGAGCAGGGTCGACCAGATGATGGTGCTGTAGTCCATCGGCAGGACGACCGAGACGGGCGCATGCCTTAGCGCCCCGGTCATGCACAATTGCGCGACGCCACCGGTCAGGCCGACGCCCAGCAGCATGATCCATGTGACGGGATCATGCGCTTTCCCGACGAACAGCGTCAGAATGCCGAGCGGCGGGACGGAAAGGATCGTGAACCAGAAGACGATGGCACCCGTCCTTTCCGTTCGGCCAAGGTCACGAAGCACGATGCCAATGCAGGCGGTGATGACTGCGGCGGAGAGCGCGACGGCGAGGCCAAGCGGCGGGAAGTGCGCTCCATCCGGGCGGATCATGATGATGATCCCGACGAATCCCAGCAGAATGGCGGCCCAGCGATGCACTCCGGTCGCCTCTCGCAGCAGGAGCGCGGAGAGCAGGGTGGCGAAGATCGGCATGGTGAACCCGATCGCGGTGGCTTCGGTCAAGGGCAGCAGCAGATATGAGCCGAAGTTCAGGACCATGCCGGTCAGGCCCAGGACGGTGCGGCTGACATGTGCGCCAAGGCGATTGGTGCGGACCGAGGCAAGTCCATCGGTCATGGCGACCCAGGAGACGATCAGCGGCAGGGCCAGTGCCTGGCGGTAGAAGATCAGTTCGATCAAGCTGACGCCGCGCGTGCCGACGACCTTGCCCAGTGCGAACATGACCGCCATGAACATCATCGCCAGCAGGCGTAGGCCTATGCCCGTCAGCGGATGCTCTTCGCGGGCCGGTGGGGGCGGGGGAAGCTCCTCTGGCGGACTGGTCGGGGCGGGCGGTTGCACGCACATCGCTTTAACCGGCGGCGGCGATCACGCAACCACCTGTCGCATAATTATCGATCGGCGGGTCGGAAAAGCGGCGCGCTGGCCGCTAACCTCCGGGCCAGATCAGAGGCAGGCTTCAAGGAAGGGCTGGTCGAAACCGAACTGCCGCGCCTTGTCCAGCGTGTAGGGGCGCAGGCCCATCGAGCGATATTCGCCGACGATCTTACCGCTGTCATCCTCGTCATGATATTCGAACTTGAACAGTTCCTGCGTGACGATGACGTCGCCTTCCATGCCGATGACTTCGGTGATGTTGGTGACGCGGCGTGAACCGTCGCGCAGGCGCTTCACCTGCACGATCAGGTCGACGGAGTCGGCGATCTGCTTTGAGATGGCTTCCTTCGGGATCTTGATGTCGCCCATCAGGATCATGTTTTCCATACGGCCGAGGCATTCGCGCGGGCTGTTGCTGTGGAGCGTGCACATGGACCCGTCATGGCCGGTATTCATCGCGGCGAGCAGGTCGAAGCATTCCGCGCCACGGATTTCGCCCAGGATGATGCGGTCAGGACGCATACGCAGGGCGTTCTTGACGAGATCGCCGATGGTGATGGCGCCTTGACCCTCCAGGTTCGGCGGGCGGGTTTCGAGTGGCAGCCAATGCGGCTGCTGCAAGCGAAGTTCGGCGGCGTCCTCGATGGTGAGGACGCGCTCGCCCGGGTCGATCATCTTCGACAGCGCGTTGAGCATGGTGGTCTTGCCCGAGCCGGTGCCGCCGGAGATCACGATATTCATCCGCGATGCGCCGGCGATCTTGAGCGCGGTTGCCATCTTCGGGCTCATCGCGCCCCATTGGGCGAGCATGTCGATGGTGATGGGCTTGGCGGAAAATTTACGGATCGAGATGGCCGTGCCGCGCAGCGAAAGCGGCGGCACGATCACGTTGACGCGACTGCCGTCGGGCAGGCGGGCGTCGGCGAGCGGCGTCGTCTGGTCGACGCGGCGGCCGACCTTGTTCACGATGCGCTGGGCGATCTGGAACAGATGCTCTTCGTCGCGGAACTTGATGGGCGCGATCTGGAGCTTGCCCTTCTTTTCGATGTAGGTCTGCTCGGGACCGTTGACCATGATGTCGCTGACGTCCGGATCGGCGAGCAGCTCCTCCAGCGGGCCGAGGCCGAGCAGTTCGTCGACCAGCACCTTTTCCAGCGCGAATTGTTCGCGGCGGTTGAGGGTGAGCTTGAGCTCTGCCAGCACCTCCATGATGATGGGGCGGAATTCTTCGGCGAGTTCATCCTTGCTGAGCGTCGCGGCGGCTTCCGGGTCGACGCGTTCGAGCAGGCGGGGGAGGACCTGTTCCTTGATCTTGTGGACGGAGGCTTCGAAGCCTTGCGGCCCGGCATCGGCGACATGTTCGGCATTGGCGCGGTCGGACAGGCGCTGCATCGCGTCCGCGTTACGCTGCATCTGACCGGTGGGTGCTGACAGTGGATCGACCGGTTTGTCGCTGGCGGGCAGGGGGGCCATGTCAAGCGGCGGAAACTGTTCGCCGCCGCGGGCTTCCTCGCGAGGCGCGCCGCCCTGCATCGGCCGGGCTACGCCAAATCCCGGCTTGATACCGGCAGCTCCATTTTTCCGTCCAAACGCGCTCATAATTCTCCGCCGGCATGTTCCGATCGATCGAGCCAACCACAAAGAGACCGATCAAATATGGCTGGAGATGGTGAATAGGCCGGAAACTTTGACAAAAGGCTAATGGCGGGGGGCAGTCGCACCGATAGTCGCAATGCAAGAAGGCCGCGTTCCTTGGCGGGACGCGGCCTTCTTGGCGAACGGATCAGCGGCTGTGGACTGGCTTAGCCAGCGTGCTCCGCAAGGACGGTGAGGCCCTTTTCATTCACTTCCGCGAAACCGCCCCGCACCGGGATGACTTCGGGCGCCGAACCGGCCGACGCGAAAATCTGGATTGCACCGTCGCGAACGGTGGACATGAAGGGGGCGTGGCCCTCCAGCACGCCGAAGTCGCCATCGGTGCCGGGGACGACGACCTGATAGACCTCTTCCGAGCGGACGAGCTTTTCGGGGGTCACGAGTTCGAAATGCAGTGCCATTTTTCAAATCTCCCCCCTCCCGCAGGCGGGAGGGGAAGGGGGTGGGTGCGATTGCGCAAGCAATCGCCTGCAACGCTTCGGGATAGGTCGAGGCTCGCTCCGCTCGCGGCCCACCCCTAACCCCTCCCGCTTGCGGGAGGGGGACATTGTGGAGCTTAAGCTGCCTCAGCAGCCAGCTTCTTTGCCTTTTCGATGGCTTCGTCGATGCCGCCGACCATGTAGAAGGCGTTTTCGGGCAGGTGGTCATATTCGCCTTCGACCACGGCCTTGAACGACTTCACAGTGTCTTCGATTTGGACGAACTTGCCCGAGATGCCGGTGAAGACTTCCGCGACGTGGAAGGGCTGCGACAGGAATTTCTGGATCTTGCGGGCGCGGGCGACGGTCAGCTTATCTTCTTCCGACAGCTCGTCCATGCCTAGGATCGCGATGATGTCCTGGAGCGACTTGTACTTCTGCAGGACCGACTGGACTGCGCGGGCGGTGTCATAATGTTCCTGACCCACGGTGCGCGGCTCCAGGACGCGGCTGGTGGAGTCGAGCGGATCGACCGCCGGGTAGATGCCGAGCTCCGAAATGGCGCGGTTGAGAACGGTCGTGGCGTCCAAGTGCGCGAACGAAGTTGCAGGCGCCGGGTCGGTCAAGTCGTCCGCGGGAACGTACACGGCCTGAACCGAGGTGATCGAACCCTTGTTGGTGGAGGTGATGCGTTCCTGCAGCGCGCCCATGTCGGTCGACAGGGTCGGCTGATAACCCACGGCCGAAGGAATACGGCCGAGCAGAGCCGACACTTCCGCGCCTGCCTGGGTGAAGCGGAAGATGTTGTCGACGAAGAAGAGCACGTCCTGACCTTCCTGGTCGCGGAAATATTCCGCGATGGTCAGGCCCGACAGGGCGACGCGAGCGCGGGCACCCGGGGGCTCGTTCATCTGGCCGTAAACCAGCGCCACCTTCGACCCTTCGCTGATCGCGTTGCCGTCAGCGTCCTTGGCGATAACGCCGGCGTCGAGGAATTCGTGATAGAGATCGTTACCTTCGCGGGTACGCTCACCGACGCCCGCGAAAACGGAGGTGCCGCCATGGCCCTTCGCGATGTTGTTGATCAGTTCCTGGATGAGCACGGTCTTGCCCACGCCTGCGCCGCCGAACAGGCCGATCTTGCCGCCCTTTGCATAGGGAGCGAGAAGGTCGATGACCTTGATGCCGGTGACCAGGATCGAGCTTTCGGTCGACTGATCGACGAACTCGGGAGCCTTGGCGTGGATCGGGGCGGAGAGGGTAGTGGCGACCGGGCCGCGCTCGTCGATCGGCTCACCAACGACGTTCAGAATGCGGCCGAGCGTGGCCGGGCCGACGGGAACGCTAATCTGCGCGCCGGTGTCGGTGACTTCCTGACCACGGGTCAGACCGTCGGTCGAGTCCATCGCGATGGTGCGAACGGTGTTTTCACCCAGATGCTGGGCGACTTCCAGAACAAGGCGGTTGCCGTTGTTGCTGGTTTCCAGCGCCGAGAGAATTGCGGGGAGCGCATCGGGGAAGGTCACGTCGACGACAGCGCCGATGACCTGCGAGATGCGGCCTACATTGTTGGTGGTTGCCATGACTGCTTCCTTGCGTGCGTGATCTTTAAAGGGCTTCGGCGCCCGAGATGATTTCAACCAGTTCAGTGGTGATCGCTGCCTGACGGCTGCGGTTATACTGAATGGTCAGCTTGTTGATGAGGTCGCCAGCGTTGCGCGTCGCATTGTCCATGGCGGTCATCGATGCGCCCTGTTCGGACGCGTTGTTTTCCAGCAGCGCCTTGAAGATCTGCACCGTGATGTTGCGCGGCAGCAGGTCGTCGAGGATCGCTTCCTCGCTCGGTTCATATTCGACCGTAGCGGCGATCGCGTTACGGTCGGCGTCCTCGGGGATCCTGACCGGGATGATCTGCTGCTCGGTCGGGATCTGCGCGAGCGCGGACTTGAACTGCGAGTAGAAGAGATGCGCGACGTCGAACTTGCCGTTCAGATACATGTCGGTCAGTTCGTGCGCGATTTCGGAGGCCTGGTTGAAGCCGGGCTCCTTGACGCCGGTCGTGTCGAACTGCGCGACGATCGAGCCGGGGAAAGTGCGATTGATCACCGGACGACCCTTGCGGCCGATCAGGTAGAAACGCACGGTCTTGCCCTGGGCGATCAGTGCGTCCGCCTTGGCACGCGCGGCCTTGACGATGTTGGCGTTGAATGCACCAGCGAGGCCACGGTCGGAGTTGGCGACGACCAGGAGATGGACGTCATCCTTGCCGGTGCCAGCGAGCAGCGGCGACGCGCCTTCGCCCGAACCGCCTGCGATCTTCGATGCGAGGCTGGCGACCACGGCTTCCAGACGGCTGGAATAGGGGCGCGCGGCTTCAGCGGCAGCCTGCGCCTTGCGCAGCTTCGCTGCGGCGACCATCTGCTTCGCCTTGGTGATCTTCTGGGTCGATTTCACCGACCCGATGCGGATCTTCAGTTCCTTGAGGCTGGCCATGACGAACCTTCTGTTCGTCATCCTGACGAAAGTCAGGATCTCGCGCCTCCGGGTTCAACCCTTGTGGCCCGAGATCCCAGCTTTCGCTGGGATGACGGATTATCCCTTACGCAAACGTCTTGCCGAAGCTGTCGAGCGCGGCCTTCAGCTTGCCCTTGGCGTCGTCGCCAAGATCCTTGCTGTCACGGATGGCAGCGAGAACATCGGCATGGTCGTGGCGCAGATAGGCGAGCATCAGCTCTTCGTAGCGGGTCACGTCCTTGACGGCGACATTGTCGAGATAGCCATTGGTGCCGGCGAAGATCGACGCGGTCTGCTCTTCGAAGGGCAGCGGCGAGAACTGGGCCTGCTTCAGCAGTTCGGTCAGGCGCGCACCACGGTTCAGCAGCTTCTGTGTCGACGCATCGAGGTCCGAACCGAACTGGGCGAAGGCCGCCATTTCGCGATACTGGGCCAGCTCCAGCTTGATCGAGCCGGAAACCTTCTTCATCGCCTTGGTCTGCGCGGCGGAGCCAACGCGCGACACCGAGAGGCCCACGTTAATGGCCGGACGGATGCCCTGGTAGAAGAGGTTGGTTTCGAGGAAGATCTGGCCGTCGGTGATCGAGATCACGTTGGTCGGAATGTAGGCCGACACGTCGCCCGCCTGCGTTTCGATGATCGGCAATGCGGTCAGCGAGCCAGCGCCATTGGCGTCGTTCATCTTGGCCGCACGCTCCAGCAGGCGGCTGTGCAGGTAGAACACGTCGCCGGGATAAGCTTCGCGGCCCGGAGGACGACGCAGCAGCAGCGACATCTGACGATAGGCGACGGCCTGCTTGGAAAGGTCGTCATAGACGATAACGGCATGCATGCCGTTGTCGCGGAAGAATTCGCCCATGGTGACGCCGGTGTAGGGCGCCAGATACTGAAGCGGAGCAGGCTCCGAAGCGGTCGCGGCGACGACGATCGAATATTCCATCGCGCCATTTTCTTCGAGCTGCTTGACGATCTGCGCAACGGTCGAGCGCTTCTGGCCGATCGCGACGTAGATGCAGTAGAGCTTCTTGCTCTCGTCGCCCGAGGCATTGACGCCCTTCTGGTTGATGAAGGTGTCGATCGCGACGGCGGTCTTGCCGGTCTGACGGTCGCCGATGATCAGCTCGCGCTGGCCACGGCCGACGGGGACGAGGGCGTCGATCGCCTTGAGGCCGGTCTGCACGGGTTCGTGCACCGACTTGCGGGGGATGATGCCCGGCGCCTTGACTTCCACGGGCTTGCGCTCGGTGTACTGGATCGGGCCCTTGCCATCGATCGGGTTGCCGTGGCCATCGACCACGCGACCGAGCAGGCCCTTGCCC
>JAEZCS010000209.1 GCA_023433445.1 Pseudomonadota bacterium | reverse complement strand
GCAGCTCGGCCTGACGGCGACGCCGAAGCGGCGCGACAATGTCGACACCTACAAGTATTTCGGCGAGCCGGTGTACACCTATTCGCTCAAGGACGGCATCAACGACGGCTTCCTGACACCGTTCAAGGTGAAGCAGATCGCCACCACGCTGGACGACTACATATGGACGCCCGACGACAAGATCGTCGAAGGCGAGATCGAGGAAGGTAAGCGCTACAAGGAGCCGCAATTCAACCGCACCATCGAAATCGAACAGCGGGAACGCTAACGCGTCAAGAAGTTCATGGACCAGAACGAACAGCGCGAGAAGACGCTGGTGTTCTGCGCTACGCAGGGCCACGCGGCTCTGGTGCGCGACCTCATCAACCAGAGGAAGAAGTCCAGCGACCCGAACTATTGCGTGCGGGTTACGGCCGAGGATGGCGCGATCGGCGACACCTGGCTGCGGACCTTCCAGGACAACGAGAAGACGATCCCGACCATCCTGACGACGTCGCAGAAGCTCTCGACCGGTGTCGATGCGCGCAACGTGCACAACATCGTGCTGATGCGGCCGATCAATTCGATGATCGAGTTCAAGCAGATCATCGGCCGCGGCACCCGGCTATTCGACGGCAAGGACTATTTCACGATCTATGATTTTGTGAAGGCCTATGAGCACTTCAACGATCCCGAATGGGACGGCGAGCCGATGGAACCCGAGCCGCCGAAACCTCCACGCCCCGACCCCGGCGATCCGGCTGATCCGCCCGAGCCACCCGACGAACCTGATCCGCCGAAGCAGAAACTGGTGATCAAGCTTGCCGATGGGAAAGAGCGCACTTTTCAGCATATCAGCGCGACCACGTTCTGGAGCGAAGACGGCAAGCCCATTTCCGCGCAACAGTTCATCGAAACACTGTTTGGCAAACTGCCCGAACTGTTCAAGGACGAAGACGAGCTGCGTCAAATCTGGAGCGAGCCGGAAACGCGCCGCAAGCTGATCGACGGCCTTGCCGAACGCGGCTTCGCTGGGGAGCAGCTGGAAGCGATCCGCACCGCCACCGATGCACAGGACAGCGATCTGTTCGACGTGCTGGCCTATATCGCGTTCACGCGCGCGCCCAAGAGGCGAGCCGAACGGGCGGGCGAACGGCGCGATGCAATCCTGTCCCACTACCAGCCGCGCCAGCAGGAGTTTCTCGACTTCGTGCTGGGCCAATATGTGCTGGTCGGCGAAAGCGAACTGGACCCGGACAAGCTGCCGGAACTGCTCCAGCTGAAATATGGCTCGCCTGCCGATGCTGTGCGCGAGTTGGGATCGGTCGCCGAAATCCGTTCGACGTTCCGCGATTTCCAGCGCGGGCTATACCTGCGGGACGGCTCCAGTTGAACTGCGGGAGCACCGAAGGCGCCATATATCAACAGATCGAATCCGAGCGAAGTGACTTGCTTTCAATTGGTCCGTTCCGGACACTGCCGACCTTTCACAATGGCGTAATTCCGTGCCTTTCGAAGCCAATCAGTCAAATCTGACGTGCGCTTTTCCTGACAAGTCAAATTTGATTGAGAACCTGCCATCGCCGTAAAGGCGCGGAAGTGCCGGATTTGCCCCTGCGAATTGTCGCGTAGGGTGTGTATTCCAAGCTTATGAATTGGGGCCGGTCGCGATGCCTGATTCAGACCGTCGAACCTGTGCCGCGCTGCCAATCGGGAAAGGCAGGTCGGCTGAGAACTGTCCGCCATATTCACAGCTAGCCAGCGCATATGGGGGTATGATTGGGGGTATTCCTAAATTATGTATTCACAAGAATGGCCGATTTGCGATCTTTTTTGGCGGAATTGCGGTTCCCTTCACCGCTCCATTTCTTTACACATCAACCGACCTGCCGCTTGGCGAGCTTTCGTGCCAAGGTGCGGCGATGCATGCCTAAGCGTCGCGCGGCTTCGGATATGTTGAAGTCACTGTCTTTCAGAACCTCATGAATATGTTCCCACTCAAGCGTCTTGATCGACGTCGGGCGCGGAGCCAGGGGCGTTGATGGATCGCCGGAGGAGCGGGCGAATGCCGCTTCGATGTCATCGGTGTTGGAAGGCTTGGCGAGATAGTGGGACGCGCCGAGCTTAATCGCTTCGACGGCTGTTGCGATGCTGGCGAACCCCGTGAGGACGACGATCAGCGTCTTTGGATCATGGGCGTGGAGCGTCTGAACGCAGACGAGGCCGGATTCTGCGCCGAGTTTCAGATCGACGACCGCGAATTGGGGGTGATGATCTTCGAGCAGGGCCACGAGCGATGCGTGGCTGTCGGCTGTCAGAACCTGGTAGCCGCGCCGCTCGAAGGATCGTTTCAGGGTCTTTGCGAAAGCCTCGTCATCCTCGACGAGGATGAGCTGCCGATCATCCGACATTGGGCGACTCCTCCAATCCGACGGTACTTAACGGAAGGCGGAGCAGGACGAGTGCACCGCCGTCCGCACCGTTGCTGGCGGAGACGTTCCCGCCGAGTTTCCGCACCACGTTTACGACCAGGAAGAGCCCGAGGCCGCTGCCCTGCTTGCCTTTGCTGGACCTGTACGGCTTTCCGAAATCAATGAGCATCTGTTCGCTGAATCCCTTGCCATTGTCGCGGACGGCGATGTTGAGCGATGTGCTGTCGCGGCCGACCAGAAGATCGATGTAGGTGGCGCCAGCTTCGCGGGCGTTGTCGAGCAGATTTGTGATGGCTTGGCGGATAACGGGGTCGGCGATGATGCGGGGATAGTCGTGGGGGCCGAAATCGCAGCGGAGGGGAATTCCGGGGTTGGCGGAGCGCCAGCTTTGGGCGATTTCAAGAAGGAAGTCGTGAATTGGCGTGACTTTTGGAGCTTCGCCCCGGGCTTCTCCTGAAGAAAGTAGAATGCCTGTCAAAATCTGTTTGCAGCGCTGGACCGCCGTCTCCATCTCCTCCACCTCTTCCAGCAGGGAAGGGTGGGCGCTGATTTCGGGCATGTGGCGCCAGTCGCCGAGCACTACCGCGAGTTGGGAGAGGGGGGTGCCGAGTTCATGGGCCGCGCCTGAAGCGAGGAGGCCCATGCGGACGATATGTTCTTCTTCAGCGGCCTGCTGGCGCAACTGGGCGAGATAGGCTTCACGCGCCTGAAGGTTCCGGGTCACGCGGCTCATGAAGAGGACCAGCAGCACCGCGACCATGGCAAGGCATATCCATGTTCCAAGGACGTGGAGGTCGAAGAGGCGCCCCTCCAGTGCGTTGGTCAGCTCCAGCGGCCGGTAGACCAGGGAGATCATTGCGGCGCAGAGCAGCGAGAGCAGAACGATGCCCCAGATGCTCCAGCGATCAAGCAGGACAGCCCCAAGCGCGACCTGCAGGAGGTAGAGCGCGACAAAGGGATTGGTTGCGCCGCCGCTGAGATACAGCTGCGTCGTGAGCAATAATACGTCGAAGACCAGCGCCAGGAACAGTTCAGCATGGGCCACGTCCGTCCGGCGGCGCAGCGTGGCGAATGTCGCGATATTCACCGCTGCCGCGATCGAGGCGACGAGCAGCATCGAGGCGACAGGCAGAGGAATGCCCATGCCCCAATGCACGAAAAGGATCGAGGCGACCTGCCCCGCTATGGCGATCCAGCGGAGTTGGGCAAGCAGGGCCATGTTCTTGCGCCCGGCGGCGTCGGCGGGCCATTGGCCAGGCAGCAGGCGGGCACCGGTGGAAAGCCACCGTTTCAAGACCGTCTGTCCTTCCATTCCTGGCGCATGACGAAGATGTAGGCGCCTGCCGTCATCGCCGCCAGCGCGAACCATGTCAGAGCATAGGAAAGATGGCTGTTGGGGAAGGTGAGGACGGTCAGGCCGCCTATGGGCAATGATGCCGACGAGCCGCTCCGTTCGGCATCGATGAAATAATTCGCAACCGGTGCGCGAAGCTGCCGCGCGCTGGCGATGGCGGTGACATCGCGCGAATACCAGCGATTCGCGGCAGGATCGTTGGACCGCAGAAAGCCGCCACCCGGTTCGGTAAGCCGCGTGAGGCCCGTCACGCGAACCTGGCCCTCAGGCTGGGAAAAGCGGGTGCGTGCCTCAGGCGGGACGAAGCCGCGGTTGACGAGCAGGGTGAAGCCGCGATCGGTGACAAGCGGGGTGAGGACCCAGAAGCCTGCGCCCTTGGCCGTCGAAGCCTGCACCAGCGTTGCGCGGTCGTGGAGGAAATGGCCCGTCGCGACCACGCGGCGATAGGAATCGTCGCTACTGGCTGAAGGAGGAGCAGGGACAGGCGGCGCATGGACGCGGCTTTGGATCTTTTCGATCAGGTCGCGCTTCCAGGCGAGACGATCGACCTGCCAAAGCCCCAGGCTGACCAGACCCGCGACCGCCAGGGCGGCGGCCATCGAGAAAAGGATCAGGAACCCCGCCGAGCGACGGCGGGGTTTGGCATCGATCACGGCATCTGGCTCATGTCATGCACGCTCATATCCTGCATATGCGGCATCATATTGTGATTGAGATGATACATGACCCAGATGGACCCGGCGAGCGTGATGACGACCAGCACGATCGTGAAGATCAGCGCCAGCATCGTCCAACCGCCTTCAGACCGGGTGTTCATGTGCAGGAAGTAGATCATGTGGACCAATATCTGCACGACGGCAAAGCCCATGATGATGAAGGCGGTCAGTTGCGGATCGCCCAGCGCGCCGGTCATGACGAGCCAGAAGGGGATGGCCGTCAGGATGACCGACAGGCCGAACCCGATCATGTAGCTGCCGAAGGTGCCATGGGCAGGCGCCTGCCCATGATGATCGTCGTGATGGCTGTGGCCGTGCGCGCTCATCGCAGCATCCCCATGAGATAGACGAAGGTGAAGACGCCGATCCAGATGACGTCGAGGAAGTGCCAGAACATGCTGAGGCACATGATGCGGCGCTGATTGGCGGGGATAAGACCCTTTTTCGCGACCTGCGCCATCAGCGTCACCAGCCAGATGATGCCGAAGGTGACGTGCAGCCCGTGGGTGCCGACCAGCGCGAAGAAGGCCGACAGGAAGCCCGAACGCATCGGGGTCGCGCCCTCATGGATGAGATGCGCAAATTCGTACAGCTCGATGCCGAGGAAGGCGAGGCCGAACAGGCCGGTTATGGCCAGCCAGCCCTGCGTCGCCGCAACCCGGTTCTTTTCCATCGCCAGCATGGCAAAGCCATAGGTGATGGACGAGAAGAGCAGCATCGCGGTGTTGAGGGCCACCAGCTGCAGGTCGAACAGATCCTTTGGACCTGGGCCCGCCGCATAATTGCCGCCCAGCACCGCGTAGGTCGCGAACAGGCAGGCGAAGATGAGGCAATCGCTCATCAGGTAGATCCAGAAGCCCAGCATGGTGCTGGAGCCTTCCGGATGATGGGGCTCATGTTCCAGGTGGAAGAGCGGATTGCCGTCCTTGTCCAGGAAAGCGGCGTCTACGGTAGGTGCGCTTGCCATGTGCTGTTAGCCCTGCATCGCGAGACTGCGCGTGCGCTCGCCCTCTGTGCGTTCGACCACGTCCTTGGGAATGTAGAAGTCGCGCTTGTAGTTGAAGGTGTGGCCGATCGCGACCGCGAGGATGCCGACGAAGCTGAGGCCCGCGAGCCACCACATGTACCAGATCATGCCGACGCCGAAGGCCACGGAGAGCCCTGCGAGGATGACGCCGGTGCCCGTATTGCTGGGCATGTGGATCGGTTCAAAGCCCGACACCCGGCGCTGATAGCCGCGCTTCTTCATGTCGGCCCAGGCATCGCCGTCGTGGATGACGGGGGTGAAGGCGAAGTTATAGTCCGGCGGTGGCGAGCTGGTCGCCCATTCCAGCGTGCGGCCATCCCACGGGTCGCCGGTAGTGTCGCGCAGCTTGTCACGGTTCATGATGCTGACGGCGAACTGGATGAACATGCAGGCGATGCCAGCAGCGATCATGACGGCGCCGAACGCAGCGATCTGGAACCAGATCTGCAAGCCTGGATCGTCGAAGACGCGCATGCGGCGGGTGACGCCCATCAGGCCCAGCACATAGAGCGGCATGAAGGCCACCCAGAAACCGACGACCCACAGCCAGAAGCTGCGCTTGCCCCACTTTGTCTCCAGCTTGAAGCCAAAGGCCTTGGGCCACCAATAGTTGATCGCCGCGAACAGGCCGAACAGCACGCCGCCGATGATCACATTATGGAAGTGCGCGATCAGGAACAGCGAGTTGTGCAGCACGAAGTCGGCAGGCGGCACCGCGAGCAGTACGCCGGTCATGCCGCCGACCACGAAGGTCAGCATGAAGGCGACCGTCCACATCATCGGCAGTTCGAACCGGATGCGGCCGCGATACATGGTGAAGAGCCAGTTGAAGAGCTTGGCCCCCGTAGGGATGGAGATGACCATCGTCGTGATACCGAAGAAGCTGTTGACGCTGGCGCCCGAGCCCATGGTGAAGAAGTGGTGCAGCCAGACGAGGTAGCTGAGGATCGCGATGACGACCGTCGCATAGACCATCGAGGAATAGCCGAAGAGCCGTTTTGACGAGAAGGTCGAGGTGACTTCGCTGAACACGCCGAACAGCGGCAGGATGAGGATGTAGACCTCCGGGTGGCCCCAGATCCAGATCAGGTTCACATACATCATCGACGAGCCGCCGAAGTCGTTGGTGAAGAAATTTGTGCCCGCGTAACGGTCGAGCCCGAGCAGCGCGAGCACGGCGGTCAGCACCGGGAAGCTGGCGACGATCAGGATGTTGGCGCACAGCGACGTCCAAGTGAACACCGGCATCTTCATCAGCCCCATGCCCGGCGCGCGCAGCTTCAGGATGGTCACGATCAGGTTGATGCCGGACAAGGTGGTCCCGACGCCCGCTATCTGTAGCGACCAGATATAGTAATCGACCCCGACATTAGGGCTGTAGGCGATGCCCGACAGCGGCGGATAGGCGAGCCATCCAGTGCGGGCGAACTCGCCCACGAACAGCGACATCATGGTGATGACCGCGCCAGCCGTGGTCATCCAGAAGCTGAAATTGTTGAGGAAGGGGAAGCTGACGTCGCGCGCGC
>JAEZCS010000197.1 GCA_023433445.1 Pseudomonadota bacterium | reverse complement strand
GCGACAAAGCCGGTGGCCAGCACAACGGCGGCACCGGCGGCAATCATCAAAAGCTTGCGTGTCATTGCGGGAACAACTCCGGGTTATTCTGGATAAGATCCTGTGCATCGCGCTGAAGGCGAACGACCACCTCCTGCTGCACCTTTACGTTCAGGTTGATTTCAATCGGCTTGTCAGGCGCCTTCACCTGAATGCAGCCCGTCAGGGCCAAACCGGCAAAACCCGCCGCACATATCGCTTGTCTTTTCATCGCTGCTCCCTGTTTCTCACAGTGTCGCTTTCCACAGGCTTAACTGCAATGCCTTCACGAATCTTCTCCTGCATCTGATCGCCTATGCTATTTTGAATGAGCGTGGTGGGATCAATGAAGGATCTGGCGGTTCCCAGCAGGCCTCGGAAGGGCGCTGCGATCCGCACATTGAAGATGAAGGGCAAGCCGGTCAGGCTACGCGCCATGCCGTCCGGCACGTCTCCAAGCTTCCCGCGGTTGACACCATTGAAGACCACATTCGTCACCATCTCACCGTCCAGTGCACCATCCATCAGGATGGTGAGGCATTTATATTGCAGGTTCTTGAGCGCATCGAAGGCCAGCTTGCCCATGACGCCCAACTGCTCGTTCGATACTGGCCCAACATAGGACAGAGTCCCCGATTGCCGGTTGGGATCGCACGGGACCGTCGGCAACACGCCTTCGGGCATGATGAGTGGGGGCATGCCCTGCTGCCGCGCGGCCAGCACGCCACCGGCGACACGACCTCCCTGCGCATTGAATATCAACGGCATGAGTCCGTCGAATGTGCCGGTGGCAGAGATATTTTCCAGCTCCAGCGCCTGGATGAAGGCGCCCGCATCGATGCCGATTACGCGGAACGTCATATACCGGTCGACCTCCGCGCTAAAATCCATGGTGGTGGGCAGTAGAACAAGTTGCCCTCCCGCAAAGGGCCAGCCCCCACCCTCGACGCGCACCTTCTGCCCCGGTTCCAATCTGTAGCGGACAGTGCCGTCACGCACCTCGATACCGGGATTGACCGTCCTGATCCGCACCACCTGTCCCGGCGCACTCACCAGCCCAAGCAGATCGGTGAAGCGTAACTCCCCGGACAAGCCTTCGACCGGTCCAAATGCCGCCGCCAGCTTCGCATTGTTCGTGCGGAACAGCCCGTCGCTGGTCACCGCACTGCCGTTCCACCGAATATGCCCTTCGCCCGTCACCGTCGCATCGACATTGGCGACGACACCCAGTGCCAGACGAGTGACCTCTTCAGGCTGCAAAGCGGGACCAAATATCAGCCCCGGCACGCTCAGGTCGGCGCTGCCCCGCCCTGAACCCAAGTCATGCGCTATGTCGGCCTGTGCCACCAACGCATCATTGCGCGGGACCCTTAGCGTTCCGGTCGCCGCAATCCTGCCATCCCGCAAGGCAAGAGCGAAGTCCGGCACCTTAAGCGGTTCAAACCGCCCCGGCGTCTGGGCGTCTCGCACCATGATCAACGCGGCGAGTTTCAACGTATCTTGCGCGAAGCTCCATTCGCCCGCGCCATCTTCCACGATCAACGGCACAGATCCGATCTGCGCATTCGCTTCCGCGAACCTTCCCCAAAGCCCTTGATCCGTGGCCTGACCGGTCAGCGTTCCCGTCACCAGCCGCACCGGAGATGACTGCGAGCCGATGGCAAACTCAGCACGGGAAAGCGCAAAGCCTTCCTGCCCTGATGCAATCCTCGCCGACTCCGCCGACAGACGCATTGGGCTCTGGCCACTGCGGCCACGCAGATCGAGATTGCGAATTTCCGCACCCGCATTCACCCCGCCCGGCCCGGTCGCCAGCAAGGCGCTATCGCCGATAGGGCAGAGCGTTTGCCGGGTCCGCCCGATGGCGAAGCTTCCATAGCGCGCCTCCTCCAGCGCCAACGGCACGCAACGGCGGTTGATCGCTATGGCCCCGTTCGCGCTCAATTCTCCAGTCACCGGCATCGCAAGTCCGCGCAACCTGCCCCCGGGAAGCGGCCCATCCAGCTTTACCGCCGTAGAAAAGAAGGTGTTACCTCGCGGCCCTGCTGTAAAACGAACCGGTTCCAGCGCCAACTTCGCATCACCCGCAGCGTAGGGATCGATAAAGAGCTGCCCCCCCAGTCCACCGCCCTGTCGCCGCGCCAGCCTCAGCGCTGCCTTGGGCAGCCCGCCTCCATCAGTTGTGATTGCGCCGTCCAACGCCCAATCAAGGGCGGCGCCCCCTTTGCCGGGCCAGCTTATCATTATCTCGCCGTCGCCCGGAACCGCGACCCGAGCGCCACTCCGCGCATTAAATCCGGCACCGGTCAGCACGACGCTGCCGCCTTTGCCGCTCTGAGCGAAGGCAAAGTTGGTCCGCAGCACATTATCTTCGCCCGCACGGCGCACTGCATCGGCCAACCGCGCGGCCAAGGGCGCGAGCGGCGTGCCGGCGGCAGATCGCTTCAACCCGGCCAGTGGATCACGACCGGCCAAGCTCAGTTGATGGGCGGACAACCTGCCGCTGGCCTGTGACTTACCGCCAGCGATGCGCCACGCCCCGACGATCTCCGACTCGCCGGCCTTGGCGCCTGCCAATCCCAGCGCTGCGACACCGATCCGCGCTCGACCCGAGGTTCCCGTTGCGTTGCCGGCAAAGTCGATGCGCCCACTTGGCTTCGCGAGCACCGTACCGGAGGATTTCAGCGCCTCTGCTCTCAACGTCACATGACCGTTCCAGCGATCAAGCGCCTTGCCCAGCCACAGATCTACGTTTGCTCTCGGCACAGCCGCCGCCGTCCCGCTTCCCCGGCAACCAAAAGCCACAGCCTGCACTGGTCCAGCCAGGTGAGGCCGCTCATTCCTGATCGATACGTCGAGCAGCGCAGTCATGTTCGTCGCACTGCATCCGGCGATTGCCGCCCGCGGCATCGCGGCAGCCAGGCGGCCGTCGAAGCCAGACTTCAATTTCCCCCTGCCCTCGATCTGCATCCCGACCGTTCCCGCATCGGTATCAAGTCGGACCCGCGCGTCTCTCAAAACCAACGCTATGTCGGGCAAGCTGAATGGCGCCTTGGAGGCAGGGTCGCGA
Source organism: Pseudomonadota bacterium (assembly GCA_023433445.1). Lineage (GTDB taxonomy): Bacteria > Pseudomonadota > Alphaproteobacteria > Sphingomonadales > Sphingomonadaceae > Sphingobium. The sequence goes on along the minus strand of JAEZCS010000197.1, from coordinate 1,922 downwards.
AACTTGTCGAGTTCACCCAGCCGGAGCACGCCATCGCGATACGAACCGCGCAACCGGACGCCGCCCGCCCTGACTGCCGCCACATGGGGGGACAGGCCGGTAAAGGCGAGGTCCACCTCCACCCAGCTGGCTGTCAGGTCCGGATTTGCGGGGTCGCCCAGGACGATGTTCTCGATGCGCTGCGTCCGAAGGCCGATATCCTTCAGGTCATAACGCGCCTGGACATCCCTGCGGTTCATCTCCCGCCCTATGAAGTTCTCGGCGATGGGCGCTCGCTGGGTCCACAAAGCCACAAGGATCAGCGCCAAGGATCCCGTCCCGACACCCAGCCAGCGCAACCAGCCGCGGCGAGATTCCTCTTCGCCGTCCTCATCTTCAATGCTTATGGCCAAGCCCGGCTCTCACCCCTTATCCGTAACGCCTGCATAACGTACCAGCCGCCTTAAATATCCTTGCCCCACATTTACGCAACGCATAGGTCCATTTCCCTGAACAGGGGATTATAAGGCATTGGCGGAAAGGGATGTTGCGGTCAGCCATGATGGCGTGGGTCACCGCGCCCGGCTGCGGCAAAAGTTGGCGGAAAGCGGCGGCGATGCGCTGCACGACCATGAACTAATAGAATATCTGCTGGCCCTTGCCATACCTCGGCGCGATACCAAGCCGCTGGCAAAGGCGCTGCTGCGGGAATTTGGCGGCATCGGCGGGCTTATGACGGCCGATTGGCAAGCGATCGCGCGCGTGCCCGGCATGGGCGACACCAGCATTGCAGCCGTCAAGATCGTGCATGCTACCCTGCTGCGCATGCTTCGCAGCGAAGTTGCGCAGCGGCCTGTTCTGGCAAGCTGGCAGGCTCTGCTCGATTATCTGCGCGCCGACATGGCCTATCTACCGGTGGAGCGTGTCCGTGTGCTTCACCTCAACAGCCGCAACATGTTGATCCGGGACGAACATATGGGCGACGGATCGATCGACCAGGCTGCCATCTACACGCGTGAAGTCATACGGCGCGCGATCGATCTCGGCTCATCGGCGCTGATCCTGGTCCATAATCATCCCAGCGGCTCGCCCGAGCCAAGCCGCCAGGACATCGAAATAACGCGCCAGATCGCCGAGGCGGGAAAGCGCCTCAACATCGCGGTCCACGATCACATCATTATCGGGTCGCAGGGCCACAGCAGCTTGCGCGCAATGGGGCTGTTATAGGTTCCTTTAGGCGTTGAAGCCTACCGACAGGAATTCCGGCACCGGACCGTTCCAACCCTCGTCTGGGCCATCGTTCATGGCGTCCGCCCGGCGCGGGCGCGCCTCGTTGCCAGGGCTCCGGGGGGCACGCGGCTCTTCACGGCGATCGTCACGGCGCTTGCTGGGGCTGCGCTCCGCCTTCCGCTCGGTCTCGCGGCGAGGTTCTTGCGCTTTTTCCGCTTTTGCAGCACCAGCGGGCGCGTCGATCATCTCGATCTTCTGCCCGATAAGCTTCTGGATATTGTCGATCGCTTCCGCGTCGTCGGCCGTCACAAAGGTGAAGGCGGCCCCCTTCGCACCCGCGCGGCCGGTCCGACCGATACGATGGACGTAATCGTCCGGGTGCCAGGGCGCATCGAAATTGAAGACGTGGCTCACGCCCTTGATATCAAGCCCGCGGGCAGCGACGTCGGAAGCCACCAATATGTTCACCGTGCCTGCACGGAACCGTTCCAGCTCGGCGATGCGGGCCGACTGGTCGATATCGCCATGGATTTCGCCCGACTTGAAGCCGTGGCGCTGCAGGCTCTTGTTGAGTTCGCGCACCGTCGTCTTGCGATTGCAGAAGATGACGGCGCTTTGCACCTGCTCGCCTTCCAGCATCGCGCGCAAGGCCTCGCGCTTCTTGCGCGAATCGACCTTGACCAGCCGCTGGGTGATATTGATTGACGCCGTGG
>JAEZCS010000141.1 GCA_023433445.1 Pseudomonadota bacterium | reverse complement strand
TCCTCAAAATAGACGCGCACGGGAAAATGATGCACGGCGGCGATGAACCTTCCGGCCGCCGGCTCGGGCATGGGCGCTGTAACGGACATGCGCGGCCTTTTAACCATCAAGCAGGCGGCAGGCAAAGCCGGAAATAAGCAAAGCTCGACCGGCCTGTCGGTCAGCCAGGGCGATCCATCCCGCAACTGCCGATGCTCAGCCCTGATTAACACCGCGCCTGTTGTGATGATGTTCAAAAGCGCTGGCCCACTGCTTGCCATGGCGCTAGTGGGCGGCGAATTGATTTTTGCAAGGACATTTTGGCATGACCGACATTCAGACCGTTGGCGTCATCGGCGCCGGTCAGATGGGCGCAGGGATAGCGCAGGTCAGCGCGCAGGCTGGCTATGACGTAATCCTGTGCGACGTAGATCTGGAACGCGCGCAAAAGGGGCTTCAGGGCATTTCGAAGCAGCTTGGCCGGGCAGTGGAGAAGGGCAAGCTGAGCGCGGCAGACTCCGAAGCCGCTTTCGCCCGCATCCGTCCGAGCGGCGACCTTGCGCCCCTGGCTGGAGCCCAGCTGGTCATTGAGGCGGCAACCGAGCGGGAGGATGTCAAGCGCACCATCTTCACCAATGTGGGCGCCGTGATCACGCCCGACACGATTCTCGCGAGCAATACCTCTTCCATCCCGATTACCCGGTTGGCGCAGGTGGTTCCCAATCCCAAGCTGTTTGTCGGCATCCACTTCTTCAACCCCGTCCAGGTCATGGCACTGATCGAACTGATCCGTGGCCTTGCGACTTCGGACGAGACAGTGGCCGCCGTGGAGGCTTTTGCCGCCCGCCTTGGCAAGAACGTCGTCCAGGCGTTTGATTCGCCCGGCTTCGTGGTCAACCGCATCCTGTTGCCGATGATCAATGAGGCGATCTTTGCCCTGGGCGAAGGCGTCGCCAACATGCGCGACATCGACATGGGCGTGCGGCTGGGGCTGAACCATCCGATGGGGCCGCTGACGCTCGCCGATTTTGTCGGGCTCGACACCTGCCTTGAGGTGTTGAACGTGCTGCGGTCGACCACGGGCGATTCCAAATATCGCCCCGCGCCGCTGCTGGTCAAATATGTCGAGGCGGGCTGGCTCGGGCGGAAGACCGGCAAGGGCTTTTACGACTATTCCGGCGCGGAGCCGGTGCCCACGCGCTAACTCGGCGAGGTCGGCAAGGGGGAGCTCAGCCTGATCCCAGGCGATGCTTCCTCATGCAGTGGCGCAGCTGATCATAGCTTAGGCCCAGCGCTTTTGCGGTGGCCCGCTGGTTGTAGCGGTGTCGCTCCAGTGTCGCTTGCACGATCGCGGCTTCATGCGCGTCGACGGCGGCGCGCAGGTCGCTGACCGGGGCCTGATTAGGCACGGGCGCCGCTTTGGGCTCCTCGCCGCTGCTGGCCACAGGCTGCGGCTTCCAGGGCGAGGCGAAGGGGTCAAAGACGATCTGCGCGATGGCGCGGCCGGGTTCGTGCCAACGATAGACAGCGCGCTCCACCACATTGCGCAGTTCCCGGACATTGCCGGGCCATGCATGGGCCTCCAGTTCACCCAGGCAATCGGCAGAGAAGCCCGGCCAATCCGGCCATCCCAGCTCAGCGGCCATGCGCCTGCCGAAATGATCGGCGAGCACGGCCACATCGCCTTCGCGGGCGCGCAGCGGCGGCAGCGTGATAACCTCAAAGCTCAGCCGGTCCAGCAGGTCGGGGCGGAAACGACCTGCCTGGGCCAGTGCAGGCAGATCTTCATTGGTGGCGGCGATGATGCGAACATCCACCGTCATCGGCCGGGACGCGCCGATGCGGGTGACTTGGCCATATTCGACGACGCGCAGCAACCGTTCCTGCGCCGCCATGGAGAGGGTCGCCAATTCATCGAGGAACAGCGTGCCGCCGTCGGCCTCTTCGAACCGACCCGCCCGTGCGCGGGTGGCGCCGGTGAACGCGCCCTGTTCATGACCGAACAACTCCGCTTCGATCAGGGTTTCCGGCAGCGCGGCGCAATTCATTACGATCAGCGGCTCGCCCCATCGTGGCGAGAGGCGGTGGAGTCGCTCGGCCACCAACTCCTTGCCGGTGCCCCGCTCGCCAATGACCAGCACCGGGCGGTTGAGTTCGGCTGCACGGCCTGCCAACTCGACCGCGTCGAGGAAGGCAAGCGATTGCCCAATGAACTGCGTGTTGCGTTCCATAACCAATATATGGCGAAAAATGCCATTATTTGGCAATAATAGTTTCGACACCTGTGCGCGAGCGTGCGGAAAACGGGGCTCGGTTAAATCTGGCACGGCTCCTGCAACGGAAGGGCCAAGCTGATTGAACGGAAGGATCGCAGTTCCGATGGGTATATTTTCTCGTACGCGCGACATCATCGCCGCCAACGTCACCGACCTGCTCGACCGGGCGGAAGATCCCGCCAAGATGATCCGCATGATCATCCTGGAAATGGAGGAGACGCTGGTCGAGGTTCGCGCTTCTGCCGCCCGCACTATCGCTGACCAGAAGGAGATGCGCCGTCATATCGGCAAGCTTCAGGCCCTGCAGGACAGCTGGACTGAAAAGGCGCAGCTGGCCCTGAGCAAGGATCGGGAGGATCTGGCCAAGGCCGCGCTAGTGGAAAAGCAGAAGGCAGGGGACATGGCCGACAAGCTTGAGGCCGAAATCGAGCTTCTGGACGAGGCGCTGAAGGCCTCCGAAGAGGATATCGCCAAGCTGCAGGCGAAGCTGGGCGAGGCGCGTAACCGGCAGAACAGCCTGGTGACGCGGATGGAGAGCGCCCAAAACCGCTTGCGGATGCGTGAGGCCTATGCCGGTGAGAAGGTGAACGAGGCCTTCGCTCGCTTCGACATGCTGGAACGGCGCGCTGATCTTGCGGAGGGACGGGCCGATGCCCTCAACCTCGGTCAGCCGCCCAAGACGTTGGAAGAAGAGATTGCCGAATTGCAGTCCGCCGACAAGGTCGACGCCGAGCTGGCGGCGCTCAAAGCCAGCATGAACCGGCCGGCGTGACGGGCTCGAACCAACAGGGAGTGTGACGCATGGAGGATGTGTTTCTGCCAATCATGATCTGCGGCATGCTGTTCATCGGCATGCCCTGGCTGATCCTGCACTATACGACCAAGTGGAAGCAGGCGCCCAAGATCACCGACGAGGATGAGCGGCTGCTGGATGAACTGCACCTGCTCGCCCGGCGGCTGGAAGACCGGTTGCAGACGGTCGAGCGGATCGTCGCTGCCGACAATCCCGATTTCCGTCCGGCGCGTCCCGCCCCTGACGACGCCTATGACTTTGATCGCTCAACTCTCGACCGCCCTGATCTGGGCAGGAGGAACTGACATGGCTGCGCGCCGCACCAAATTCTACCTCGACAAGCAGAATGGCAAATGGATGGGCGTATGCGCAGGCATCGCCGACTATACCGGCATCGACGTGACCTGGGTGCGCGTCGGCGCGGTATTGGTGACGCTGATGGGGGCATTCCCCTGGTCGCTGATTGCCTATTTCGCGGTCGCCTATTTTGGCGAAAACAAGCCGCTCGGCCTCTATGCCGATCGCGACGACGAAAAATTCTGGCAGGGCGTGCGGACCAATCCGGCGCGGTCAGCGCGAGACGTGCGGTCGAAATTCCGCGACATTGACCGGCGCCTCGCAGATATCGAGACTTTCTACACCAGCCGCAACACCAGGCTGGCAAACGAAATCGAAAGCCTGCGCTGAACGGGCATCTGGAGGGTCACATGCAGGACATGGCCTTTACCCTGACCATCGTGGCGAGCAGCCTGCTGGCGCTGCTGATCGTCGCGTTGGCAGCCTTGCGCGGATGGGACGGGTGGCTCGCCCTCAAGCGCGCGGAGCTTGCCAATTCCGTCGACGGCGTTCCGGCTCAGGGAAGCACGCGGATAGAGATGGCGGATCTAAAGGAGCGCATCCGCAAGCTGGAAGCGATCGCGGCGGGCGTCGATCCATGACACAAGGAAAAGCGGCTTTCGCGGGCCGCTTTTCCGCCTATATGCGGGCTATGACCAACGCGCCCGCCCTTGCCGATCTTCAAGAAGAATATGAATTTCTGGACGCCGATGATCGCTATCGGCTTCTGATCGACCTTGGCCGTGCGCTGGAGTCAATGCCCGATGCGCTCAAGACCGATGCGACGCTGGTGCGGGGCTGTTCGGCGGCAGTGTGGGTCTATCCCACCGTGCGCGATGATGGCCGCCTCCATTTCCTTGCCGACAGCAATGCGGCGATCACCAAGGGGATTATCGCGCTCGTCCTGCTGACGGTGCAGGACCAGACGCCTGCGGAAATCGCGGCAGCCGACATCGAAGAGGCTCTCGCGCCCTTCGACCTCAAAAATCAGCTCAGCTCCAACCGGACACAGGGCATCCCCAACATGATCGCACTTATCCGGCAGACGGCGGAACGCTACAACTGACCTAAGGAAACCTGCTGACGCCCCGGCGTTCTCCTTCCGTGATCGAAACGGATAAGGAGGAGATGCGCGATGCGAAGCCTGTGGACGGTGGCGGCTATCGGCCTGCTGGCGGGCTGTTCCGGCGGCGAGAATGAAGGGCCGACGCAGCGCGAGCAGATCGGCCAGCATTGGAAATATGAAGGCGGACAGGCGGGTAAGCCGAAGGTCGCCTATATCGGCAGCGTCAACAGCGTACAGACCATGACGGCGCAGGACACATTTTCGGTGCTGCTGATCCAGCCCATGGCCGAAGGTGGCGCGGAGGTGACGGTGAAGCTGGTAGGCGCGCCGTTCAGCTGCGACCTGTCCGACTGCCGCGTGACGGCCGTGACGGACGACGGCAAGACCCATGAGTGGCGCGGGCGGATGACGGAGAATAAGGACGGGATCGAGGTGCTCCCCGCGGCGAAGGCGGATCAAGCCATCAAGGGGACCAAGGAGCTGAAGGTAAATCTGGTCGTGGGTCCCAAGGACAAGACCTTTCCGTTCCAGTTCAACGTTGCGGATTTGGATCTGAAGGGGTGATCGTCTTCGCGCGCCCCCTCGTCATCCCAGCTTTTGCTGGGATGACGGGATGGAGAAGGCTGGGAGCGGGGAGGAGCTATTCCTGAAGCGACACTCCTGGGCTTCTCGGGTCCGCCGCACCCCGCCACCGCCCGTCAGCGGTACGCTCCGCTGCATTCGCCTTGAGCCCAAGCGGCGCGATCCTGACCTCGTGGCCCCAATTTTCCAGCGGTGTCTTCATCGCCTCGAGTGCTGTTCCCTTTTCCAGAACCAGACCCTTGGCGTCGAAAAATTGCAGCCCGAGCGCGATGGCTTCCTGCGCTGAAAGCCCCCAGTCGAAATGGGCGATGACCGCCTTTGTCACCTGCATGATGATCGTCCGCCCGCCAGCGGCGCCAACGGTGAAGACCGGCGTGCCGTTTCCGTCATACACGATGGTGGGGGACATGGAGGACAGGGGGCGCTTGCCTGGCTCCACCCGATTGGCGACCGGCGCGCCGTTTTTCTCGGGCGTGAAGCTGAAGTCCGTCAGCTCATTGTTGAGGATGACGCCATCGGCGATCAACTGGCTGCCGAAGAAGCTTTCGATGGTGGACGTCCAGGCGGCAATGTCGCCATCGCGGTCGATCGCGACGAAATGGCTGGTCCCGCTTTCGGGCTGCGGCGCGGCGGCGGTGCGAGCCTCCGCGCCGGGCGGCGTGCCGGGGCGATAGTCATTGAGCGACCGGCCCAGCGCGATGAGTGCCGACCGCTTCTTCAGATAATCGGGATCGATCAGCCCGGCGATGGGGACTGACACGAATTCGGGATCGCCAAGCCATTTGTCCCGGTCGGCGTAAGCCAGGCGCATGGCTTCCCCGATCACATGCCAGGAACGCGGATCATCCTTGCCCCACTGTTTGAGTGGAAAGCGTTCGACCATGCCCAATATCTGCAGCACGGTGATGCCGCCCGCTGAGGCCGGACCCATGCCGCAAATGCTGTGGCTCCGATAAGGACCGCAGACCGGCTTTCGCGCCTTCACCTGATAGCCGGCAATGTCGGCCTCGGTCATCGGCACCGGGTTTTTGGGGGCATTGGTCACGGTCATGGCGATCGCTCGCGCCGTTTCGCCTTTGTAAAAGGCGTCAGGCCCTTCTGCGGCGATGCGCCGGAAGAGGTCGGCGAGCGGCGGGTTCTTGAGTGTGGTCCCGATCGGCGCAGGGGCACCATTCACCCAGAAGAATTTCTGTATTTCGGGGAAATCGGCCCAGACCGGCGCCACTGCCTTCATCGCGGTGTCAAGCCGCTGGCGCACTTCGAACCCTTCGTCGGCAAGCCGGATTGCGGAAGCGAACAGGCTGGCCCAAGGGAGCTTGCCCCATTTGCGATGCGCTTCCCAAGCAAGGCGCAAATTGCCCGGCACGCCCACCGAATAGCCACCGGGCCAAGCGGTGCGGAAATCGAGCGGCTTGCCGTCCGCGCCGATGAACCGATCCGGCCGCGCCGCCGCAGGCGCGGTTTCGCGCCCATCGATCGATTCGAGCACCCCCGTCTTGCCGTCATGATGCATCAGGAAGCCGCCGCCGCCGATGCCGCTATTATGCGGTTCGACGACATTGAGCGTGAGCATCATGGCGATCGCGGCGTCCGTCGCGCTGCCGCCCTGTCGAAGGATGTCCTGCCCCGCCGCTGCGGCGCGCGGATCGGCGGCGGACACCGTCGCGTTGAGCGAAACGGGCTCGCGCGCCGCGACCGGTGCGGGATGGAGGAGAGCGAAGGCAAGGGGGGCTAGCAGGCCGGCAAGGCGAGGCGTCATGCGGCGCACCCTATCGTCTGGTCGGCCCACCGCAAGCCCCGTACGTCCACCGCCCGGATCAGCTGTCGATGCCGACGACCTCGCTGATGTGGGTGAAGCCGTCCCGCGCCATCAGCTTTTTCAGTCCCGCATTGATGCGTTTGGCGAGATAGGGCCCTTCATAGACGAGCGCGCTATATAGCTGGATCAGGCTCGCGCCCGCGCGCAGCCGGGCATATGCCTGTTCCGCATTGCCGATGCCGCCAACGCCAATGAGGGGGAGGCGGCTGCCCAATATGCGGCGGAAATCCTTGAGCCGCTGGAGCGACAGGTCCGTGAGCGGCGCGCCGGACAAGCCGCCGCTTTCCTGCGCATGGACCGAATGGAGCGGGGGACGCGAGATGGTGGTGTTGGAGACGATCAGCGCATCAACGCTGTGGTCCAGGCAGGCAGCGGCTATATCCTCGATATCGGCGGGCTCAAGGTCGGGAGCCACCTTCAGGAAGATAGGGGTGCGATCCGCCCCGCGCGCTGCCATGACCGCGCCCAGCAACTGGTCCAATGCCGCCCGGTCCTGCAATGCGCGCAAGCCCGGCGTGTTGGGAGAGGATATGTTGACCGTCAGATAGTCGGCGAGCGGCGCCATGCAGGTGACGCCGGTCACATAGTCGGCGATGCGGTCGGCCGCGTCCTTGTTGGCGCCGATATTGATGCCGATTACCGGCCCGGCTCCCTTGCCTGCGGGGCGGCGGCGTTTCGCGACTCGTTCGGCGGCGGCGGCCAGCCCGCCATTATTGAAGCCCATGCGATTGATGACGGCGCGATCTTCAACCAAGCGGAACAGGCGCGGTTGAGGATTGCCCGGCTGGGGCAGCGGGGTCAGTGTGCCAAGCTCCGCAAAGCCGAAACCCAGCCCATGCATCTTGTGTGCGACAAGTCCTTCCTTGTCATAGCCCGCCGCCAGCCCGACCGGATTGGGGAAGCTGATGCCCGCCACGGTCTGGGAAAGGGCGGCGTTAGGCGTTGACGGAGGGGAAACGGGCATCATGCGCAACAGGGCAATGGAAAGATGATGCGCGCGCTCGGCATCTAGCGCGAAAAAGAGCGGGCGGATGAGGCGATAGGACATGGCGGCGCTATGCCATCGTCAATCTCGGCCGTCGAGTCGCTGTGGCAATGGCGCAACAGTTTGCCGAGAAGAACCTGTTGAACCGGCAAATCACTCATATTGGTCGCATTTTGACGCGCTTAATGTCCGATTCATCCAATCACCTAGATGCGATTCGGATTTATGAAAGCGTTGCGACCCGAAGGCTCTCGGCCATATGGCTGACGAGACCTTTTACTGGCCCGGCGTGTAATAACGCCGGGCTATTTTTTCGAATTGGTTCGGAAAAAACCTTCCCTGCTTCAGTATCTCTCTTGCGCAACAGCCAAGAAGCTTCATAGTAAACGGGTGGGGTGAGTATGAGGCCGCGTTGCGACAGCACATCCGGGGGGATGACGCAAAGGGTTGAAAATGGTGGCGATCTGCCGCTTTCCTACACCGTGGAAGCGGCGCATGGGCCGGTTAAACTCCGTTATTTCGCTCCACCGGAACAACTGCGCGCTTATTTCGGCTCCGTTTACCTCTTCACCGAAAGCGCCGATCGCTACCTTGATGTGACTCGTGCTGATGTTGCCCAGTTGCGCTTCATGGTGAAGGGGGACGGCGACTATCATTTTCACGACGGCACGGTAGCCGCGACCCCAGAAATATGCCTGCTTGGCCCGACATTGGGTGCGACTCGGTTTGAATTGAACGGTCCTGCCTGCGTCATCGGCATCTCGCTCCTGCCCGCAGGCTGGGTCAGCTTGGATGGAGGCGACGCCAACCTGCTCGCCGACCGGGTGCGTGACATGAGCGCGGAGAAAAAAGGTGCGATGGCCGCCCTCCTGACCCGGCTGAAAGGCATGCACGATCCGGAGGAGATCGCCGCCTGCTGCTGGTCGCTCCTGGCGCAGTGGGTCCGGCCCTTGCCCGAAGCAAGTTGGCGGCTGCTGGAGGCGGTCGACAACTGGCTGATGGGGGAAGGATCGTCCCGGATCGAAGCGCTGGTCGAAGAAACCGGCCTCTCTCCGCGTCAGCTCGCCCGCATGACCAACCGCTATTATGGCTGCCCGCCCAAGCTGCTGGCGCGCAAATATAGGGCACTGCGATGCAGCGCGCGCATCGCGCTCGATCAGCATAGCTGGCAGGAATTATGCGAGGATGGCCGCTTCTACGACCAGTCGCATTTCATCCGAGAGATCAAACATTTCATTGGCCTGACTCCGCACCAGTTGCAGACCGAGCCGACGGCGGTCGCCCAGCTTACCCTGTTGCGGCGTTCGCTGGGCGGGGACGTAGCCGTGCTGAACCGGTTCAGCTGAGGCGGGAGCCGCTTAAAAATGGCTTGATTCCGCGTGCCCGCACGACCACATGCGCAATCGGATTGATTCGATCCGATTTGAGAATGGTTCGCAACCGGGACGCTTTGCCGACATGAGGCTTTCGAGTTTCGCAGATTACGCCGTGGTGCTGATGTCCGCTGCCGCGCGCCATTGCGGTGGTGCGAAGATGAACGCGACGACGCTTTCGAGCGAAACGGGCATCCCTCTGCCAACCGCGCAGAAGCTGGTGAGCCGGCTCTCCTCTGCGGGGTTGCTGGAATCGAGTCGCGGAACGGGCGGTGGGGTTCGATTGGCGCGGCCTGCGGCTGCCATCACGCTGGTGGATGTCGTGGAGGCGGTGGAAGGCCCCATCGCGATGACCGCTTGCGCCGAACAAGGTGCGCATGACTGCACGCTGGAGCATGGCTGCCGCGTGCGCTCGCACATGAATGTCGCGAACAATGCGATCCGGTCGGCACTGGCCGGGGTGACGATTGCCAGTTTGACCCGAGAACTGGCCTGACACGAGAAATGGCATGACCGAAGAGACGACCACTATTCGCAATCTGGAAGCGCATGAGGCTGCTGAGCGAGCCTCTGCCTACGAGCATGGCTGGTCATCCGCCATTGAGCAGGACTTCGCGCCCAAGGGACTGAATGAGGACACGGTCCGCTTCATTTCCGCCAAGAAGAAGGAGCCGCAATGGCTGCTCGACTGGCGGCTGAAAGCTTTTGCCATGTGGCAGAACATGGGAGCGCCGGACTGGGCCAAGCTCGACATTGCGCCGATCGACTATCAGGACGCCTATTATTACGCCGAGCCCAAGAAGAAGGCGGAGCTTGAGTCGCTGGACGAACTCGACCCGGAAATTCGCGCGACATATGAAAAGCTTGGAATTCCCATCGCCGAGCAGGAAGTGCTGGCGGGCGTGAAGAGCAGCCGCAAGGTCGCGGTGGACGCCGTTTTCGACAGCGTTTCCGTTGCCACCACCTTCCGCAAGGAGCTGGAGGAGGCGGGCGTCATCTTCCGTTCGATCAGCGAGGCGGTGCGCGAATTTCCAGACCTCGTGAAGAAGTGGCTCGGCAAGGTCGTGCCGATGCACGACAATTATTTCGCCACATTGAATTGCGCGGTCTTTTCAGACGGCACCTTCGTCTACATCCCGAAGGGCGTGCGCTGCCCGATGGAGCTTTCCACTTATTTCCGCATCAATGCGGAGAATACCGGGCAGTTCGAACGCACGCTGATCGTCGCGGATGAGGGCAGCTATGTGAGCTATCTCGAAGGCTGCACCGCGCCGATGCGCGATGAAAACCAGCTGCACGCGGCGGTCGTCGAACTGGTCGCGCTGGACGATGCCGAGATTAAGTACAGCACTGTCCAGAACTGGTATCCGGGCGATGAGAATGGCAAGGGCGGCATCTATAATTTCGTGACCAAGCGGGCGCTCTGCCAGGGCAAGAACAGCAAGGTCAGCTGGACCCAGGTGGAAACAGGCTCTGCCGTCACCTGGAAATATCCCAGCTGCGTGTTGAACGGTGAGAATAGCGTCGGCGAATTCTACTCGGTGGCGCTCACCAATAATCTGCAACAGGCCGATACCGGCACCAAGATGATCCACAATGGCAAAGGGTCGCGATCGACCATCGTGTCGAAGGGCATCTCAGCGGGCCGTAGCAACAACACCTATCGCGGCCTCGTGCGCGTCGCCCCGGGCGCGGAGGGCGTGCGCAACTTCACCCAGTGCGACAGCCTGTTGCTGGGTGACCAGTGCGGCGCACATACCGTGCCCTATATCGAGGTGCGTAACCCCTCGGCGCAGATCGAGCATGAAGCGACGACCAGCAAGATCAGCGACGACCAACTCTTCTACGCCATGCAGCGCGGCCTCGATCAGGAGGCGGCGGTTGGCCTGATCGTCAACGGCTTCGCCCGCGAGGTGCTGCAACAACTCCCCATGGAGTTCGCGGTCGAGGCGCAGAAGCTGCTGGGGATCAGCCTTGAGGGCAGCGTGGGGTAATTTCTTCTGTCATGCCGGACCTGAGCCTGCATTCCGCTCCTTTTCAAGATAGCGGGACCCCCGAGCAAGTCTGGGGTGACGAGACAAAGATGATGAGGACCGAATTTTGAGCGACGAAGACGATATCCAGGATGCCCTCGCCGATTTCGCGGAGGATGTGAGCAACGGCCAATCATGGACGGCTGCGATCCGAATCCTGACCGAGGATTATGAGCTGGAGGAAGGCGAGCTGGAAGCCCGCGCGCGCAAGGACTTTGGCGATCTCGACGCCTATCAGGCCGAATGCCGCGCTGCGCTGGAGAAAGGCGATGCCGCCTTCACCGATAAGCTGAAGAGCGACAAGGCTTTCCATAAGGCCAAAGCGCCAAACCTCGCCCGCATGGGCCCGGTGACGGAGTTCGTGACCGGACTGCTGGAGAAAGGCTCGCCTGAGCCCGGCGCCGATTGGTGGCCCTATATGCCGATCAAGCGCCATATCGACACGCTGTTCCCCGCGCCGGGCGATGTGCGGGACATGGCCTTCTGGACCGCGCGGACGCTCCAGCGCGCGCACAAGGATTGAACGCATGCTGACGATCGACAATCTCACGAATGAAATCGACGGTAAGCCGATCCTGAAGGGCCTGTCGCTCTCGATCAAGGCGGGTGAAATCCATGCGATCATGGGGCCGAATGGCGCGGGGAAATCCACGCTGGCCTACACGTTGGGCGGTCGTCCGGGCTATGAAGTGACCGGCGGCGCTGCCTCGCTGGACGGTGTGAACTTGTTCAGCATGGAGCCGCATGAGCGTGCCGCAGCGGGCCTGTTCCTCGGTTTCCAGTACCCCGTCGAGATCCCCGGCGTATCCAACCTGCAATTCCTGCGCGAGAGCCTCAATTCGCAGCGCAAGGCGCGCGGGCAGGAGCCGCTGTCGGGTGGCGAATTCATCAAGCTCGCCAAGGAAAAGGCGGGCCTGCTCGGCCTCGACATGGAGATGCTGAAGCGCCCGGTGAATGTCGGCTTTTCCGGCGGCGAGAAGAAGCGCGCCGAAATGGTGCAGATGGGCATTCTCGATCCCAAGATGGCGATCCTGGATGAAACCGACTCCGGCCTCGACATCGATGCGCTCAAGATCGTGGGCGCAGGGATCAACGCGATCATGCGCAAGCCGGACAAGGCGGTGCTGCTCATCACCCATTATCAGCGGCTGCTCGATTATGTGAAGCCTGACTATGTCCATGTGCTGGCCGGCGGCCGGATCGTGAAGTCCGGCGGTCCTGAACTGGCGCTGGAACTGGAGCGCGAGGGCTATGCGGAGGTGGTCGCGGCGTGACCACGCTCACCCTTCCCACGCGCCCCCTGCCTACGCGTAGGGCCGAAGAATGGCGCTACAGCGATCTTGAAGCGCTGGCGGCCGTCTGGCCGACGCCTGCGCCGACGCGGATCGACGTCCCGGCTGGAGAAACGTCGCGCCATCATCTGTTGCAGGATATCGGCGAGGGCGTAGCGGCGGTGCATGATTATGTCATCACCATCGCGGACGGAGCGCGCTGCGATTTCCACGTGCTGAACATCGGCGGCAAGCTGGGCCGCGTGACCTTCGCCGTGACGCTGGGCAAGGGAAGCCATTTCGAACTGAACGGCGCGATCATCGGCGGCGGGGATCAGGTGCTGGAAATCATCACCTTCGTCACCCATGCCGAGCCGGACGCGACCAGCGGGCAGACGATCCGCTCCATCCTGGGCCAGCGGGCGACAGGCAGCTATCTCGGATCGATCAACGTCGCGCGTCATGCGCAGCGCACCGATGCTTTTCAGTCAGTGAAGGCCATGCTGCTGGACCGCACTGCCACGGCGAATGCGAAGCCGGAGCTCGAAATCTACGCCGACGATGTGAAATGCGCCCATGGCGCCACCGTCGGTGAACTGGATCGCCAGGCCCTGTTCTACATGGCCAGCCGCGGAATGGACCCGGCAACGGCCAAGACGCTGCTGTTGAAGGCTTTCGTCGCCGGCGTGTTCGACGATGTGGCTGATGAGGCGGTGAAAGACAGGCTGGAGGCTGCCGCGCTGGCCAAGCTGGAAGATCTGGTATGAGCGGTGATGTGTCACAACATGAAAGCGGCGCGCTGAGCCTGCGCCACGATTTCCCCGGTGTCGGCGGCTGGCATTATCTCGACAGCGCCGCCACCGCGCAGAAGCCGGGAGCGGTTATCGACGCGATCGCTCGCGCCTATGGCCCTGACTATGCGACGGTCCATCGCGGGGTATATGAGCGTTCGGCCAATATGACGCTCGCCTATGAAGCTGCCCGGCGCAAGGTGGCGCAGTTCATCGGCGCGGCTTCCGATAGCGAGATCGTCTATGTTCGCGGCGCGACCGAGGGGATCAACCTCGTCGCGCATAGTTGGGCGGGCACGCAGCTGAAGGCGGGCGACCGCATCCTGCTGTCGATGCTGGAGCATCATAGCAATATCGTCCCCTGGCAGATCGTTGCCGAGCGCGTGGGCGCGGCGATCGACGTTGTGCCGCTGACCGCGGACGGCAAGATTGATCTTGAAGCCATGGCTGCGATGATTACGCCTGCGCACAAGCTGGTGGCGCTGGCCCATGTATCGAATGTGCTGGGCAGCGTTCTCGACGTTCGCCGCGCCGCCGACATCGCGCACGGCGTCGGCGCGAAGATCCTGATCGACGGATGCCAGGCCGTGCCGCGCCTCGCTGTCGACGTGCAGGCGCTCGACTGCGATTTCTACGTCTTTTCCGCGCACAAGCTCTACGGCCCCACCGGCGTCGGCGTGCTGTGGGGTCGCAAGGAATTGCTTGACGCCATGCCGCCCTACCAGGGTGGCGGATCGATGATCGACAAGGTCACGTTCGAGAAAACCACCTACGCTCCCGCGCCGACGCGGTTCGAAGCCGGAACGCCCCATATTACCGGCGTCGTCGGCCTGTCCGCCGCGATCGATTATGTCCAGGCGATCGGCCTCGATGTCATCCACGCACATGAGTGCGCGCTGGTCGGCAAGGCGAGGGCGGCGCTGGAAAGCCTGAACAGCGTGCGAGTCTTCGGGCCGGAGGATAGCGCCGGGATCCTGTCCTTCGAGGTGGAGGGGGTGCATCCGCATGATGTGGGCACCATATTGGATGAAACGGGCGTCGCGATCCGCGCCGGGCATCATTGCGCACAGCCGCTGATGCGGCATCTGGGCGTCGAAGCGACCGCGCGGGCCAGTTTCGGCATCTACAGCGATGAAAGTGATGTGGATGCGCTGGTCAGAGGCATTGAGCGAGTGAGGAAAATCTTCGGATGAGCGAAGAGCGGAAGATATTGGTGGAAGAGGTCGAAGCGGTGGAGATCCCGCCCAAGGCGCGTGTGGAGGAGGTGGCCGATGCCGCGCCGCGCCAGCGCGACTATCTGGACGGCTTCCTCGCGCAGAAACCTTCGGTACCGCCTGCGGGTGAACCCGGCGGCAACGTCTATGACGGTGTGATTGACGCGCTCAAGGAGATTTACGACCCGGAAATCCCGGTCAACATCTATGATCTGGGCCTGATTTATGGCGTCGATGTGACGGAAGACGGCCATGTCGTCGTCACCATGACGCTGACGACGCCTCATTGCCCGGTTGCGGAATCGATGCCCGGCGAAGTCGAGTTGCGCGTAGGCGCTGTGCCCGGGGTGGGCGATGCGCAGGTGAATCTCGTCTGGGACCCGCCATGGGACCCTCAGAAGATGAGTGACGAGGCGAAACTGGAACTGGGGATGCTCTGATGACTGCCGACACCAAAGCCCGCGCCCGCCCCGCCGCCGTCATCCTGACGCCGAGCGCCGAAGCGCGCATCGCAGACCTGATGAGCCAGGCTCCCGAAGGGGCGATCGGCGTGAAACTGTCCACGCCGCGCCGCGGCTGCTCGGGCCTTGCCTATTCGGTCGACTATGTGACCGAGGAAGCGAAATTCGACGAGAAGATCGAAACGCCCGGCGGCGTCTTCTACATCGACGGCGCGTCGGTTCTGTATCTTGTCGGGTCGACGATGGACTGGGTGGAGGATGACTTCACCGCCGGGTTCGTTTTCAATAACCCCAATGCCAAGGGCAGCTGCGGCTGCGGCGAAAGCTTCACGGTCTAGTTCGAAAGGGTCGCTGCCATCCCGCATTTGCTGATCCTGGGCATGGGCTACACGGCCTCCCGCCTCGCCGTCCGGCTGCGCGGAGAGGGCTGGGACGTGACCGGGGTCCGTCGCGCCGCCGATGTTGAGGCGCTCGCCTTCGATGACGGCGATGCCGTGCGGGCTCGGATAGCCCAGGCAACGCACATCCTGTCCTCCGTGCCGCCGCAAGGAGAGGCAGACCCGGTCCTCGCCCGCTATGGCACCGCGATCGCTGCTGCCCCGGCTCTTTGGACCGGCTATCTGTCCTCGACCGGCGTCTATGGCGATGCCGCGGGGGCCTGGGTGGACGAAGCGAGCCCCATCGGCTCCGGCCGTAGGGCTGCGCGGGTCCAGGCGGACAGCGACTGGCGGGCGTTGCGTGATGATATGCGCTGTTTCCGCCTTCCCGGCATTTATGGCCCCGGCCGGTCAGCGATCGAGCGAGTGCGCGAAGGGAAGGCGCACCGCATCGACCTGCCCGACCAAATTTTCAGCCGCGTCCATCTCGATGATATCGTGAGCGGCATCATCGCGTCCTTCAACGGGCCGCCGGGCATCTATAATCTTTCGGACGATCTGCCCTGCGCGCAGAACCGGCTGATCGAAGCCGCCTGCGCCATGCTGGGCGCGCCGCTGCCACCGCTTCTGACGCTGGAGGACGCACAGCTATCGCCGATGGCGCTGTCCTTCTATGCGGCAAATCGCCGGGTGGCGAATGGCCGGGCCAAGCGTCTTCTGGGCTGGGCGCCACGTTATTCCACCTATCGCGAAGGCCTCGCCGCCTGCCTTGCCGGAGCGGACTGACTCAAGCCACCGCATCGCTTACGCCGCGTTAACCAAAGCGCTCCATGGATGATCCCACAGCTTTCGCAGGGACTTGTCGCCATGGAACGGATCGACCGCAACTTCGCCGCGCTCAGCCAGCGCATGAGCCGATTGGCGATGCCTGAGGCCACAACTCCTGCGCCCCAGTCACTCGCCAGCCTGATCGATCGGGTGAATGCGGCGAAACGCCACTATGAGCCGGGCCTGCGCCGCTAGAGCATTTTCGAAGCAGATGGCATCATCTGCTGGCTCGGAAAATGCGGAAAACCAAAGATAAATGGGGACTGATCCGATCCAGTCTGATCGGACCAGGCTCTAGGCCGTCTTCGCCCGCAGCGCGATCACCATGCCAGCGACCGCGAGCACCGCGCCTGCGGCACTTAGCGTCGACCAGCGATAATTCTCGAAAACCGTGGAAATCAGCATCGCGATGACGGGAATGAGCACGCTGCTATAGGCGGCCCGTCCCGGTCCGACCCGCTGGATCATTTGAAAATAGAGCGGGAAGGTGATCACGGATCCCGCGATGCCAAGCCAGGCGATGCCGAACAGATAGCCCGCGCGCCATTCTATCACTGGCGGCCCCACGGTGGCCCACGCATAGGCCGCATCGACGGCACTGCCGATCAGCATGCCCCAGGTGAGCACAGCCGCCATCGGCAGGCGGCGAGCGATCTGCATCCCCTGCATGACATTCGCGCTGGACGCGCTGAGCAGCCCCGCGACGCTGAGCGCGATCCCCACCAGCACTGCATCAGCGGACACCGGCGCGGCGCGATATTCGCGCAGCAGTAGCAACATGATCCCTGCGATCGCCACCAGCGACCCCAGGATAAAGGCGCGGCTGACCGGCTGGCGAAAGGCGATCCAGGCGAGGATGCTGTTGGGGATCAGCAGCAACGCATAAACGGTCGCGACGATGCCGGAGGTCAGATAATGTTCTGCCCGGTAGACGAAGTTGAAGTTGAGCACGAACTGCGCCAAGCCCAGAGCGCCCGCAAAGGCGATCCCGGCAGGCGGAAGCCGCAATGGCACACGGCGGATCATCGCGAACAGCGCCATGCCCACCGCACCCAGCAGGAAGCGGTAGCAGACCGACCAGCTCGGCGGCACCGCGCCCAGCTGATCCCGGATGACGATCCAGGTGGAACTCCAGATCAGGGTGACCAGCAGGAAGGGCAGGACGACGCCGCCCTTCGCCTCGGACGATCCGTTCATGCGAGCGCCCTGAGCGCGTCGGCAAGGGGCTGGACCATCAACGCATCCTGCGCCCAGTTGGTGACAAGGCGCGCGGCTCCTTCTCCCCAATCGTAAAAGTCGAAACCCTTCGCGCGCAGGCTCGCCGCCTCGTCAGGGGAGAGGCGGATGAACAGCTCGTTCGCCTCGACGGGGTGAAGCAACCGATCCGACACAGCCTGGGCCAGCGCAGCGGCTGCGGAATTGGCCGCCCGTGCATTGCTCAGCCAGAGGTCATCTTCCAGCATCGCCAATATCTGCGCGGCAAGATAGCGACCCTTGGACAGCAGATGCCCACCACGTTTGCGCCAACGCGCGGCTTCGGCCGCGCGCGCATCCGCTTGGCTGCCGAAGAAGAGCAACGCTTCGCCCACCATGCCGCCATTTTTGACGCAGCCAAAGGTCAGGACATCGACACCCGCGCGCCAGCTGACCTCGGCGGGGTGGCAATCCAGATGCGCCACCGCATTGGCGAAGCGCGCCCCATCCATGTGAAAGCCAAGGCCATGGGCTCGGGCTACCTCGCCAATCTCCGCAACCTCTTCTGGCGTATAGACGCGGCCATATTCGCTGGCCTGCGTGATGCTGATCGCGCGGGCGGGAATCTGGTGAACGTCGGGGCGGATGGCCTTCAGCCGCTCTGTCAATCCTTCGGGGGACAGCTTCGCGCCATCGCCGCCCAAGCTCATCAGGCTGGCGCCGTGGGTGTAGAAGCCCGGCGCTCCGCACTCGTCCACCATGATATGCGATTCTTCGTGGCAAAGGATGCCGCCATAGGGTGGGCACAGGCAGGCAAGGCCGATGCTGTTCGCTGCCGTCCCAGTCGCCACCCACAGTGCGCGAACCGGTGTGCCGAACAGGTCGCTAAAGGCGCCATCCAGCCGCGCGCTCCATCCGTCGCCATCATAGCCATGATCAGCGACATCAGCCGCAGCCATCGCCGCCATCACCTGTGGGCAAACCGGTGTCGCGTTGTCGGAGAAAAAGTGCATGACTGCGGCATAAGCGCGCCTTGTCTTTGCGCCAAGATGCCAGCCGGCAGCGAGCGGCCCTTTCGAAACCGGAACAAATTGGTCAGCATTGATGACCCATTGTTTCCGCCAGCCGTTTGTGACATAGGCGGCCGGTCCTACCAAAGGAGCTCAGATCATGGACGTCCAGCAGAAGTCGCGCTTTACCGTCAACCCGAGCAGCAAGGCTGTATCGGCTGACCAGCGCGCCGTATTGCTGGAAGATCCAGGCTTTGGCCGCCT
>JAEZCS010000097.1 GCA_023433445.1 Pseudomonadota bacterium | reverse complement strand
TTCCCTGTCCGGCCGGGCGGGAGGAGGCGGTGGCATTGCGTCTTCAACCCTTCGCCCGGCCCCGGATATGCAAAGCATGGATGCTCTCTACACCTCCACCGCCCTCGTCGCGCTCGCCGAGATGGGCGACAAGACGCAGTTGCTGGCCATGTTGCTCGCCACCCGCTTTCGAAAGCCGGTGCCGATCATCATGGGCATATTGGTCGCCACCATGGCCAATCATTTCCTGGCGGCGCTGCTCGGCCATTCGATCGCCGGCGTGCTGACACAGCCCTGGTTCCGCTATGCCGTGGCGGCAAGCTTCATCGCAATGGCGGCATGGACGCTGGTCCCGGACAAGATCGATGACGATGAACCGCTGAAGGCTCCGTCCAAGGCAGGCGTATTCGTGACGACGCTGGTCGCCTTCTTCCTCGTCGAGATGGGCGACAAGACGCAGGTCGCGACGGTGGCGCTGGGCGCCCGGTTCGACAATGTCCTGGCGGTGACAGCGGGCACGACGCTGGGCATGATGATCGCCAATGTCCCGGCCGTTCTGTTCGGAGAAGCCCTGGCGCAGAAAGTGCCGATGCGCGCGCTGCAGATCGGCGCGGCGCTGCTGTTCCTGGCCCTCGGCCTGTGGATGATCGCCGATCTGCAAGGCTGGATCGGTTAAAAAAGGAACATCGACGGCCGCCCGGCTGTTGTCAGCAGGCGGCGGCTGTTGCAAGGGGAGTGAAGTCAATTTCCCAAGCAGGACAGGCATGGAACACGTGATGAAGGACAGTCTGGTGACGGTGTTCGGCGGCGGCGGCTTCCTTGGTCGGCAAGTCGCTCAGGCCCTGATGGAGCGGGGCGCGCGCGTCCGCATCGCCCAGCGCGATCTGGCGGGGGCTATGCGCGTGCAACCGCTGGGAGCACTTGGGCAGAAGCAGTTCGTCGCCGCCGACATCCGCAATGCGCAAAGCGTTGCAAGGGCTGTTGCGGGCAGTGACATCGTCATCAATCTGGTGGGCGTCCTGAGCGGCGATCTGGAAGGATCGCATCATGACGGCGCCGCCAACGTCGCAAAGGCTGCGGCGGAGGCCGGAGCCCGCGCTCTGGTCCATGTGTCTGCGATCGGCGCCGACGCGCAGAGCCCATCCGCCTATGGCCGGTCCAAGGCGGCAGGCGAAGCGGCGGTCAAGGCGGCGTTCCCCAAGGCAACGATCATTCGACCGTCGATCATCTTTGGCCCGGAAGATCAGTTCCTCAATCGCTTTGCCGGGTTGATCAGCCGACTGCCCCTCGTTCCGGTGATCGGCGCCGACACGAAGTTCCAGCCGGTCTATGTCGCCGACGTCGCACAAGCGATCGTGAACGCGGCGGCCGACCCGGACCGTCATGGCGGCCGGACGTTCGAGCTGGGCGGGCCGCGCCAGATCAGCATGATCGAACTCAACCGCTGGATCGGGAAAGCGATTGGCCGGAACCGCAGCCTCGTGCCGGTGCCGCCGTCGGTCGCGTCCGCTATCGCAAGCCTGGGCTTCCTGCCAGGCGCGCCGATCACCCGCGATCAATATGCGATGTTGCAGCGCGACAATATCGTATCGCCAGGTGCACAGGGGCTCACGGCGCTCGGCGTGTCTCCCACACCGATGGAAGCCATCGCCGACAGCTGGCTGGTCCGTTATCGCCGCCACGGGCGCTTTGCAGGGCGTGTGAAGGCCTGACAACGATGCGGCGCCCACATCGCCGCGCGCTAAACTGTCGATGGAACGACGGGATGACGCGGCGATGAGCGCCAGGGCGGGATTGAACCCACCGCACGCATCTGCACAATAGGCAGGATCATCTTGCCGTCCCTTCCGGGGCGACTTTCCCCTATCAGTTCAAGGATCAGAGCCGCCCATGGAGCTCCATTATCTGACGGTCATCCTGCTTGGCATCGTCGAGGGATTGACCGAGTTCCTGCCGGTATCGTCCACCGGGCACCTGATCCTCGCGAGCGAGCTGCTGGGTTATGACGCGGCGACATGGGCCATGTTCAACGTCGTCATCCAGGTGGGTGCGATCCTGGCGGTGGTGGTGCTCTACTGGCGAACATTCTGGGCCGTCGCGATGGGATTGATGCGCAAGGAGCCGACCAGTTGGCGGTTCCTGCGCAACCTGCTGGTCGCTTTCCTGCCGTCGGTCGTGATCGGGCTGGCGATGCATGATTATGTCGAACTGCTGCTTGGCTCGCCTCAGGTCGTGGCCTGGGCGCTGATCATCGGTGGTGTCGCGATATTGCTGATCGAGCGCATGGTGAAGGACGACCGCTTTCACGGCATCGCCGATATCCCGATGGCCCGGGTGGTGGGCATTGGCCTTATCCAGTGCCTGGCCATGATACCCGGTGTCAGCCGGTCGGGCGCGACGATCATGGGTGCCTTGTCGCTTGGGGTCGAGCGGCGCACAGCGGCGGAGTTCAGCTTTTTCCTCGCGATCCCAACGATGGTGGGCGCATCGACACTGGAGCTGCTGAAAAAAGGAAGTGACATCACCTCTGCGACTGTTGGCTGGAGCAGCATTGCCTTGGGGTTTGTAGTGTCGTTCATTGTCGCCCTGGTCGTCATTCGCTGGTTTGTCGGGCTTGTGTCGCGACGGGGCTTTGTCCCGTTCGCCTGGTATCGGATCATCGCGGGCACGGCGGCTCTGATCTGGCTCGCCATGCGATAGGTCCGATACGGCCCTTTATGGGGGCAGAGTTTACTTACTGTCGATCCGTCGTGCATCGGTTGCGGCGATTTTAGGTAACTTATACTGTCATATATGGCAGAATCCACGTGACTCTGCCGGTTTTTCTGCTATGTGCGCTCTGAATTCATTTTAGGGACTCATCATGGCTGACAATCCGATGCTGAAATTCGTGGGAACGGGCCAAGCCTATCCCGAGAAGCGGTCGGCTGATGATCGCGCGGACGACTTCATGGAGATCAGCCGCAGCTTTCTCTTGGAGCGAGCGGAAGAACAGTCTGCGCGCTGTTCGCAGTGCGGCGTCCCCTATTGCTCAACGCATTGCCCGCTGCACAACCATATTCCCGACTGGCTGCGCCTGACGGCCGAGGGGCGTCTGCGCGAAGCCTATGAGCTTTCGAACCTTACCAGCACGATGCCGGAAATCTGCGGTCGCATCTGCCCGCAGGATCGCCTGTGCGAGGGAAACTGCGTCATCGAATTTTCGGGCCACGGAGCCGTTACCATCGGGTCGGTGGAAAAGTTCATCACTGACACCGCCTGGAAGGAAGGCTGGGTCGAGCCGCTGGTGCCCGGCAAGCCGCTGGGTCAGTCGGTCGGCGTGATCGGCGCGGGCCCGGCGGGCATGACCACGGCGGAATATCTGCGCGTCGCTGGCTATGATGTGCATATCTATGACCGGCATGATCGGGCAGGCGGCCTGCTGACCTACGGCATCCCCGGCTTCAAGCTGGAGAAGGACGTTGTCATGCGCCGTGTCCAGCGGCTGAAGGATGGCGGCATCATCTTCCATGAAGGGTTCGAGGTCGGCCGCGATGCGTCGATGGAGGAATTGCGTAGCCGTCATGACGCCATCCTGATCGCGACCGGCGTCTACAAGCCGCGCGACATCAAGGCGCCCGGCGTCGGAGCCAAGGGCGTGATCAAGGCGCTGGACTTCCTCACCGCGTCGAACAAGGCGGGCTTTGGCGATGCCGTGCCCGAGCATGAGGACGGCACGCTGCATGCCAATGGCAAGAAGGTGGTCGTCATCGGCGGCGGCGACACGGCAATGGACTGCGTCCGCACCGCCATCCGCCAGGGCGCGACTTCGGTGAAGTGCCTCTATCGCCGTGACCGGGAGAATATGCCCGGTTCACAGCGCGAGGTGCAGAATGCGGAGGAAGAAGGCGTCGAGTTCGTGTGGCTCTCCGCGCCGATCGCGTTCGAGGGCACGGAACATGTGACCGGCGTCAAGGTGACGAAGATGCGCCTCGGCCAGCCTGACGCTTCCGGTCGCCGGGCTCCCGAAGCCGATCCGGGCACGGAATATACGCTGGAGGCCGACATGGTCATCAAGGCGCTGGGCTACGACCCGGAAGACCTGCCCAAGCTGTTCGGCGCGGAGGACCTGTCGGTTACCCGCTGGGGCACGCTGCGCGTCGATCACAAGACGATGATGACGTCGATGGACGGCGTGTTCGCCGCGGGCGACATCGTGCGTGGCGCTTCGCTGGTCGTGTGGGCGATCCGCGACGGCCGCGACGTGACCGAGCATATG
>JAEZCS010000081.1 GCA_023433445.1 Pseudomonadota bacterium | reverse complement strand
CGCCAGCGTCCGCGCGCAGCCGTCTGCTCATGTCCAGCAGAAAGGACGCCACCTTCTCCCGCGCATTCTTGCGTCCGAGCAACAGCATCCAGCCGCGCGTCCGGTCCAGATCGTCCAGGGTCCGCTGCAACAGCCGATGTTCCAGTTGTGGATGCTGCCGCGCAAAGCCGTCGAATGCGCCGCGCGGATAAAGGCACAGCCGCGCATCGGTAAGCGCCGTCACGCTGTGCGGCGTGCGCGCGCCAAAGGGGCGGCCGATGAAATCGGAGGCGTAGACGACGCCGACAATCTGTTCGCGCCCGTCGCCGGTCGATGTCGCGAGCTTCAGCGTGCCTTCGATCACATTGGCGACGACCATGCTGTCATCGCCTTCCCACATCACGGTTTGACCCGCCTGCAACGTCACGCGCCGCCCGATCCGGTTGAGCGCAGCCCGCTCCTGCGGACTGAGATCAGCGCAGATCGCCTGATCGCGCACCTCGCACCGATCGCAATAACCAGTAGCACAGCCGCCAGAGACCGGAGTCATCATTGCAGCCATTTCGGGCCCGGCAGGCGCCTTTTGCGCCAGATCAAATTGCATATTCATGCCCGCTGCATGCCGCTGCGCGGACTTCAGACCTATCCGTAATTGTCCCTAGCTACTTCTTCGTCATGCCAGAGACCGCTGGCATATCGGTCGATAGGGAGCAGCTTGGCCGTACGAGATTCCAGATTATGCCGGGATGACGGCTAAAGCCCTCACCCCACGCCCGCGTGAAAGGCGATGCGCAAAGCTTCGGCCAGGCTCTTCACCTCCAGCTTCTGCATCAGATTGGCGCGATGGATTTCGACCGTGCGAGGGCTGATCCCCAGGTCGAAGGCAATCGTCTTGTTGGGCAATCCCTCGACCAGCCCGTCAAGCACTTCGCGCTCCCGGTCGGTCAGCACATTGAGGCGCGCTCGCGCGTCGTCCGCCCGCGCGCCGGCCCCACGCTCGGCAAGCGAAAGGGTGCGCGCCGCCTCGACGCATCCGAGCAGCGCGGCCTTCTCGAATGGCTTTTCAATGAAATCGCTGGCCCCCGCCTTCATCGCCGCCACGGCCATGTCGATATCGCCATGGCCCGTCATGATAACCACGGGCAGCATGACGCCGCGCGCGCGCAGTTCTCGCTGCACCTCAAGCCCGTCGATATCGGGCATTCGCACATCCAGCAGCACGCATCCCGGTTCCAGACCGGCAGCCTCCTTCAGGAAAGCGGCTCCCCCTTCGAACAGGCGCACCGCATAGCCGCTGGTCTTCAGCAGGAATGACAGCGACCGGCGGATCGCCTCATCATCATCGACAACATAAATGGGGAAGGGTTCGCTCATGCCTTAGTCCGCGCTGTCCAGGGTGAAGTGAAAAGCCGTGCCGCCCCATTGTGACGGCTGCGCCCAGATCCGGCCGCCATGGCCTTCGACAATGGTCTGGCTGATCGACAGGCCAACGCCCATGCCGGACGGCTTGGTGGTCGTAAAAGGCGTGAAGAGCGTGCGTGACATGTCCGGGTCCAGGCCAGTTCCGCTGTCCGCGACGATTATTTCGACGCGTCCGTCGTCCGCTGGAGCCGCGGACAGGCGCAATATCCGCGCGGGGCTGCTCGCCATTGCCTCCATCGCATTCTTGATCAGGTTGATGATCACCTGCTGCAACTGCACCCGGTTGACCAGCACCTTGTCCACGCGCCGATCAATGCTGATGTCCATGTCGATGCCCCGGCTATCCATGCCGATGAAAGCCAACGCTGCGCCTTCAGCCAGCAGCCCGCGCAGCGGCTCGGGCTGGCGCATCGTCTCGCCACGTTTGATGAATTCGCGCAACGACCGGATGATCTCGCCCGCGCGCAGTGCCTGACGCGCACTTTCGTCCATCGCCTCGCGCAGCAGATCGCGATCAATCGGGCCTTCGCCGTCCAGCAGGTCGCGCCCGGCCTCCAGATAATTGGCGATTGCGGTCAGCGGCTGGTTCAGTTCATGCGCCAGCGCCGACGCCAGCGTTCCCATGGCGGTGACTCGTGTGGCGTGGGACAGCTCCGCCTGAAGATCCGCCACGCGCCGCTCAGCCTGCTGCCGTTCGGTCAGGTCGCGGATAAATCCGGTGAACAGCCGCTGGCCCCTGTCCTGCACTTCCCCCACGGACAGCTCGATCGGAAAGGTCGATCCGTCCCGCCGCCGGGCGCTGGTCAGGCGGCCGATGCCAATGATCCGCTTTTCGCCCGTATCGATATAATGGCTGATATAGCCGTCATGCCGTTCGCGATCGGGCGATGGCATCAGCATCGAGATGTTCTCGCCCAGTACATCGCTTTCCGCATATTGGAACATGCGCTGGGCCGCCGCGCTGAACGACACGATCCTGCCCCTCATGTCGATGACGATCAGGGCATCGGGCACGGTCGCCAGGATCGAACCCAGCAGCGCCTGCTCCAGGCTGTGCTCGCGCTCGCTCAGCCCCTCCATGTCATCATCGTCCGCCACCGCCATTACGTCACCATGCCCCGTCTTTTGCGTGCCAGCAAGCCAGCGGCGCACGCCCCCGTTCCCGCCGCTGCTCGCTAAGATCACGCGCGCACGGCCACCATCCGGGATAGTCCTTATATTTTTTGGCGCGGGAAAACGCGATCTGGATGGCATGACATGGACGACCATACGCCTTGAACTGGCCCGGACGGCCGACTTTCCCAACGGATCGGCGGCGCGCAGCTATGTGATGCGCTTGCCGCTCGGCCATGATGGGCTGATCGATGAGAAGGAATATCAGCACCATCCCGAACTGGCGACGGTGCGGCGCTTCTGGCCTAACGAACCGGACCGGCATGGATGCCTGCTGCGGACGGCTGAGGGTTGGGCGCTGTCCTACCGGCCGGGCGAAGAGGATGACGAAATGCTGTTTCGGCTCGACGCACACAGCATCAAACCGGGAGGCTATCTGACCCTGACGGAGCCTGACGGCGAACGCCTGCCCTTCGTGGTGAAGGCGTTCGCCGCAGCCTGAAGATCAGAGCTTCATGCCGATGCCGATCCCGAACACCAGTGGGTCAAGGTGCACGCGCACCTTCTGCACGCCCGCCGCCGTGGTGGACAGGCGCGCCGTCGTGTCGATGTCGATATATTTGACGTCCAGGTTCAGGAAGATCCTGTCCGTCAGATCTACGTCGACCCCGGCCTGTGCCGCCCAGCCGAAGCTGTC
>JAEZCS010000012.1 GCA_023433445.1 Pseudomonadota bacterium | reverse complement strand
TCGCGCTGGTGGAGGCCGATCGAGGGTTCGTCGAGGACGTAAAGCACACCCGAGAGCCCGCTGCCGATCTGGCTTGCGAGCCGGATGCGCTGACTTTCGCCGCCCGAGAGGGTGCCGCTGGTGCGGTTGAGGTTGAGATAGTCGAGACCGACATTGTTGAGGAAGCCGAGCCGCTCATTAATCTCTTTCAGGATCGCGCGGGCGATCTGCTTCTGCTGCTCGCCGAGCTTCTCCTCGAGCGTCCCGAACCAGTGGAGCGCGTCGGCGACGCTCCGCCGCGCCGACTGGCTGATGTCCTCGCCCGCGATCTTGACCGCGAGCGGTTCGGGGCGCAGGCGCGCGCCGTGGCACGTCTCGCACGGCTGTGCGGTCTGATATTTGCCGAGTTCCTCGCGCATCCAGGCGCTCTCGGTCTGCAGCATGCGCCGGTTAAGATTGCCGATGACGCCTTCGAAGGCCTTGTGCGTCGTATAGGTGCGGCGCCCGTCCTTGAAGGTCAGCTCGACGGGCTTTCCGCCGCTCCCGTAAAGGATGATGAGCTGCACTTCGCCCGGCAGGTCCTGCCAGGGCGTCTCGAGCGAAAAGCCGTACGCCTTTCCGAGGCTTTCGAGCACCTGCATATAATAAGGGGAGGGCGGGTTCGATTTCGCCCACGGCACCACCGCGCCCTTCTTGAGGCTCAGCGCATGGTTTGGGACGACAAGCTCGGGGTCGAATTCGAGCCGCTCGCCAAGGCCGTCGCACGCGGGGCAGGCGCCCTGCGGCGCGTTGAAGCTGAACAGGCGCGGCTCGATTTCCGCGATGGTGAAGCCCGAAACCGGGCAGGAAAATTTCTCGCTGAAAATCAGGCGATTGTCGGGTATGCCGGCGCCCTTCATCGCCCCGCCAACCTCGCCCTTGCGTCCCGGGACCTTCCCATCGGCCATGTCGACATAAGCGACGCCCTCGGCGAGTTTCAGCGCCGTTTCAAAACTGTCTGCGAGCCTGGTCTCGATCCCCTCGCGCACCACGATACGATCGACGACGACCTCGATGTCATGCTTGTATTTCTTGTCGAGCGCCGGCGCTTCCTCGATCTCGTAGAAGGTCCCGTCGATGCGCACGCGGGTGAAGCCTTCCTTCTGCCACTGCGCGAGTTCCTTCCTGTACTCGCCCTTGCGGCCGCGCACGACGGGCGCAAGGAGATAGGCGCGCGTGCCCTCGGGCAATTCCATCACGCGGTCGACCATCTGGCTGACCGTCTGCGCTGAAATCGGCTCACCGGTTGCGGGCGAATAGGGAATGCCGACGCGCGCCCAGAGGAGGCGCATATAGTCGTAGATCTCGGTTACCGTCGCGACGGTCGAGCGCGGGTTGCGGCTCGTGGTCTTCTGCTCGATGCTGATCGCGGGCGACAGGCCGTCGATATGCTCGACGTCGGGCTTCTGCATCATCTCAAGGAACTGACGCGCATAGGCGGAGAGCGACTCCACGTAGCGGCGCTGACCCTCGGCATAGATGGTGTCGAAGGCGAGGGAGGATTTGCCCGAGCCGGAAAGCCCGGTGATGACGATCAGGCTGTCGCGGGGGAGATCGACGTCCACGCCCTTGAGGTTGTGTTCACGCGCGCCGCGTACGGAAATAGTGGTCAGACTCATGGGGGCGTGTTGTTCCAGATTTGTTCCTGATCGGCAAGGGCGTTGCCGGGGCATGGGCGCGGATATGGGCGCGGCAGGGGCGGCTCGCAACCATGGCTGACATGTCATTGATGCCTTCATAAAGGCGGATTGTCGAAAGCCAGTCCGCATCGCCGCCGCCGCACGCTAACATGCAGCAATCCACAGCAGCCGCGTGCAGCGCGCGCGGCAGACAGTTCAGATCCCGGAAGCCCGACAGCATCCCGGATACGCCCCCGGCCTTCCCTTGCGCCGGGGGCGTTTTTCGTGCCGTGACGGATGCGGGCGGAGGCGTTTTGACGCTACGAAAACAAGGCTGGTTGGCGCAATGGATGTCGTTTGTCCGCCCAGGTTAGCGGCTCGTCGAACGTCCCCGCCATTAGACGATGGGCAGCGGCGTCTATCGAACCGGACGCGCCGCTCCATCCGCAAGAGCGTAAGCATAAGGGAAGAAGACCGGGAAGGACTGAAGGGTCCCAGCCTCCCCGCTTCGATCATGGCCGATGTCGCCTCAAGAGCGGCAAGGCTGAAACCGCCAGTTGAGGAGACCCTCTATCATGACAATCTTTCCTGTTTCCGCGCGCGGCGCCATTTTGGCCGCATTGTCCGTTGCCGCCCTGACGAGCACCACGGCATATGCAGGCGCTATTCCTTTTGAATCCAACGGGCGCACGGCGAATGTTCGCTATGACGATCTGGATCTGTCCAGCCCTGCGGATCAGCGCATATTGAATACGCGCATTCGCCACGCCGCCGCGAAGGTTTGCCCGGCCCCGACCATGGGCGAGAGGCGCGTGTGCCAGTCCATCGCCATCAACCAGGTGCGCGAGCCGGTCACCGCGGCAATCGCGAGGGCACAGGCGCAGGACGCCAGCCGCTTTGCCGAAGTTGGTACTGGCAAGGTGGCTGTGCCAGGCAATTAAGCATCCGCTCTTTTCCAAAGCAGAGGGCCTGGGCGGTGACGCCTGGGCCTTTTGTCCTGGTAGCAGCGGCCGGTACGTCAGCGGCCCGTCATGGCGCGGGCGTTGGAAAGATAGGTACGCCCGATTCGGATTTCCGTGTTGTCGGCAAGACAGGCGAACCAGACACCGCTGCCGTCATGACGCAGCCGGGCGATATGGTCGCGGCGGACGATGTGGGAACGGTGCAGCCGGACGAATTGCTGCGGGTCAAGCCGGCTTTCGAGCGCGCTGATGGTTTGATGCAGCAGATAGCTGGCCTGCCCGATGTGGAGCCGCATATAGTCCCGCTCTGCCTCTATCCGGTCAATCTGGCTGCGCCTATGCGGATGAGTTCGGAACGGTGCGGCACCCAGAATTCTTCGGCCCAATCGGGCTCTGCCGGGGCGGCGGTCGCGGGGGCGGGTGACTGGCGGCTGTGGAGTGCAAGTTCGGCGCGGTCGATGGCCCGGGCAAGACGGTCGGGTGCAACGGGCTTCAGCAGATAGTCGATGGCGGCAAGATCGAAGGCCTCTATCGCAAATCCTTCAAAGGCGGTCACGAAGATGACGGCGGGGCGGATCGCCAGTTCGGCCGCCGCGCGAGCGACGCCTAGCCCATCGAGCAGCGGCATCGCGATGTCGAGCAGGACAAGATCGGGTGTAAGCCCCCGGATCAGGCGGAGCGCGGCCTCTCCATCGCTTGCCGTGCCCGCCAATGACAAGCGCGGTTCGCGAGCGCAGAGCATTTGCAGCCGCTCAATCGCCAGTGGTTCGTCATCGACGATCAGCGTGCGGATGGTCATGATTTCTTCCGGCGGATGAGCGGCAGGATGAGGCGGACGGCAAAGCCGCTATCGCCGGCGGGACCATGATCGATGCGCGCCCGGCGGCCGAAGCGGGCGTGCAGGCGGTCGCGGACATTGGCAAGGCCGATGCCGTTACCCCCTTCCGCAGCGCCCGGTGGCTGGACGCCGTCATCCGTGACGATGAGGTGAAGCATCTGCCCGTCCTGCCGCGCCGCGATGCGGATGGTGACAGGGCGCGACGTGCGAGACACGCCGTATTTGATGGCATTTTCGACGAGCGGCTGGAGGATGAGGCCAGGAACGCAGGCGTCGAGCAGATCGGGCGGTATGTCGATGCGGGGGAAGAGGCGGCCGGGGAAGCGGACCGTTTCTATGTCGAGATAGAGTTTTTGAAGATGGACTTCCTCTTCCAACGGCACGTCCTCCAGCGGATCCCCGGTCAGGCTGGTGCGGTAGAAGTTGGAGAGGGAGAGGATCATCTGTTCCGCTTCGTCGCGCCTGCCCGTCATGACCAGCGAGGACAGCGAATTGAGCGTGTTGAACAGAAATGCGGGTTCACCTGATAGCGCAGCGATCGAAGCTCTGCCTGCTGGGCTGCGCGTTCCAGAAGGGCAGCGCGGCGTTCGACCCGGCGCGCTTCATTGGCATAGGAGAGCGCGAGATAGAGACCAGCCCAGGCGGAAAGGAAAAAATAGCGGCTGATCGCGTCCTCCACGATCAGGCTCAGCGCAAAGCCGTGTTCGCTCGCGGACTTCTTGTATTCCGCGTCTGGCATCACTGAGCCGGGATCATAGACGTTGAAGAGCGCGTAATTGGCCGCGGCGATGGCGAGGGCGAACGGCGCGGCGAGGGTGAAGGCAGCGATGACGCGCAGGCCGAGGCGGCGGGTGTCGAAACGCCTCAGGCAAAGATAGAAGCCCCAGGTGACGACGATGCCCATAAGGGACAGGACGAAACGCCGGGCGGCCATTTCATCCTGCGCATCGAATCCCATGACCCACGCACGCAGCGTCGCGAGCGCCGCATAGAAAACCCAGAAACCTGTGATGGAATAGAAGGCGAGGGCGGTCGGAACGCCGGGATCGCCGTCTGCAGAAGGGCTGGCCATCAGCCTATATTATGCGACGGCGGCTGGTCTGTCGTCCCTTAGCTGCGATGTCCGTCGAAGCTGCTCGGCCGTTGGTCGAAGTTTGCGGCGGGAACCGGCCATCGGGACTGGCCGTTGATCCTGTGTGGCGCGCGGTGTGCGCGGCGCCGAGGAGAGACAGATGAGCGACAAGACCGATATTCGTCCCAACAGCCGTGAAGAAGCGCATGACGAGCGCCCCACGGATGCGCAGGACCATGCCGTCACCGCTGAGGAGAAGCTGGACGAAGGATTGATGGACAGCATGGATGCGTCCGACCCGCCGTCCGCGACCAAGCCGGGTGATCATGGCGATCCGGTTCCTTCTTCAGGCTTCCGGGAAGAAGATGAGGAGGATGAGAAGGCCGGGCGATAGACGGCGGTGATATTGGTGCTATGATCGATGGGCGAGGCGAACCGGATCGGCGGTGGCCGGGCGGTTCGCCAAGCGCCATGACGCTGCAAAAGGTGAGAGGAGCCTTATTGATGCCGACTTCCGCAACTCCCGCGATCGAACGCATTGCCAGGGTGCTGGCCGGACGCCAGCTGAGCCTGAATGGCGAGGGCAGCGATCCGCACGCGTCGGGCGCGGTAGATGCGAGCTGGCAGGACCATGTGGATGATGCCTATGCGATCCTCCACACGCTGCGCGAACCCGATGAGCAGTTGGCGCAGGCGGGCGACGTCGCCGTGTGGCGCAGCATGATCGGAGCGGTGCTGGAACGGCGGCCCTGACGCGGCATTGGCGGCGCGGCCCGCCCATGCCATAGAGCGCGGATGAGCGGACCGGGCCTCAAGATCAAGATACAGCTTTATTGTGGCGACGAGATCGCCATGGGGCCGGGCAAGGCCGACCTGCTCGACGCGATCGTCAGCGA
>JAEZCS010000215.1 GCA_023433445.1 Pseudomonadota bacterium | reverse complement strand
AGCCGCTTGGCCCAGCTGTCGGCATCATCCTCGGCGCGCCTCACTATGTCACGTCCAGCCATGATCTGGGCCGCATCGCCGTTTGAGATGATCCGCGCATCATCAGGCGCGATCTGACGCGCCTTGTCGAATATCATGGCCGCCTTTTCCGCCTCACCCTGCGCCATCAGGGACATGCCATAATTGTTGAGCACCTGCACCGGCTTGTCGGTCAGTTGAAAGGCGCGCTCATAGGCCGCCGCGCTCAACGCCCACGACTTGTCGGCATCATATGCAATGGCCAGCGCGTTCCATGCCCGCCAACTCCGGCCACAATGATCGGCGGCGCGGCGCAGCAGTTCTGTGGCCTGCTGGGGTCGTCCCAGCCGCAACCGCGCGATGCCCAACCCTTCATCGACGCGGCAATCCGTCAATCCGGTCTGTGCCAGCGCGGTAAAGCGCGCCTCGGCATCCGCATCCTGTCCCTTGGCCAGCGCCAGGCGCGCCTCGGCAATCTCGATACCGGCCTTGTCACCCGGCGCGGGGTGGACCCGCCACTGTGCCAGCATCGTTTCGGCCTGGATGATCCGGCTCCCGTCGATCGCATTGTCGATCAGGCGGCCATAGTCAAAGGGCGTCGCAGCCCCAGGCGCTGCCCCTTCCGCAACCGGCACATCCACCGCAGCCGCCAGCAACAGGAGCAGCAGGCTCATCCCTGCCCTCCGCTCCATTTCCACAGCTTCTCGAACAGCCGGTCCGGTTCCTCGCCGCCCGCCATCGCCGCACAGTTGCCGCCGCAAGGCCCAGTCGCAGATGCAGCAGAACTGACGATTGGCGCCTTCAGCTCGCGCGAGAGCGAGACTTCAGCAGATGCTTCCGCCCCCTTCGCCAAGGTAACGATCGCGGTATTCAGCTGTGCCGCGCGACGCCCCGGCAGCTCGGGCTGGCGGTTAGTCACGGCGGTCGTGCGAAGCCGCACCTCCCCCATGGAAACACGCTTCAGTTCAAGCCCGCCGGTCTGCGTCGGGACTGCTGGCTTAGCCGCTCCCGTCGCCGCCAACTGCGCCAACGTCACGCGCCGTGCCCCAGCCGGGCCCGCCCCCTGCCCGATCTCCGCCAGCAGAGCATTGGCGTCATCGCGCAACCCTTGCGCCATCAGGCTCCGCGCGAAGTTGCGATGGACCCGTTCGTCCAACGGCGCACGAGCCAGCGCCAGCTCGAAATATTGCCGCGCCAGGTCATGCCGCCCCATTGCCGCATAGCTGATCGCTACGCCATTCAACGCATTAGCGTCGCTCGGGTCCTGCCGCATCGCTCGCCTGAAGGCGTCCAGCGCCAGCGCATGCTCGCCACGGAAGAACAGCAACTGCCCGCGCGCCAGCGCCTCCTTACCCGTTGCCATCGCCGCAGCATCGCCGTTCACCGGTCGGATCGCCACGTCCCGGTTTCCCGAACTGCATGCTCCGCTCATGAAGATGAGCGCGATCGCTGCCATCCGTTTCATCATGCTTCCCCCCCCTTGTACCCGCTACCGCGCCATGACCGGCAGGATGTCACGCACCACACGCACCACGGCTGGCAGCATCAACACGCCGATCATCACCGGCAGCATGCACGCGACCAGCGGCACCGACAGCAGAACCGGCAAGCGATGCGCTTTTTCCTCCGCCCGCATCCGCCGCTTTTCGCGCATTTCCCCCGCGTAGATTCGCAGCGTCTGCCCAACGCTCGATCCCAGCTGGTCCGACTGGATCAGCAGCGTCGCGAAGGATCGGATCTCATCCACATCGACATCATCCGCCATCCGCCGCAACGCGTCCGCACGGCTGCGACCCGCGCGCAGTTCCAGCACGACCTTGCCCAGCGTCTGCGACACCAGCGGGTGCGAGAGGGCAAGTTCGCGTCCCACCCGATCCATCGCCGCTTCCAGCCCCAGCCCCGCCTCGACGCACACCAGCATCAGGTCCAGAGCATCGGGAAAGCCATGGATGATCGCCTCCTGCCGCCGCGCCGCCTTGGCGGAAATGAACAGGTTCGGCAGGTACAGCCCCATCACCGCCACGCCCATCGCCATGAAATACAGCTTCATCGGGCTCGGCGGCTCAGGCTTGTTCAGCGACATCAGCACCAGCACCGCAGGCAGGGCGAGCGTCAGCACCAACCGGACAAAGGTAAAGACCTTCGGCGCCTCGGGCGAAGGATAGCCCGCCGCGATCATTCGCTTGCGCAGGCTGTCATTCTTCGTGTCCGCCAGCGAAATGCCAAGCTTCTCGATCCGGTCGACCAGCTTCTTCCATTCGCTGTTGTTGCGCTCGTTCCGCAGCGATTGGCCGACGCCCTGCGCCGCGCTGCCCGCCTCGCTCACGATGTCGAGCCGGCTGCGCACACGCGACGTGCGCGCGATCGTCTCCATCACGCCATAGACGGTCGCCACGATCGCGACGAACAGCAGGACCAGCAGCACCGGCCGAAGCTGTGAGATTAGGGCGAGGTCCAGCATCAGGTCACACTTTCAAATCAACCATGCGGCGTATCGTGATGAAGCCGATGATGTAGAGGATGATGAGCCCGGAAAAGCCGAAGATGAACATCGGGTCCTGCGCGATATCCAGGTAAAAGGCTGGATTGAGCAGGAACAGCGCAACGAACGCCAGGATCGGCAGCGCCGTCAGCATCACCGCCGTCATCCGTCCTTCGGAACTCAACGCCCGGACCTTCATGAACAGGCTTGCCCGCTCACGGATCACCAGCGACAGGTTCTCCAATATCTCGGCCAGGTTGCCGCCCGTTTCCGCCTGCACCGACAGCGACGTCACGAACATGTGCATCTCGTTCATGTCCCACCGCTCGGCCATCCGCTGCAACGCGTCGCGCAGGTCGGACCCATAGGTCACTTCATCTACGACGATGCCGAACTCGCTGCCGATCGGGTCCTTCATCTCCTTGGTCAATAGCTCCAGCGCCGCCGCGATCGGGTGCCCGGCGCGCAGGCCACGCACAAAGGTATCGAGCGCGACGGGGAACTGCTCCTCCATTTTCTTGCGCCGCCGCTGGCTCAAACGGCTGAGCACCATCACCGGCAGCAGCACGCCCAGCGAAACGGCGAAAGCGCCAGCCATCACGATCATGCCCGCCGTCATGCCATATCCGGCCGCCAGCGCGCCGATCAGCACGATCAGAAACAGCGCGCCCGTGCCCACGGCCATGAACGTCAGCACCGTGCGCGCGGGCACGCTCAGGCCCGCGCCATGCAGTGACCGCACGACGCCCAGAGCCATCCGCCCAAAGACGCTGTCATGGTTGAAATTCATGCTGTCGTCATTGCGCCGCAGCCGGGACAGCACAGTACTCCGCTCAAAGCCCTGCGCGATCATCTTCAGCCGCTTGTTGACCACCCGCTCCTTGCTCGCGCGGGCCCGGAACCAGCTATGGATGCCCTCAATCGTCAGGATCACCGCCGCAAACAGCAGCACCAGCACAAAGGCGCGGATGTAGAGCGGGTTGATCATTGCACCACCGCATCGGGACGGAACAGATCGGCAGGCAGGCTAATGCCCCGGTCGGTCAGCTCGCTCATGAACTTGGGCCGGATGCCGGTCGCCTCGAAATGGCCGCGCACCATCCCGTCTTCGTCGCGCCCCGTCATCTTGAAGCGGAAGATTTCCTGCATGGTGATGACCTCGCCCTCCATGCCCGTAATCTCCGAAATGCTCATCAGGCGGCGGCGGCCGTCCGACAGCCGCCCCACCTGCACGATGACGTTCAGCGCCGACGCGATCTGCGCCCGTGCTGATCGAGGCGAAATGTCGATACCGCTCATGCCAATCATCTGCTCGACACGGGACAGCGCGTCGCGCGGCGTATTGGCATGGACCGTGGTCATCGACCCGTCATGGCCCGTGTTCATCGCCTGGAGCATGTCGAACGCCTCCCCGGCGCGCACTTCGCCCACGATGATGCGATCAGGCCGCATGCGCAGCGCATTCTTCACCAGATCGCGCTGGGTGACCTCGCCCCGCCCCTCGATGTTGGGAGGCCGCGTTTCCAGCCGCACGACATGGCGCTGCTGCAATTGAAGCTCGGCCGAATCCTCAATGGTCACGATCCGCTCGGCTTCATCGATGCTCGCCGACATGGCGTTGAGCAGCGTCGTCTTGCCCGAACCCGTGCCGCCGGAAATCAGCACATTGCGCCGCGCCGCGACCACCGCCGCCAGCACCTGCGCCATAGGCGCCGGCACGCTGCCCAGTTCGGACAGCCGCGCCATGCTGATCGGCACCTTGGCGAACTTGCGGATCGACAACAGCGACCCATCGACCGCCAGCGGCGGCACCACCGCATTGACGCGCGACCCGTCCGCCAGCCGCGCATCGACAAAGGGCGAAGCCTCGTCCACGCGCCGCCCGACCGCCGCGACGATCTTCTGGATGATGCGCAGCAGGTGCTTCTCATCCTTGAACCGTGCCGCCGTCTCCATCAGCCGCCCGCCGCGCTCGACGAAAACGATCTTGTGGCCGTTCACCAAAATATCGGTGACGCTATTGTCCTTCAGCAGCGGCTCGAGCGGCCCCAGCCCCAGCAACTCGTCCAATATGTCGGAAACCAGCCGCTTGCGCTCTTCCAGGTTCAGCGCATGCTTCTGCAAGGCCAACTGCTCGTGGACGATTTCGCCCACTTCCGCTTCCACCTGCGCCCGCGACATATTTTCCAACGCGGACAGGTTGATCAGGTCGATCAGCTTCTGGTGCAGCGCGACCTTCAGCTCGGTATGCCGGTCCTCTTCCCAATGGACCAGCTCGGTATCGGTCGGCCCTACCTCGTCGCGAGGATCACTAAACCGGCTGTCGCCTTTCCGGATCTGCCACATCAGCCCTTCTCCGCCTGGCGCCGCGCCGTGACTGCCTGCATGGTGCAATCGACAATGTCAGCCATGTCCTTGCAGATGCGGCTCCGCGCCTTCAATTCCTGGATCAGCACCCCCTGGTCCAGCGCAGAGCTGACCAGCGGAAAATCGTTCGCGATGCTGAGGTTCACCGGATGGTCCAGTGCCGCCGCCGCATCCTCCAGCCCGATTGCGCGGAACAGCTTCTTTTCCACCCGGTTGGCGATCACATGGATGCGTGCCGGATCGATATCCTGACTGCGCAGCAAGGCGATCTGCCGCCGCGCCTGGCGCAAGCTGGCGATCGTCAGTTCGCACACCAGGAACACGACTTCAGACCGCGCCACCAGCGACATGGACCAGTTGGTCCAGTTGCCCGGCAAGTCGAGATAGACCGTGTCGAAGGTCCGTTGCGCCAGTTCGATCACGCGAAACACCTGATCGGCATTGATCGCTTCCAGCGGCATGATCTCTGTCGGCGCGGTGACGACATGCAGCCCGGCGGACGTCTCCACCGTGACAGAGCCAAGCAACTCGGCATCGATCCGGCTCCCACCCTGCAGCAGATCCGCCAGCGTCAGCGGCGAACTGATGTTCAGGAACGTCCCGGCATTGCCGAACTGTACATCCAGGTCGAACAGGCACACCCGCTCGCCAGCCTGCTTCACCGTTTGCGCATGCAGGCTGGCTGCCTGCGTGGCGATGGTGGTCGCGCCTACGCCGCCGACGCTCTTGATGATCGACACCAGCGCGCCCGTCTTGACCTCACGGCCGCCCTTGGCCGCGATCTCCGCACGCAACTGATCGATGGTCGCCGACAATTCGCTCGCCTGCAGAGGCAGCGCCACCACATCGTTGATCCCGCTCCGCAACAGCGCGCGGACCAAAGGTATCTCGGCATTGCGCACCGCCGCTACGACCAGCAGCGCAGGATTTGCCGCCCGCAAAGCCGACAGCCGCCGCATGGACGCGTCGTCATCCGGCTGCACCTCCAGGATGACCGCCTTCGCCTCTGCCACCAGTTGCTGCGGCAACGCCGCCCCGGCGGGCAGCATGGAAAGCGTCAACGACTGCCCGTCCAACCGATCGCCCAGAATATCCGAAGCCGCAACCTCCTGCTCCGAAAGGATCAGGTGGATGCCCTCGTCCCCCACATTGAGGGTCCAACTCTCGGCAGCTTCCGTTGTGTTCACGATGCCCAAGATCTTGTTCCTCAATTTGGTATCTGTTCCGCGTAGGTCTGACCACTTTCCATGGTTAGCGCGGCGCTGAAGCTTGGTAGTGAGATGGTTGCATTGAAAAGAAACAGCGCGATTGGTCTAAAGGACATATCTTTTATCCTTACTGTCACCAGGGGCGCCAAGTCCGGGCCGTTCGGGTCTCCAGAATATCCGATCCCGGAATTACTATATAAAATCTCGACATTCGCGGCAGCGAGTTCCGGCAGGAACGCCTGCATCCGACCAACGATGCTAGCGAAAGCGGTCGAATTATACGGCGTGGTCAGGGAATTGCATGCGCTGCCGCTACAGGAACCGCAACTTGTCGAGCTGCATGTCATCGATGAAAAATATGATGTGTCGATTGCCCCCCCCTGAGGGATGCTGGCCCCTGTCGCAAAGCTGTAGGTTGCGATGCCGGACGCCACCGGATCGGTCACGACCGCGTAGCGGACACCCATCTGCGTTGCCTTTTCCGCCCGGTTCCACGTCCACATCAGGCGCCCGACATCAATGATGCCGAGCAGAAAGATAAGGAGCAGCGGCAAAACCAGCGCGAACTCCGCCGCTGACGAAGCCCTGCTATCGCGCATCAAGGCGGTGATCGGCATTCTCATAGCCCCATCACCGGCGATTCAGAACGCGCATTCAGATACAATGCGCTGCTGCTGAATCCCAGCTTGTTGAACAGCGATTTATATTGAAGGCGATGGGCGTTGTCGGTCGTGGTCTGCACCTTCACGACGGGAATAAAGCTCATCCCGTCATAAATGCCCGATGGGCTGACGGTGGCAGGGTCCACGCAATCATAGGTGACTTCGATGGATTCGGGATCGGTCCACCCGATCAGCCGCGCGCTGCCGCCGGACAGTTGACCGGTCCGCACCACATTGCGCGTATCCTCCTCGACGGTTGGGCCCGGACTGTTCCCGCTGGACACCGTAGTGCAGCTGTAATTCGAAAAGCTCAGTCGGCCAGCATAGCGGGCGCCATCCCGCACCGCCTTGACGACAACATGCTCGCTCAGAAAATAATTGCCGAGTTCGAAAGCTCCGAACATCATCACGATGAGCAGCGGCGTCACCAGCGCCATTTCGGCGGCCGACGAACCAGACTGATCCTTGAAAAGGCGCGCGAACATCGCTCCCCTCACTCTATAAGGCGCGGAGTATCGCGCCGCGTGATCTGCGGAGTGCCGCCCCCCTGGCCGGAGCCTGAAGCGCCGATGACTTCGACGTAAATGTCCTGGTTGCCGGTAATTTCAGTTCTGCACGTTTGGGTGTTGTCGTTGCATTTCCTCCGCTGAAGCGTCGGTTCTACCAAAAAGACATCCATATAGGCAGCGACCGGAAGCGCCCTGCGCCCGGTAATCCGTCCGTAAGCACGGCAATTTACTACTGCGGCAGTAACTCGACGACGGTCCACCCCGCCAGTGTTTGGCACGACGCCGGGGGGATTACATACTCCCGCCTGCGGCGTTCCATAGGTGGACCAACCTGCTTCTTCCGATGCTTTTGCCTGCAACCGTGTCCCTGGCTCCTGAGCCTCCCACAAATATGTTTGATAGCGCGTCACATTGGGCCCGAGCTCTGGATCAGTGGCCCAGTCGACTCCCGGATGGTTGGAACGAAAATATGCCCCGCGATCCCAAACGCCATTGCCGATCTGGCCTCTCGCGCAACCACCGCCACCTAGCGGGGCTGCGGCATGGCAAATATCGCGAGGATGCCCCATAACCGTGGGAGTCACGCTCGGCGCCAGTGGCGTATTGCTGGTTGGGCGATATCGGCGCGGATTATTGCCGGAAAGCTGTGCCTCGGTGGCATCATTTTCTTTCCAATTGCAGCTGCCCGTCTGGCGCACCAGATCCTTGACCTCATTGGTCGATGGCGAACACGGTGGCTGCGAGCATGATGTATTCATGTCAAAACGCCGGTTCAAAGCATCGAACACAGCCGTCTTCTGCCCCGTTTCGGTCTCCACGTTTTGGGATACGGACGTGCAGTCATCGAGAACCGCATCCGAGGAAAGTGCTTCCGCCAGATTGCGTGCACCCCTGCCGGCATAGACCAGAAAGCCGAAGTTGCCTGGGCCCTTCTGATCCCCTCCCTCAAGCATCTGGATACCTGTGCTCGGCGCGACCGTCACAGGATAGCTGGGGTCATCGTTGTCCTCCGGCTCATCCGGGTTGCAAACGAAAAACGGGACGACTGCACAAAGAGCACTATCGACGCCTGCGTAGGCTTTCTTCGAAATGGGGCCAGAAGAAAGGACCGAAACTATTGGCGTCAAAGCAAAAAAGGCCGTACGGGGATTGACCGTAACTTCCACGAAGTTGGCGGTGGCCTCGTTCGTGGCAGCTGTGAGCTTGTCCTTGGTCTCGTAGAATTTGATGAATCCGGTCGCATCGCAATCGGGCTCGTCGGCGATCGTTATCCGCGTTAG
Source organism: Pseudomonadota bacterium (assembly GCA_023433445.1). Taxonomy (GTDB): domain Bacteria; phylum Pseudomonadota; class Alphaproteobacteria; order Sphingomonadales; family Sphingomonadaceae; genus Sphingobium. Next base: position 13,493 of record JAEZCS010000215.1, on the reverse strand, counting down.
CCCGCCATCATTGGCAAAGCGACTGTCGTTGATAATCAGGTTCCTCGCCGCATTGGCGGCCCTGATGCATGCGCCATTTTTGCCATCGAGCTGACTTGCCGCCGCCAGCGCCGCATGGTCCGCCGCGCTCTGCAACTCGCTGCCCATACTGGCCATCCGCGCATAGTCGAACGCGATGCCCCCCGCCGCGATCAGCGCGAACAGCGACAGGGCTACCGTCGGCGCCACCGCACCGCTGATTGACCTGATCAGGCTGTTCCGACGGGCAGACATGGTTGGAAGCCCTCCCCGATCACCGGCCGCCCGAGCCGCCGCCCGAGCCACCGCCTGCACCGCCACCGCCGCTCACACCCTGCGTCGTGCTCATCCTCGTCGGCTTCTTCACCTTGTCGGTGCGATAGCGTTCCATCGCCGCCGCGCTCTTGCTGCCGTCGCCGCCTTCAACGATCGTGCCTTCGTAGCGCGGCTCGGGGTTGATCACCTGCATCGCATAGTTGCTGCGCACCGCCCCGCCAAAGGTCGGGTCGTTAGCGGTGCAACCTGCCAAAGCCGGACCCACCAGCATCACCGCGACGATCAACCGGCCCATGGTCTTCCTCCCCCTCATAGCTCATATCCACTCTGCGCCGAGCCCGCCGGAGCCGGATCAGCCGCCGCCGGAGCCGCAGGCCGCTTCGACGATGGAGGCATCGCGTCAGGATTGAGCGGGTTGATCCCCACCGCCTTGTCCGTGCGTCCCATCAGGAACAGGTCCAGCTCATGCGGATTGCCCACCCGGTCGGTCGGCAGGCTCACATCCTCGGCCCGCATCGGCTTTACGAGGCGCGGCGTGACGATCATAACCAGTTCGGTCTGCTGCTTCTGAAAGCCCGAGGAGCGGAACAGCGCCCCGATGATCGGGATCGATCCCAGCACCGGCAACTGCCGCACCGTATCCTGGAAGTCATTGCGCAGCAGCCCCGCGATGGCAAAGGATTGCCCGTCGCGCAGTTCCACCACTGTCTTCGCCCGCCGCGTCAGCAATCCCGGCACCACCAGCCCGTTGATCGTCACGGACGCCGATGGATCGATCGAGCTGACCTCCGGTTCGACCACCAGGTTGATGATCCCATCGCTCAGGACAGTGGGCGTAAAGCCCAGGCTGACGCCGAACGGCTTGAACTCGACCGTGATGCCATTATTGCCGGTGCCGCCCCCGCCGCCGCCATTCTGCACGACCGGGATCGGGAATTCGCCGCCCGCCAGGAAGGACGCCGTCTCACCCGAAAGCGCCACCAGCGTCGGTTCGGCCAGCGTCTTCACCAGCCCCTTGCGCTCCAGCGCATCCAGCGCGGAAAAGATGTTGAGGCTGCCGATCTTGTAAGCCCATGTCCCCACGCCAAAGGCGTCGGACAGGCCATCCAGCTTGATCGTCGGCGTCCGGTCATTGTTGGTCGGGACGATCGAGTCAGTCGACAGACTGCCGATGCTGCCCGCCGTCCTGTTGCCGACAAAGCTGTGGTTCAGCCCGATATCCTTCGCCGCCGACCGGTTCACCTCCGAAAAGCGCACCTCCAGCATCACCTGCTGCGAAGCACCGACCGACAGCATGTTGACGACCTTCTCGTCGCCGCCCGCATAGGTTCTGGCGATCTGCACCGCGCGATCCACCGCCGAAGCGCTCGATACCGTCCCCGTCAGCACCACCGCGTCATTGGATACGCGCGCGCCGATCTGCTCGCCGGGGATCAGCTCGGCCAGCTGCCGCTTCAACGTCACGACATCCGGGCCTACCGCCACATCGACGACGGCGATCAGCATGTTGCGGCTGTCATAGAGGGTAAGGCTCGTCGTCCCCACCTTCTTGCCCAGCACATAAAGCGACCGGTTGGTCATCGGCAGGATGTCGGCGACGTCCTGATTGCCCACCAGAGCCTTGGTAAAGGGCCGGTCGACCGTCAGCACCTGGCTCTTGTTGAGCGGCACGTCCAGCTGGCCCGCATGATCGGCATTGCTGGCGGTCAGCGAAGCAATCTGGGCCGGAGCGGACGCCGCCCCCGCGAAGGCCAGCGCCGTCCCCAGCGCCAGCATGGACAAGGACCTAGCGGGAACCATAGCGCTTCACCTCATAGCTGGTGCCGGTCGTGCCGCGTACGATCTCAACCGATGCGGTCGCTGGCAAAGCGGAAACATTTCTGGGAACGACGCGACGCGGCGCGCGCATCGCGGGCAATTGCGCAGGCAGATAGGCCGCTTCTGCGATCCGGCCACGCCGCGCCGAATAGCCACCCACATAGGCCCCATCGCGCAGGTCTTCGGTCCCCACCGTCTGCACCGCCGGGTTGGGCTGGTCCGTCACATTGCGCAGCACCAGCGTCAACTGGCCGACCTGCTGTCCCAGGACCAGCTTCTGCGCATCGACCTGATTGACCTCCAGCGTCGCTGTCTTGCCGATCGCCGGGTCTTTCGAACTGTCGTTTGCATTCTGGTCGATCGCGATGACGCGGATATTCTGGAGCAGCACGTCAGTGATCTGCTGGCCACCACCGCCCATGCCGTCCTGCATCGTGCGCGTGACAAATACATCGACCGTGTCGCCCGGCAGCACGAAGCCGCTAGCCGCCGCCACATCATTTACCCGCACGGCGACAGCACGCATTTCGGGCCGCAGCACACCGGACATGGTGGCGCGACCGCCTTCGCCTGACAATTTGGAAGTAAGGATCGGTTCGCCCGGCTCGATCTGGCGCAGCACGACGCGCTGCTTGCCGAGAGACGTGAGCTGAACCGCCTCACGAAAAGCACCGGGCGGCACCGAGGCAGCGGGCCAGTCGACCACCCTGATCTTTTCCGGCGTGATCGCCGCGCCAAAGGGCAGCGGCATCGACGCCACGACGACCTTGGTCATGCCCCCTTGAGGCGTGGCCTGCGCCTGCTCCGCCTTGCTCAAATAGCTATTGGCGACGAATACCGCCGCCAGCCCCAGCAAGATCGCGAAGCCAAGGATGATGATAGATCTGCGCTGCCCCACGACAACTCCCCCCGGAATCGTAAGATATGATGGCCGACCAAGTGAATGGTCGGCCCGTCAATTTACTGTCTTATTCGGGGGTCTCGGGCGTGCCCGTACCGCTGCAGGTACCGTCGGTCGAATTGATGCAGTTCGTGGCTTTGTTCATTGCTCCGCTAATAGAACCGCCCAAAGTAAAGGCCGCCGCAGCAATACCCGTGCCCACAATCGCCAAGATCAGCACATATTCCGCCGCCGAAGCACCGCTCTCATCATTCCAGAGATTCTTGAAAAAAGTCATGTTTTTCACCCCTACTGCGCCGAAAGCATTTCGGCTGCTCTTGCACAGTTCTGCGGAGGGGCCTTTGCCACCTGGCGACCCTAGCGTTGGTGCTCCCACTCGCCAGGCAGTTGGGCAGTTTCCCGTAGAACTTGACCCCAAATTGGCTCAAACATGATGCAAGTCAACATGGTAAAAAATATCTTTATATTTCAGTAATTTGCGCCAATTTTTTGTTAACCATTTCCGCTTGCCATATCGCGCCTGCACAATAAAAACAAAGCAATACAGAGTATATCTTTGGGTATATGGCCAATGTTTTTCTAAGTTATTCTTATCAATTACTTTACTGCTTCTATAAGCCTCAATCATCGCTACGGACAGTATCGAACAAGAAAATAGTTACCGCGCTGCTTAATTCACACAAATTCTGAAATATCAGACCAAGCACGCGACATATATCCGCACCCGATATTCACCCGTTCGCCTGCGCAGACAATGGAAATACAACCAACGGCAGAGCGCTGACTCAAGCGCCTGATGAATTGCTGCAAAAGCTGCGCCGCATCCCGCCAGCCACGACTCGTCGCGAATCACATACGGCCTGCCGACATTCGACAGCGGTCATTTTTCCGATTCGGGCATCGTCAAACCGACTCGATCGGCCGATTGACGTAACGGCAGGCGCGCTTCAGGCGCTTATCCGGCTACGGAAGGTGATGTTCACCCGCTCCGACAGCAGCAGATAGGGCAGCCACAGCGCCGCGCTGATCAACACCTTCTTCACATTGCCGGTCAGCAGGTCGGCCAGCGCCATCTGGACGGCCGGGGGCACATCCCCGATCCGCACCACCAGCTGCGCGATGCCCAGCTGCGCCACCAGGTCCACACCCCATACCATCACCAGGAAACGGGGGAACAGCGGCACCATCCGCAACGCCATGGCGAATGCGAACATGTACAAGCTCGACAGCAACACGACATCCGCCAGCATCACGGCATACATGCTGACATACCAGCCCGGCGGATAGCTGCCCAATGCGGGGACCGCAGTCAGGAACTCCAACGTCCGCACCGGCACGTTCAGCGCAATGCCCAGCAGCAAAGACGCCATCACCCCATACAGGCCGAACTGCGACATTTCCCGCGCCTTCAGGCAGTCGATCTTCCGCCACCAGCCGACCTGCGCCAGCCGGAAGCTGGGCTGCGCCAGCACCCGCCCTGCCGGAAACAGTTTCAGGCCGAACAGCAGCGTCGCAACCGGCGCGCCAACCACGAGCAGATAAGGCAGCAGGCCCACTCCGCTGGCCCAAGGCGCGTTGGCATAGGGCGTCGCTGGAAAGGCAAGCCTCAGGCCACAGGCAAAGGCGGCGATCAGGACCCAGGCGCCGACGATGCGCTCCAGATTGAACTGCAGGGACAGCACCAGCGCCACGCTTTTACGGTAAAGGTGATCCTGCACCAATCGCACCATGAAACCGCGCCTCCGCTTGCCGCATCATCGGAAGGATCACCTATCGACGATTCTGGTTAATCCGCGGTAAAACGCCCCCGCCCTTCAAAAGTTCTGCGAAATGCCCGCGTGTGAGTTGGTCGAGGGCGAACGCACACCCTCACCCCTTGCCAGGGCGTGCAGTCAGCCCCTCTCACTTCCGTGGCACGGTGATCTGGATCATCGTCCGCCCGCCGAGATTGCGCAAATATACCTCGCCGCCCAACGCCTGCACCCTTCGCATCAACGACCGGGATTGCACGGCGCCGGTAGATCCCAACCTGGCGAGATTGGGCACGCCGTCATCCGTGACGTGCAACGCGATCCGATTGCCTGCCGGTTGCAGCGAAAACTCCACCGAACGGGCCCCGGCGTGGCGGACGGCATTGGCAACGATCTCACGCACCGCGAAGCTCAGTTCACGTCCGATCATCGCGCTGGTCGCGCAATTGCCCTCTTCCACCCGCAGCTCGCATTTTATGCCCCACTGCTCTGCCAACGACCGCACGACGGCTGCCAGCGTCTCGGGCAGATAGGCGAAATCCTCACCATCCTCGGCCGGGTTGATGATCCGCCTCAGGGTGCCCATCTGATCCTTGGCGATCCGGTCCACATTCGCCAGCACGGTAAACGGATCGCCGATCGTCCCATTCAACACCGGCGCGACCTGATAGCGGATACTCGCCAACGCCTGCAGCACACTGTCATGCAGTTCGCGCTGCAACCGCTCGCGCTCACGCGCCCCGGCGATGTCATGGGCGAGGTCCAGGCTGTTGCGGACCATCATCTCATCGCAGGCGCTTTCAAACAGGCGCTGTGCGATCGCCACTGCGTCTTCATGCGTCGGGTCATCAAGCTGGGCGGCGGCCACGGCATCGAAGGTGCCCAATGACACACGCAGTGTCATTAGCGTTTCCGCATCCAGCATGGCCGCCCATGCCCGTCCTCCGGGGCTCAGCGGAGCCAGATGACTTACGCCCTCCTGCGAAAGGTTGATCGACGCCCCACGGCGGCAATCATGCCACCCCGTCTCCACCGCCAGCAATCCGTTGGTACCTTCGGGGATGCTTTCGCCGAACCGGGTCGATGCAAATCGGTAGGATTCCGTGCTCGCCGTGCGGAACAGCACCGCTCCATTCTTGCTCCCCGTGGCGACCTCCAGCGCTTGCAACAAAAAGGGTGCGGACGCTCCCTTCACCAGCGGCAGATTGCTTTGCGTCAGTCGCTTCGCCTTCTCTTCCTGCAGCAATGTTTCACGGCGCGGGCCCAGCAGCATGCCGGTGACCACGATCACCACCGCAAGATAAAGCACGCGCAGCGCGACGCGCTCGGGATCGGGCTCGGACGGCACCTCGACGATTTGGTGCATCCCGACAGTCAGCATCGCCGTCATCACCGCGAAGGCGCCGACCAGCAGGTAAAATCGTCGCCGCACGACCAGCGCGATTTCGACCGCGACGAACAGGCTGCCGGAAAAATAGGGGCTGTTCGACGCGTTCGTCACCACCAGCAGCGACAGGAACAGCAGCGCGTCCAGAAAGACGACGGGTTTGCGGATGCGCATCTCCGTCACCCATGAGCGCGCCGACAGGGTCAATGCGCCCAGCGCCAGCAGCAGCATGGCGAAGATGATGCCGTTTTCCGCACTCTCCGCCCATGCGCGGGGAGACGAGAATGCAAAGCTGACCACCGTATAAACGACAGCGAGCACCAGGCGCGTAACGTCCAGCATGCGCCAGGGCCGAAGCGCGGACAGGCCAAGCCAGCGCCACCTTCTGCAAGCCCGCAACACAGCCGCATGTCCGTTGGTCATGCTGTCAAACTCCGCCATTTCGGCAGTTATATTTTCAGATATATGTCTTTTGATAAGTATTCGTTCTGCTTATACAGTAACGATAAACTGTCCTTGGAATATATTTGCTAATAAGGATAGTCATCAAATTAAGATGGTAGCAAATGTGGATGGAATATGTCCACGACGACGGACAAGCTCTAAGGCTTTCCACGATCCCTTCTCCTCGACCCGCGCTGTGATTTTTCTAGCGTCAGGGCGACCATTGCAGGGCCGGAACAACATGGCAAGAGCAGCCGGAAAAAATGAAACCCACATCAAGCACATAGCGCGCCGGATGCTCATTACGGCCTCGAAACGGCTTTATTGAAAACGCCGTTTTCTCGCTACTTCATCCATGAAAATAGTCATAAACCTGCTGCGCCACAGCCTTTGAAACCCCCGGCGCCCTCAGCAAATCTTCCAGTGCCGCACTTTTCACCGCCTTCGCCGTTCCAAAATGCATCAGCAGCGCCTTCTTCCGCGAAGGCCCAATGCCCGGCACTTCATCCAGCGAACTGGTCGTGATCGCCTTGCTCCGCTTCTGCCGATGCGCCCCGATAGCAAAACGATGCGCCTCGTCCCGCAGGCGCTGGAGGTAGAACAGCACCGGATGGTTGATCGGGAAACTGATCTCCCGCCCATCGGGCATATGGAAAACCTCCCGTCCGTCCCGCCCATGATGCGGTCCCTTGGCAATGCCGATCATGCACACATCTTCGATGCCCAGATCCTCCAGGATCGCCCGCGCCGCCGACAACTGCCCCTTGCCGCCATCGATCAACACCAGGTCGGGCCACTCTCCGCTATCGCGGTCTGGATCCTCCCGCGCCGCTCGCCCAAAACGCCGCTCGAACATTTCGCGCATCATGGCGAAATCGTCATTCGAGATTTCCGCGTTCTTCATGTTGAACTTGCGATAGGCATTCTTCCGGAATCCCTCCGGTCCGGCGACAACCATCGCTCCCAGCGCGTGGCTGCCCTGGATATGGCTATTGTCATAAATCTCGATCCGGTCAGGCACTCCATCGAGTCCGAATGTCTCGACCATCTCCTCGAGAACCTTCGCTTGGGTCGTCGTTTCGGCCAATCGCCGGTCCAACGCCTCGACCGCATTACGCTGGGCCTGCCGGATCAGCCGAGTCCGCGTGCCACGTTGCGGCACCTCGATACGCACTTTCGCGCCAGCCCTTTCGCCCAGTGCCTGGGCGATCAGTTCACATTCCATGGGCGTGCGATCGGACAGGATCAGCCGTGGTGGCGGCACTTCCTCATAAAACTGCGCCATGAAGTTCGCCAAAACCTCATCTTCCGCCACTTCAGCCGTATGGACCGGGAAAAAGCTGCGATGCCCCCAATTCTGCCCTCCGCGAATGAAGAAGGCCTGGATGCACATCGCCCCGCCCTTCGTCGCCAGAGCGAAAATATCGGCGTCGCCCAGGCCTTCCGCATTGATCGCCTGGCTGCCCTGGATGAACGTCAGCGCTTTCAGGCGGTCGCGCAGAACCGCGGCCTGCTCGAAATCCATCGCTTCCGACGCGGCCTGCATCGCTTCGCCCAGCTTCTTCTGCACGACCGTCGACTTGCCGCCGAGAAAATCCTGCGCGTCCTTGACCAGTTCGGCATAGCCCGTCTCATCAATCCGCTGGACGCAAGGCGCGGAGCAGCGCTTGATCTGAAACAGGAGGCAAGGGCGCGACCGGTTCGCAAAGAAGCTGTCCGTGCAGCTCCGCAAAAGGAACAGCTTCTGCAGCGCATTGATCGTCCGGGTTACTGACCCCGCGCTGGCAAAGGGGCCATAATAGCGCCCCTGATATTTCCGCGCGCCACGATGCTTCTGCACGCGCGGAAAGGAATGATCCTCCCGAAGCAGGATGAATGGGAAGCTTTTATCGTCGCGCAGCAGGACGTTGTACGGCGGCCGGAACCGCTTGATCAGTTGCGCCTCCAGCAGCAGCGCCTCAGCCTCGCTGTTGGTCGTCACGATCGTCATGGACCGGGTTTGCGCCACCATCCGCTGCAATCGTTTAGGCAGCCGATCGACCTGCGTATAATTGGCCACCCGGTTACGCAGCGCGCGAGCCTTGCCCACGTAAAGCACGTCGCCACGCGCGTCCTGCATCCGGTAAACACCAGGTCGCGTCGGCAGGGTCTTCAATGTGGTACGGATGGCTTCAACACCCGCCTCGATGTCGGGCGCACCTGCGCCGCGCACCGTGAAGCTGGCCTTATCCTCATGAAAACGGTCGGGAGATTGGGGATGCGACATGGTTGCAGAGATAGCGGGGGCTGAGCCGAGCGCAATGGCTGAGCGCTCCCATAGCCCAAGCAAGCATTGAAACGGCCCGGCAATTTCCCACCTAGCCCTCGCCACTTCCACCCTCCTCGCGGCAGGTTAGCAGGCGAGCCATGAGGATCAGCAGAAAGACATCAACATGATGACAAAAGCCTATGGCGCTTATGCCGCTGACAAAGCCGTGGAGCCGATCGACATCGAACGCAGGGCGATCGGGCCTCATGATGTGCAAATCGCGATAGCCTATTGCGGAATCTGCCATTCCGACCTGCATCAGGTGCGTTCCGAATGGGCGGGCACTCTCTATCCCTGCGTCCCGGGACATGAGATTGTTGGCCATGTGACCGCGGTGGGTGAACATGTCACCAACGTCAAGCTGGGCGACACTGTCGGCGTAGGGTGCATGGTGGACAGCTGCCAGCACTGCGCATCATGCGAGGAAGGGCTGGAGCAATATTGCGAGACTGGCTTCGTCCCGACCTATAACGGCGCGACGCAGGACCCGCCCGGCCATACGCTCGGCGGATACTCTCAGGACATCGTGGTAAAGGACAAGTTCGTCCTAAAGGTCCGCCACCCCGCTGACCAACTCGCTGCCGTGGCGCCCCTGCTGTGCGCAGGAATTACGACCTATTCCCCTCTTCGCCATTGGCAGGTTGGGCCGGGCAAGAAGGTCGGGATCGTGGGGATTGGCGGTCTCGGCCATATGGCTGTCAAGCTGGCTCACGCAATGGGCGCCCATGTGGTCGCGTTCACCACATCTGAATCGAAGCGGCAGGATGCGCTCGATCTGGGCGCTCAGGAAGTCGTGGTGTCGCGCAATGCTGATGAGATGGCCGCCCAAGCTGGCAGCTTCGATTTCATTCTGAATACCGTTGCCGCCGCCCATAACCTCGACCAGTTCACAACGCTGCTGAAGCGTGACGGGACGATGACCTTGGTCGGGGTGCCCGAACATCCGCACCCGTCGCCCAATATCGGCATGTTGATCTTCGGCCGCAAGTCGATCGCCGGATCGTTAATCGGCGGCGTAGCAGAAACCCAAGAAATGCTCGATTTTTGCGCTGAAAAGGGCATCGTTGCCGACATCGAGATGGTAGCGGCGCGAGACATTGAGACTGCTTATGAACGGATGCAGAAGAGTGACGTGAAGTATCGCTTCGTCATCGACAACGCGACGCTTGCCGACTGACAGCGGTTCGCCGTGCGCGCCTGGCAATTTAGGCGCGGGCGGCGAACTGCCACAAAACAAAAAGGGCCGGTGCAGCGATCCGCACCGGCCCTTTTAAACGAGATGGTTCGATCTCAAACGGTTGGGCTCAACCCCTTGATGGCACTGTCCACCAGTTGGCGATCGGCACCGGCATCATGGTTCTGTGCGATCAGCGTCGCGGCTGCGCTGGTAGCGGCGTTGACGGCCTTGGCGCGAATACCCGCAATAGCGGCACGTTCCGCTGCACCGATCTTGTCCTCGGCCATCTTCTGGCGGCGAGCGACCAGAGCCACCGCGTTCGCCTTGGCGTCTTCCAGCAGCGTTGCCGCTTCGCCCTCAGCAGACTTGCGCATTGCCTCGGCCTCACCGGCAGCATTGGCTAGCTTCGCCTCATATTCCGCCTTCAAAGCGTCAGCTTCGGCGCGCAGCTTCGCGGCTTCCGCCAGTTGTTCCTTGATCTGGGCAATCCGACCGTCGAGCACATTGCCGATCAGTGCAGGCACCTTCTTGATCAGGAGAATGAGGATAAAGACCGCCATCGCCAGGCTGACCCAGGCGGTCGCGTCCATGCCGACGGCTTTTGGATCAGTGTGCGGCACCACGCCTTCATGCGCGACGGTGCCTACCGGCTCCATCCCTTCGGCGTGAATTGCCTCGTCGAAATGCGGAGGCGTACCTTCGTGATGCTGTGCTGCTGCCTCAGCCATGGGCCAGTGCCGCCTTTACTGCGTTGCGGGCCGCTTCATCGGACGCATTCACGCCAGATATACGGGCCACCATGTCGCGCGCCGCTTCGGCGGCGACGGTTTCAATCTCTGCCATAGCAGCCTGGCTGGCCGCCTGGATGCGGGCTTCGGCAGCGCCGATCCGCGTGGCGATTTCAGCGTCGGCGGCAGCAAGCTGTCCTTCGGAAGCCTTGGCAGCTTCCGCTTTCGCACGCGCGAGCGTTGCCTGGGCCGCAGCCCTGCTTTCCGCGTCACGGGTGCGATAATCGGCTTCTGCCTCGTCGGCACGGGCGAAGGCAGCCTTGGCCGCTTCCAGATCACCAGTGATCTTCGCGTCGCGCGCGTCGGCCGTCGCCTGAACCTTGGGGACCATGCCCCGGCCGATGACGAAGAAGACAAAGCCGAATGTCAGCAGCATCCAGAAAATCTGTGATGCATAGGTTTCGGCGATTTGCGCGATTTGAGGCATTTTAGGTCCGTCCGATCAAGGCGCCGTCATTTCATGCGAGTGGACGGGACGGTGAGAGCCGCCCTATCCACTCGCCAAGCGGTTGTCAGGCCACGAACACGAGGATCATGGCGATGACGAATGCCAGCAGACCCAGAAGTTCGGCTGCGGCGAAACCGATGAACAGGCGGCCCTGCTGGCCGTCAGCGGCACCCGGGTTGCGCAGCGCGCCTTCCAGGAACGATGCGAACACGTTGCCCACACCGAGCGAGGCGAGACCCGCACCAATGGCGGCCAGGCCAGCACCGAGCAGCTTTGCGGCTTCTGCGTCCATGTCGTAAACTCCCTTTTCTAAACTCGAACAAATGGTTGGAAAAATAGCGGAAACTTAGTGAAGGTTCTCGGCGTCGTTCAGGTAGACCGAAGTCAGCAGCGCGAACACATAGGCCTGGATCACCGCAACCAACACTTCCAGAGCGCTGATGCCGATCATCAGAATGAAACTGGCGGAACCGACGGTCAGGCCATAGGCGACGCCAGCATTCGAGCTGTTGATCACGAACCCGGCCAGCACCTTGAGCAGGACGTGCCCTGCGGTCATCGCAACGAACAGTCGCAAGCCAAGGCTGAACGGCCGCACCATGAAAGACACGAGCTCGATCGGGAAGATCACCGGGATCATCGGCAGCGGCGTGCCATGGGGCACGAACAGCGAGAAGAAGTGGAGGCCGTGTTTCCAGAAGCCGACGATCAACACGATCGAGAAGCTCAGGATCGCGAGGACGCCGGTCGCCGTGAAATGGCTGGTGAAGGTAAACGGATGCAAGCCGAGCAGACCAAGCGGCAGCAGGCCAAGCAGGTTCGCCAGCAGAATGAACATGAACAGCGAGAAGACATACGGAATATACTTCTTGCCGCCCTCACCCACATTGGCGATCAGCAGGCTTTTGATAAAGCCGGTCATATATTCGACCGCCATCTGCCAGCGGCCAGGCACCAGCTCGCGCTTCAGGCCGCCAATTACGAAGATCCACAGCACCACAGCAGCTGCCACCATGTAGAGCGCGCTGTTGGTGAATGCGATGTTGAAGCCGCCGAGCGACAAGTGATCCGTACCGAACAACGGTTCGATCGCAAACTGGTGCATCGGATCGATTTTGCCGGATTCTGCCACGTTGACCCCTGTAACGTCTGGTATTCGGACTAAGATAAAAGCGCCCCTATTCGCCGGGACGCTTCGTCGTCGTCAATCTGATGATGTTCCTGAAAGCAACCACGATCCCAAGACCGAGGAAAGCGAGCAGGAGCCATGGGGATGTCCGCAGAAAGTAGTCCAATGTCCCACCAACCACGGCACCACCGGCAAGACCACCGATCAGCTCTGCAAGAACCCTGTTGCCCAGACGCGACCCATCGTCGCCCTGCTGCTTAGTGGTCCCCTGCCTGACCTTTTCGGCTCGTTCGGCCTTTGCGATCCGCTCCTCAAGAGAAGTGATGCGCGCGTCCTCATTCACCGGGTCTTGCCCGGGCACATCCTCCGCCATGACCATTCCTTTCCGTTCAGGCAGATAAGCCCGCGTGAGGCGGCATGGCGCGTGCGGTTGCACCCGTCAAGGCGCGGCCCGTTTAGAAAGGGCTTTCGGGATAGTCAACCGTAGTTGGACAGGAGAATCGCGCTTCGTCCGAACCTAAGAAAGAAACTACCGCGTGCGGGCTGAATTACCCGGCAGTTGCGCAATAACTGGGAAGCGCAATCGGCCCGGCGCCCTTGGTTTGCCACGGGCCCGCACCGATGCGATACACCTGCCCTTGCTTCACCCGATTGCTCAACGTCTGGCAGCCAGTCGCAGCCGCCACGTCCTGCACCGTCACGCCGCGCTTGCTCGCAAGGTCGGTGTAGGCAGCGCGACGCTTGATGTTGATCGATTCGACTTCCGATCGCACGGCCCCGCTGACTGAACCGGCGATGCCCAGATAGCCGTCTGCCTGTTCACCCACGGCACCCTCGGCCATTGCCGCCGCGACTGCGCCCGACTGCGCACGCGCAGGAGCGCTCGCGACTAAGCCTGTGGCCAGCACGACGGCGGCACCTGCGGCGATCATCAAAAGCTTGCGTGTCATTGCGGGAACAACTCCGGGTTATTCTGAATAAGATCCTGTGCATCGCGCTGAAGGCGAACGACCACCTCCTGCTGCACCTTTACGTTCAGGTTGATTTC
>JAEZCS010000235.1 GCA_023433445.1 Pseudomonadota bacterium | reverse complement strand
CCTTGCCAATGCCCCACGGCAGGCGCTAAGCGCTTGGCGCATGGGAATCCTGGCCAAGATCTTCACCTGGTGGAATGGCGCGACCATCGGCACCGCATTTTACACCTCCCGCAAGGGCAAGAAGGTGGGCGAAGACCATCAGGGTAATATTTATTATGAAGGCGGCACGGACATGCACGGCCGCACGCGCCGCTGGGTGATCTACAACGGCAATAACGACGCCAGCCGCGTGCCCGCAGAATGGCATGGCTGGCTCCATCACACCATTGAGGGCACGCCGGAAAGCTTCCTTCCCCCGCCGCGCATATGGGAACGGGATTTCACGCCCAACGCGACTGGCACGCCCAATGCCTACCGCCCCACCGGCGCGCTCGAGAAGGGTGCGCAGCGTCAGCGCGCAACCGGCGACTATGAAGCGTGGAGCCCAGACGCATCATGACCCCGCGCCCGGCAGGAGCGATCCTGCCGACCCTGCCCTTAGCGTTGCTGCTGTCACTGGCGGCCTGCGGCGACAATGAGCTGCCGACGGAAAATCGCACCGGCCCGGTAAAGATCGAAGGACAGAAGATTCGCAATGGCGGCGCCGATGCTCTGCCAGGTACGCCGATGGCGGAACGGGTGGCGGTGATCGGCCTGCTTAACAAGCGCAACGGCATAACCACTGACCTGACAATGAAGCCCGGCGACGCCTTGCGCGTGGGCGACGCCATTGTCCGGCTCCAGGCCTGTGAGACCTCTGCGCCTTGGGAAAATGTCCAGGAAACCGGCGCGTTCGTACAACTCGACGTGCGCAGTACCGCAGACAATAAATGGCGCCGCAATTTTTCAGGTTGGCTCTTCAAAGAGCGGCCTGACCGCAACGTCGTGCAGCACCCCATTTACGACGTCTGGGTGAGAAGCTGCACGATGTCCTGGCCGGAGAGCGGACCTGACACGGTCAAGCTGGGCGGCAAAGGCGAACCTCCTGCCGCCTCTTCACCCGCCAGCGGGGCGAATGCCAGGTCCGCCCAGGCTCCCGAACCACCAGCCAATGCTGAAGAGCGCCCAGCACCCAGCGGCACCTCTCCAAGCGCGCCGGCCAGCAGCGCAAGATAGTCCTTCTGGCTGATTTCGATCGCGCCTAAAGACCGAAGATGCTCGGTCATGAACTGGCAGTCCAGCAGGGTAAAACCGGCAAAGCGCATCCGCGCAGTCAGCCAGGCCAAGGCGACCTTGGAAGCGTCGGTCCTTCGCGACACCATGCTTTCGCCGAAAAATGCCTGACCCAGCGCTACCCCGTAGAGTCCACCCACCAGTTCATCACCGTCCCAGACTTCAATCGAATGGGCAAAGCCGATTTCGTGCAAATGCCGATATGTCTGTTCAATCTCGCCGTTGATCCAGGTCGACGGCCGGTCCTCGGCCGCCTGCGCGCACAGCGCTACAATCCCGCCAAAATCGCGATTGGCCGTCACGCGAAACCTGTCCCGGCGGATCGTCTTTGCCAGTGAATGGGACATGTGGAAGCCGTGAAGTGGCATGATCGCCCGCCGCTTAGGCTCGATCCAGTAAACTTCCTCCGCATTTCGATCATCGGACATGGGAAACACGCCGATGGCATAGGCCTGCAACAGGACCAGGGGATCGATCGTCATTGGAACAAGACTTAGCGATAGGGGGAACGCTGCGCCAGAGGGGGTTTGACCGCGTCCCCCGTCCCACATGCTTGTTGACTGGCCGCAACCCAGACGGGAAGTCCGGCACCACTCCCCGTCCGAAGGCGGACGGTCGGGCATCATTCGCCCTCCCGCAGGCGGGAGGGGGCAAGGGGGTGGGCCAGCGCAACGCCTCAGGCTGCTCACAGCCGCCTCGCCCCAGACCGGCCCGCTCCTTCTCACAGCACACAGAAAAGCCTTCAACGAACCACAATGCCGCTGAGCGCCCCGCCCTATCCGTCAGCCTCGGTCCGAACAAAGCGCAACACTCCTGCCATCCGCGCCCGCCCGCCATTGTCGCTTGGGTGGTTCTCGCCATCCAGCACCGGAACCTCATCGAAGTCGAAAGGGCTGATTCCTTTAAGGCAAGCGACATTCACGCCATATTCGTCAGCGTTGGAGCGGCGCTGGTGATGCGTGTAGATCCCGCATTGCGAGCAGAAGAAATGCTCTGCTGCCCCTGTGTTGAAACAATAACTTGTCAGCATGTCCCCACCACGCACGATATGCAGGCCGCCGAGCCTCGCCGACACCGCAACGGCACCTCGCATACAGCAAAATGAACAGTTGCATCGCCGGGCGCTATCAAGGCCGTTGCTCAGTTCGACCTCGAAGCCAACCGACCCGCAATGGCATTGGCCAGAATGTCTGTTCGCGTCCGACATCGTCGAGCCTCCTTCAATACGAGCTTACCCATAAGAAAAAGGGCGAACCTCGCGGCCCGCCCCCTCATCATCTCGCCTGTCAGCGCGTCTTAGTAAACGCGGGCCTTGGGCTTGATATATTCCGCCTCGTCCGTGAGGGTGTAATCGTGCACCGGACGGTAATCCAGGCTGACCTTGCCGCCCTTGCCGCCCCAGCCTTCGAACCAGCTGACGGTGTGCTTCATCCAGTTGTCGTCGTCGCGGTTCGGGAAATCCTCATGCGCGTGGGCGCCGCGGCTTTCCTTGCGGTTTTCCGCGCTGACCATGGTGCAGACCGCCTGGGACATCAGGTTGTCCAGCTCCAGCGTCTCGATAAGGTCGGTGTTCCAGATCAGCGAGCGGTCAGACACGCCGACATCCTGCATACTGGCATTGACCTGCGCCATCTTGGTGACGCCCTCACCCAGCAGCGCGCTGTCGCGGAACACGGCGGCATGCTTCTGCATGGTATGCTGCATTTCCAGGCGAATCTTCGCCGTGGGCGAACCGCCTTTGGCGTTGCGGTAGTGATCGAGGCGCGACAGCGCCAGATCGGCCGCATCCTTGGGCAGCGGGCGGTGCGATCCATTGGGCTTGATCGTTTCCTTAAGGTGCAGGCCGGTCGCGCGGCCGAACACGACAAGGTCGATCAGCGAGTTGGAACCAAGGCGGTTCGCGCCATGGACCGACACGCATGCCGCTTCGCCGACCGCGTAGAGGCCCGGCACCACGACTTCGGGATCGTCGCCAACCTTCGTCACCACCTGCCCGTGATAGTTGCAGGGGATGCCGCCCATATTGTAGTGGACGGTCGGAGTGACAGGCAGCGGCTGACGGGTCAGGTCGACGCCCGCGAAGATCTTGCCGCTTTCGGTGATGCCCGGCAGACGCTCTGCCAGCACCTTGGGATCGATATGGTCGAGGTGCAGGAAGATGTGATCCTTGTTAGGACCAACGCCGCGCCCTTCGCGCATTTCCATCGCCATCGAGCGCGACACGACGTCACGCGACGCCAGATCCTTCGCCGAGGGAGCATAGCGCTCCATGAAGCGCTCGCCTTCGGAGTTGGTGAGGTAGCCGCCCTCGCCGCGCGCGCCTTCGGTGATCAAGACGCCCGCGCCGTAAATGCCGGTCGGGTGGAACTGCACAAACTCCAGGTCCTGCAGCGGCAGGCCAGCGCGCAGCACCATGCCGCCGCCGTCGCCGGTGCAGCTATGCGC
>JAEZCS010000170.1 GCA_023433445.1 Pseudomonadota bacterium | reverse complement strand
GATCTTGTTGACCACGACGATCGGCTTCAGGCCGAGCGCCAGCGCCTTGCCGGTGACGAACTTGGTCTGCGGCATCGCGCCTTCCGAGCTGTCGACCAGCAGGATCACGCCGTCGACCATCGAGAGGATGCGCTCCACCTCACCGCCGAAGTCGGCGTGGCCGGGCGTATCGACGATGTTGATGCGGGTGCCGTTCCATTCGACCGAGGTGGGCTTCGCCAGAATGGTGATGCCGCGTTCCTTTTCGAGGTCGTTCGAATCCATGGCGCGTTCTTCGACGCGCTGGTTGTCGCGGAAGGTGCCGGACTGGCGGAAAAGCTGGTCCACCAATGTGGTCTTGCCATGATCGACGTGTGCGATGATGGCGATATTACGCAGTGACATGCATGTGCCTTTGGGATTTTCTGGTTTCCCGGCCGGCACCACGCCTGACCAGAGTATCGCGCGCGCCCCTACAGGAAATGATGCGTTGCGGCAAGGGCGGGCCATGGATTTGCATCGGGCGGGGCGCGAAACCATATTCCGCATTGAAGCGCCACTGTTATAGTTACATATAACAGCAAGAAGGAGACGTTATGGCCAGCACCGCGCCCACCACGGCGACCGCCGACACGCTCAACCTGACGCCACCCGATCCGGTGCCCCCGGTCTCGCCGGAAAAGGCGGCAGGCCTTGTGCCGCTTGACGAGGGGCAACGGTCGAAGCTGGAGGAAAAGGTGGATGCCTTTGTCGACGACCTTGTCGCGCAGGACGCCAACTCGCCCGAATTTGGCCAGCGGGTCGATCAACTGACGAATATGGGCCGCAAGGAAATCGCCGAAGCGGCGGGCCATTCCAACCGCTTCCTCGATCGACCGGTGCGCGCGATGGACAGCGACAACAAGGTTGGCGCGGACCTGGCCGAGTTACGCCGCACCGTCGAGGATCTCGATCCCGGCAAGCGGGGCAGCCTGCTCGCGCCCAAGAAGCTGTTCGGGATCATCCCCTTCGGCAACAAGCTGCGGGACTATTTCGACGGCTATAAAAGTGCCCAGGGTCACATCAACTCCATCCTCGGCTCGCTTGCCAGCGGCAAGGATGTGCTGATCAAGGACAATGCCGCCATTGATGTCGAGCGGCAGAATATGTGGGCGACGATGGGCCGCCTTGAACAGATGATCCACATCTCCAAGACGCTGGACGCCCGGTTGGAGGCGAAGGCGCTGGAACTGGACGCGACCGATCCCGCGAAGGCCAAGGCGATCCGCGACAGCGCGCTCTTCTATATCCGCCAGCGCACGCAGGACCTGCTGACGCAGCTGGCCGTGACGGTGCAGGGCTATCTCGCGCTTGACCTCGTCAAGAAGAACAATGTCGAGCTGGTGAAGGGCGTCGACCGCGCCAGCACCACCACGGTCGCCGCGCTGCGCACCGCCGTCACCGTGGCGCAGGCGCTCGCGGGCCAGAAGCTGGTGCTCGAACAGATCAGCGCGCTCAACACGACGACCGCGAACATGATCGATTCGACCGGTGAGATGCTGAAGAACCAGACGGCGCAGATCCATGAGCAGGCCGCGTCCAGCACCATACCCATCGCGACGCTGCAACGCGCATTCCAGAACATCTACGACACGATGGACAATATCGACACGTTCAAGGTCAAGGCACTGGAGAATATGAAGACGACGGTGAACACGCTGTCAGCCGAAGTGGAAAAGTCCAAGGGCTATATCGCCCGCGCGGAGGGTCAGGCACAGGCCGCGCAACAGGCGCGTGTGGACAACCCGCTGCTGAGCGCGATCGAGGCATGAGGCGGTGAGCAAGGCCGACCGTGTCCTGGCCGATGCCGAGGCGCTGCTGCGCCGCCACGGCTTGCGAGCGCGCAGCCTGACGGCGCGGGCTCGGCGCAGGCGCATGGCGGCCCTGATGCGGAAGGTCAAATGGGCCTTCTGGTCGGTGGCCGGGATACTGATCGGCTGCCTGGTTGCGGGCTTCTTCGTCCCGCTCGGCACATCTGGCCTGATGCTTGCGCTTGGCATTCTCCTCGCCACGCTGTTGCTCATCGTGGCTTTGCCTTCCGAACCGCGCGTCGGAACGCGCGCGCTTGCCACCGCTCCCATCACCGCCCTTCCGCTCCAGACCGAAATCTGGCTGAACAATCAAAGCAAGGCGTTGCCCGCCCCCGCCGTCACCCTGGCCGACAGCATCGGCGTCAAGCTGGAGACGCTTGCGCCCCAACTCGAACGCCTCAATGACCAGGAGCCGGCCGCCCAGGAAATCCGCAAGCTGCTGTCCGATCACCTGCCCGAACTGGTCACCGGATATGAATCCATTCCCGCCGCGCTCCGCCGCGAAGAACGTAATGGCCGCGTGCCCGAGCAGCAGCTGGTCGAAGGACTGAAGGTCATCGACGGAGAACTCGCCCGGATCAGCGAGACACTCGCCAGCGGTGACATAGACAAGCTGGCGGTGCAGAACCGCTTCCTTGAGCTCAAATATCAGGAAGCCAAGGAACTTGGCCGCTAGGCCAGCCGTCCTCTTGCCATGATCCACCTGACGCTGATCATCGTCGATTTCCTGACCGGCCTGCTGGCTGCCGGCGCCTGGGCACTTGCGTCTGCCGGTGGTGCGATCGCCGCGCTGCTGGGCGGCGGACTGGTCAGCGCTTCGCTCTTCAGGAAATGGCGCAAGCGGGGCTGACGCTCACCTTCCCCGAATGACGATGTCGATTGCTTCGTCCGTCATCGGCTGGCTGAATTGAATGCCAAAACGCTTGCCTCGCGCCCATACGACGCGGCCACTGGCCTCGACGCCGAAGGCC